>NZ_CP024847.1:313406-626813 GCF_002892535.1 Aquella oligotrophica | reverse complement strand
ATATGGGTCTGACTCATTTAGCCTAGATAATATGCTAGAAATGCTAATAATGAGTGGCATCGATTATAAACAGGCGCTACGCACCCTGATACCACCATTTTCGGAAGATAATAACCGTCTTGCAAGTGATATTGAAAAATGGTATCAAACTGTTGGCATTGGCTTTGAAGCATGGGATGGTCCAGCTGGGGTCGTAATGACTAATGGTACACATGTAATGTGCACACTTGATCGTAATGGCTTACGTCCGCTACGTTATTCAATTACTCGAGATGGAACAGTAATTGTCGCATCGGAAACTGGTATCATTGATTATGATAATGAAGAATTCATAACTAAAAGCCGACTTGCTGCTGGCGAGATGTTAGTCATCGATACCGAAAGTAAAATGGTATTATTTGACAAGGCAGTTTATCGCCAATTTAACCTTGATCTAATAAAAGATGACCATTATGCAACTATAAAACATGATTTAAACCATAATTTAGCACCATTAGCGGAAAATATTGATACCTATAAAAAACTATTCCACGTCAGCTATGAAGAAATGGAACAAGTTATGCGAGTTATGGCACTTGATGGTGTAGAACCAACCATGTCAATGGGTGATGATGCCGCAATAGCTGTATTAAGTAGTGCTATTCGTCCGCTTACTGATTATTTTCGCCAAAGCTTTGCCCAAGTAACCAACCCAGCGATTGACTCACTGCGTGAAAAATATGTAATGTCGCTAAATACCCATATCGGAGTAAAACCAAATCTGGTTACTAAAAAAGAATTGGCTGGCTATAAACTGGAATCTCCTGTTTTAGATAGTTTTCAGTTTAATCAAATACTTAGTGCGAAAAATAATTGGCAACGGAATCTACAGATCAATCTATCATACAGTAAATCAGAATCGCTAAAAGAATCGCTGATTATTCTTGCTGATAAATGCATAAGTGAAGTAGCATCCGGCATTAATGTGATTATCTTAAATGATGAAAATATCTCCAAAGAGGAATTAATTATTCCTGCCGCATTAGCTATTGGGGCAATTCATAACCGCTTAGTTGATGCAGGATTAAGACATCAGGTTGATCTGATCGTGGCAACTGCGACTGCACGTGATTCACATCATTTTTGTGTCTTATTGGGCTATGGCGCAACGGCGATTTATCCTTATCTTAGCTATCAGCTAATTGCTGAATTACACACTTCAATTAAATCTCAGGAACCATTAGCCAAACTGATAAATAATTATCTTGCAACCATCAATAAAGGCATATTAAAAATTATGTCAAAAATGGGGATTGCAACAGTAGCTTCTTATCGCGGTTCGCAATTATTTGAAGCCCTTGGGATTAGTAGTGAAATTTGTGATATTTGCTTTAACCAAACTAGCTCCAGAATTGAAGGGCTTAATTTTGCTAATCTCGAGGAAGAGTTGGCAATTACGCATAAAAAAGCTTGGGATAATAGCGAATATTTAGCTATGGGTGGTGTCCTCAAATACTCTTTCTTTGGTGAATATCATGGTTTTAATCCAGATGTGGTTGCCAAATTACAAAAAGCAGTCAATACTGGTAACCTAAATGATTTTTATGAATATTCAAATCAAGTTAACCAACGTAAGCCAATGTGTATTCGTGATTTATTCAAATTAAATCTTACTTATAGCTTAGGTGATCTATCAGAAGATGATTTATTAAATCCACGCATGGATGGCATTGATGAACTTTGTCGCAGGTTTGATAGTGCTGCCATGTCAATTGGTGCATTAAGTAAAGAAGCACATGAAGCATTAGCCCTAGCCATGAATACTATTGGTGGGCGTTCTAACTCAGGTGAAGGTGGCGAAGATCCGCTACGTTATGGCAGTATGACTAATTCCAAAATTAAGCAAGTTGCATCCGGACGATTTGGAGTAACTCCAAGCTACTTGATGAGTGCAGAAATAATTCAGATCAAGATTTCACAAGGTGCTAAACCGGGTGAAGGCGGACAATTGCCGGGTGAAAAAGTTTCCGTTGAAATTGCTAAACTACGCCATGCAACGCCCGGAGTAACGCTAATCTCCCCTCCTCCACATCATGATATTTATTCAATTGAAGATTTGGCGCAATTAATCTTCGATTTAAAACAGCTAAACCCCGGAGCAATGATCTCGGTAAAATTAGTATCCGAACCGGGAATTGGGGTCATAGCCTGTGGTGTTGCCAAGGCACAAGCTGATTTAATCACTATTTCTGGTTATGATGGTGGTACTGGGGCTGCTCCGGTAGTATCGGTCAAGCATGCTGGTAGCCCTTGGGAACTGGGTATTGCTGAAACTCATGCCGCACTCGTTGCTAATAACCTGCGCCATAAAATCCGCCTGCAAGTTGATGGCGGGCTAAAAACTGGATTAGATGTAGTAAAAGCAGCGATTCTAGGTGCAGAAACTTTTGGCTTTGGAACCGCACCAATGATTGCCCTAGGATGTAAATACTTACGGATTTGTCACCTAAATAACTGCGCTACCGGACTTGCAACCCAAAATGAAAAATTACGACAGGAACACTTTAATGGTATTCCTGAAATGGTAATTAATTTCTTCCGTGGAATTGCCCATGAAGTAAGACAAATCATGCATTATCTGGGTATAAATCATCTAACTGATCTAATCGGTAGAACTGATTTGCTAAGTATCCTTGAAAACCCAAATGGTAAAAAACTTGATCTAAAACCAATTCTAGAATTAGCGGCAATAAATTCAAACTATCCGCGTTATTACAGTGAGGCTAATATTGGACACGATCGCGGTGTATTAAACCAACGGATTTATGCTGACTGTATGGAAGCGGTTTATAATCTTGAGCCACTTAATAAACACTATGGCATCTATAATACCGATCGTTCAGCTGGCGCAACATTAGCTGGTGAAATCGCTAAAAATTATGGTAATCATGGACTTGATAATCCAATCCGGCTAAACTTTAAAGGAATTGCTGGGCAATCATTTGGTGTTTTTGCTTGCCGTGGAATGGAGTTATACCTTGAGGGTGAAGCCAATGATTATGTTGGTAAAGGTCTTGCTGGTGGGAAACTGGTTATTAAACATCAAAATCCAAATATTACTTCAGCCGTCACGGTAATGGGAAATACCTGTTTATATGGTGCAACTAGTGGCTTCTTATTTGCCAATGGCAATGCTGGAGATCGGTTTGCCGCACGTAATTCAGGTGTTGTTGCCGTGATTGAAGGCTTAGCTAGTAATGGTTGCGAATATATGACTGGTGGAGTCGTGAGTATCCTTGGGAGCATAGATCAAAATTTTGGAGCTGGGATGACTGGTGGACTTTGCTATATTTGGGATAATCTAGATAAAGTACGCGAAAATCTGAACCCCGACTTTATTGAAGCTGATTATCTAAAAAACATCACAGAAAATAAAGATGAACACTACGCATATCTCAAAGAACTGATAGAAAAGCATTATCAAGAAACGCGATCAAGCCGTGCAATGCAGTTTCTAGCTGATATTGATAGTAACATCAATGAAATTGTACTTATCAAACCTAAAGCAATAAAAGCCGCAGATTTAACCAGATTTCTGACAAGGTAATAACCATGAAAAAAAATGTTAATAAATTTATCGAAACTAATCGTCAGGATCCGGCAAAAATAAATCTGGAAGAACGAAAAAGCAGGTTTATTGAGATTTATCAGCCACTAGCGAATGAGCAGCTAAAAGATCAATCTGAACGCTGTCTAGATTGTGGTAATCCTTACTGTCAGTGGAAGTGTCCGGTACATAACTATATTCCATTATGGCTAAAACTGGCAAATGAAGGCAGGATCATAGATGCTGCCAAACTATCTCATTCAACTAACGCATTTCCTGAAATTTGCGGGCGTGTTTGCCCACAAGATAGGCTATGTGAAGGTAGCTGTACCTTAGAAAATGGGTTTGGCGCGGTTACCATTGGTAATATAGAAAAATATATCAGCGATGAAGCATTTAAACTTGGTTGGAAACCCGACTATCCAGAAAAAAAATCTGATAAAAAGGTAGCAATTATTGGTGCTGGACCAGCTGGATTAGCTTGTGCCGATCGCTTATTACAAGCAGGAATCAATGTTGTAATCTATGATCGGAATAGCTTCATCGGCGGCTTACTTACTTTTGGTATTCCTGCCTTCAAGCTTGAAAAAGAAATTATCAAAAATCGTTATCAGTTACTTCTTGATGCTGGTGCTGAATTTAAACTGGGCATTGAGATTGGTAAAGACATTGAATTAACAGAACTAGTAGCATCACATGCTGCGGTATTTATCGCAACCGGTACATATCAATCACTTAGTGAGCCAGCAATACTTAATCATGGAATATTTCATACTGAAGCGATTGACTATCTGCAACAGGTAAATCAGGACTTGATTGATAATAAAGAAATCAGCCTAAAAGGTTCAATTGAAGGCAAAAAAATTGTTGTCCTTGGTGGCGGTGATACAACCATGGATTGTATTCGTACCTCAATCCGTCTTGGTGCAAGTAAAGTAACTGGGATTTATCGGCGTAATGAAAAATCAATGCCGGGTTCTAAGCGAGAATATCAGAATGCTTGTGAAGAAGGTAGCGAATTTATCTTTAATTCTCAGCCAGTTGGGCTAATAATACGTGATGAAAAGCTACATGCGGTTAAGTTTGTCAAAACAGAGCAAGTAACTAACTCGGATGGTAAAACAAGCCTTGAACATATAGCTGGTAGTGAATTTGAGATTGAAGCTGATGTGGTAATCACTGCATTTGGTTTCAAACCTGAACAATATCAATGGTTAACCCAGCATCAGGTGCAAACTGATCATCATGGGCGAATTCGGGTACAAAAGGAACGCCTACAAACTGCCAATCCCAAAATCTTTGCTGGGGGTGATATTGTCAGAGGCGCAAGTTTAGTAGTCCATGCAATTGCGGATGGAATAGCTGCCGCTCGTGAAATCAAAGAGTTCATAGAAGGAAACTAAGAATGGATCCAGTTTATATCAATTCTTTCTGGGTAGCATTTGGGGCTATGCTGGTTCTTTTGATGAATTTTGGGCTCGCATTTTTCTATGCTGGACTTGTATCTGGAAGAAATGTGCTAAATACCATAAAAATGAGTATCATCACGCTTGGGATAGTACCAATTGTTTGGTGGCTATGCGGTTACTCGCTGGTATTTTCGGGGAATAATGCTTTCGTTGGTGGATTTGATTATCTTTTTCTAAATGGAATTAGCCCAGTAGATATTTTCCCTAATACCAAAGTTTTAACCATTGCTTTTATTTGTTATCAGGCAATGTTTGCCAGTATTGCCCCAGCAATCATTTCTGGCTCAGGGGTTGAACGGCTGAAATTCAATGCTTACATTGTTTTTATCGTGCTATGGATAGTTTGTGTCTATTGTACTATCGCGCATACAGTCTGGGATAGTAATGGCTGGGCAGCTCAATTTGGTGCATTTGATTTCGCTGGTGGTGTAGTTGTCCATGTTAGTGCCGGATTCTCTGGCTTAGCGCTAGCTGTAATGCTAAAACATCGCAAAATTAGCGGACTACATGGCAAACATAACTTACCCTTTATGGTATTAGGCTGTGGTATGCTTTGGTTTGGCTGGTTTGGGTTTAATGCTGGCTCTAGCCTTGAATTATCACCAATAGCAATGATAGCCTTTGAAAATACCATGTTTGCGGCATCGAGCGCAATGTTTGTCTGGATTCTTTGTGATATTCTTTTCAAAAACCCCAAAAGTATTTCCGGAATTTCCACCTCGTTGATTGTTGGGCTGGTAACGATTACCCCAGCTGCTGGTTATGTTAGCTGCTCATCAGCGATTGCAATTGGAGCAATAGCCTCAGCTATCAGCTATACTTTTATCTTACATGCTGCCAAATTTAAGCGTATGGTAGATGATACCCTTGATGTATTTATCTGTCATGGTATTCCAGGTTTTATTGGCGGTATTTTGGTAGGTGTCTTTGCTTCAAACAAAATTAATCCAGCAATTCCAGATGGCGCTATTTATGGTAACTGGTCACTGTTATACAAACAGTTAGTGGTAACTTCTCTTGGCGCACTTTTTAGTTTCACTGCAACATATGTATTACTTGCAATCATCCATAAAACCATTGGTTTACGCGTTAATGCTGATGATGAAGAGTCTGGGCTTGATTTGGCAGAGCACGGTGAACGCGCATATAATATTGACTAACTCTATAGTATTCCAAAATAATAAATCCGGTAATCTACCGGATTTATTATTTTCACCTCATCAATTAATGTAAAATATTACCAAAATTTTAAGGCTCATTATATAATTTATTGCCAGATTAATAGTCCATCTAGGAATCTCTGGCAGCCAAGCATAATATCTTCATTAGGAATTATTAGTGATGGAGTAAACCTAGTAACATTCGGTGAAGCCATCAGCGTTGCAACTTTATTCTTAAAACCTGCTTGCATAATTTCTTTGGCACGTCCAGCGTAGTTATCATTGAGTTCCATGCCAATTAATAAGCCTTTACCACGAATTTCTTTATAAATATCAAGCTTATTATTAATTTCTTCGAGATGTTGTCTAAATAGTTGTGCTTTTTGCTGGACACCATCTAGTACTTCTGGGGTATTGATGATGCTAAATGCTTTCGTAGCAACGGCACAAGCTAGCGGATTACCGCCGAAGGTCGTCCCATGAGAACCAATCTCAAACCCTGAGCTATATTTGTCTTTTACTAAGATAGCGCCAATCGGGAATCCTGCACCCAATGCTTTTGCCAGACAAATTATATCTGGCTCAATATCATAATGCTGATAGGCAAAGAGCTTGCCAGTTCTACCAACTCCAGTCTGTACTTCATCAAAAATCAAAATTGCTTGATGCTTATCACATAGTTCGCGTAGCTTTTGTAAGAATTCTGGGTTTGCCGGGATAATTCCGCCTTCAGCTTGTATCGGCTCAATAATCACGGCAGCTGTTGATTCATCAATCATAGCTTCGATACTCTCGAGATTATTATATTCTGCATGACTGATCCCAGTAGGTAACGGGGCATAATCTTCACTATATTTACTTTGTCCACCAGCTGAGACGGCAAATAAGGTTCTACCGTGAAAACTATTCTTAAATGAAATAATCTTATGTCTATCTTTGCCAAAGTTTTTCAAATTATAGCGCCTAGCCAGTTTTAGCGCGGCTTCAATCGCTTCAGTCCCAGTATTACAGATAAAAGCCTTATCACAGCAACTATTTTCAGTCAGTAATTTACCGAATTCCAGTGCTGGTTGATTTACCATGATATTACTTACATGCCAGAGTTGTTGTGCCTGAGCTGTCAATGCAGCGATTAATTCCGGATGGCAATGCCCAAGGCTATTTACCGCTATCCCGGCTGCGAAATCGATTACTTCCGTACCATCTGCATCGTACATCCTTGAGCCTTTGGCTGAAACAGGCATAAAATCAACCTGCCCATAAATATCAAGAAAGTATTTACTATAATCTTGCCGTATGTACATTGTTAGTTTTCCTCTACTGTTATCTAAATTAAATATACTCAATCAGATTGAAGATTCATGGTAGGCGACCAAGCGCTGTTGCCTACAACTAGTAAGCAAAGAGCTTAGCAACAAACCCAGGATGATGAATCTGTTTAAGTATACCTTATTGATTTGCTAGGTAATCAAGCATCAATTTACCCACCTGAGCATTACTAATTAGCGGAACATGATAATCAATAGCGCTCCGTCTAATCATATATTCATCTAGATTATTACTGGCATTATAATTATTTTCCGGTATATTAATGATTAAACCAAACTCCTGCTTTGCAATTGCTGGCTTAATTGTATCTCTCACATGATGCTTTACCTTGATTCCATTATCGGTGAGTAGCTGATAAGTATTGCAATAGCTACTAATTTCCCATCCTAAGCCTAATAATTTCTCTAGATTTGCTAGTGTTTCCTTATTAAGAATATATTCTGGTAGCTGAATTAATAATTTATTGCTATTAATATTCTGCCCGCTTGCAATCCATGATTTGAAAAATGTCGTAGCCAAGTTATCACCGATACAGGCAACTTCACCAGTAGCTGCCATTTCAACCTGACTAACTGGATCTGCCCCTTTAAAACGATTGTAGGAAAATACCGGACATTTCACACCGATCTGTTCGGGTGTATGGTTAAGCGCTGCAACCTTTTTCTCAAGTAAAATATCAGCAATCAGACTAACCAGATTAACCCCGCTTACCTTAGCAATAAAGGGTAGGGAACGCGATGCCCGAACATTGCATTCGATTACCAGTAAATCATCATCTTTTAGAATAAGCTGCATATTAAATGGACCATGTAGCGTAAGCTTTGCTGCTATCTTAATCGAGATTTCCTGAATCTTTGTCATAATCTCAGTAGCGAGGCTTTGTGCCGGATAAATAATCGTTGCATCGCCAGAATGCACACCTACATTTTCAACGTGTTCAGCAATCGCCAAGAAGATTATCTCACCATGCTGGCAAACTCCATCAACCTCGATTTCTTTGCCATCTTTGATGAATTGACTAATTACTGCCGAATTATCAGTGGAAACTTTATTTTTTGTCAGATAAGCGATTAGCTCATTATCATTATCAATTACTTTCATTGCTGAACCTGATAATACAAACGAAGGTCTGACTATCAGCGGATAAGCATGGGTGTTTATAAACGAACGAATTTCTTCAAGACTATTTGCATTTGCCCAGTGTGGTTGATTTATTTGACAACTAGCAAGCATAGTTGCAAATTCTTGCCGATTCTCAGCCTGTAGAATCTTATTTGCCGGTGTTCCAAGTATTTTATAATTAAACTCTGCTAGCTTTGGCGCTAGATTATTGGCAATTTGTCCACCTGCACAAACGATAGTAGCTGTCGGATTTTCAAAATCAAGAATATCGGCAACTCTTTCAAAACTAAGTGGCTCAAAATAGAGGCGCTCTGATTCGTCATAGTCGGTTGAAACTGTTTCAGGATTTGAATTGATAATGATTATCTGTTTGCCTTTTTGCCGTAAGCTTCTAGCTAGATTTACCGTACACCAGTCAAATTCAACTGACGAGCCAATCGAATATGGACCCGAGCCAAGAATACAGATATGTTCTTTTGATGCGGATAAATCATGATGAGTCCCATGATAAGTTAGATATAGATAATTGCTTTTGGCTGCCATTTCACCTGCGACGGTATCAATCTGCTTCACTACCGGGATGATTCCATAACCATAACGTAATTCTCTAATTTCATTTTCTGTTAGATTATGGATTTCACCGATAACTTTATCGCTTAAACCAAACTGTTTGGCAGCTAGTAATACTTCATAGTTAAGGCTAAGATTTGCCAAGTCTTTGGTAAAATTGGCAATCGCTGCTATTCCATTAAGAAACCACGGATCAATATGTGATAGTGTATGAGCTTTAGTAACTGTACCACCAGCAAAAAACCATTTATAAAGCGCAAATATTCTCCTATCTGTCGCAAATTCAATCTCGTTCTCAAGCGAAACCGCATCTCCGAATGGATAATCATGCAAACAAGAAGCCCCGATATTTAGCATTTGTACTGCTTTTTGTAGGGCTTCAGCAAAGCTTCTGCCTATACCCATTACTTCACCGACACTTTTCATCTCGCTGCCAATTTTTCTATCCGCAGCTGGCATTTTGTGGGTGTCCCATCTAGGAATTTTCACCACCACATAATCAAGAGCTGGCTCGAAATAAGCGCTAGTTGATTCGGTTAGGCTATTTTCTATCTTATAAAGTGGTAACCCAAGGCATAGCTTGGCTGCGACAAAAGCAAGCGGATAGCCTGTTGCTTTTGATGCTAGCGCACTTGATCTGGATAGCCGCGGATTCATCTCAATTACCCGATAATCACCATTTTGGGGATTAACTGCAAACTGAATATTACATTCACCGATTATGCCAAAAAGCTCTGCACATTTCAGTGCTACATCTCTTAGCTGTTGATGCTCATTATTAGTCAGGGTTTGGGCTGGTGCAATAACGATACTTTCTCCAGTATGGATACCCATAGGGTCAAGATTTTCCATATTGCAGATGGTAAGCGCATTACCTTCCATATCCCTGACTATTTCGTATTCAAATTCTTTCCAGCCAGTTAGGTATTCTTCGAGTAAAACCTGTGGTGTGACAGCTAGTGCCTGAGTTACTTTGGTAATTAATTCTTCTTCGCTACTAACTTTGCCAGAGCCAAGCCCACCTAATGAGAATGCAGAACGAAGCATTAATGGATAGCCAATTATCCCTGCATTGGTAATCGCTTCTTCCAATGAGTTAGCTGCTTTACTGAGTGGTGTTTTTATTTGCTTATTTTCAAGAGTTGCCTTAAAAAGATCGCGATCCTCAGTTGCTTTTATTGAAGCGATTGGCGAACCAAGTATTTGGATATTATACTTATCAAGGATACCACTGTCAGCTAGTTCCACCCCGAGATTTAATGCAGTTTGTCCGCCAAAACTAAGCGCCAGAAGCTGGATATTTTCTGTTTCAATTATGCTTGTTACTTCGGCTAGCGTTAATGGTAGCAAATAGGTTTTATCTGCCATTGACTCATCAGTCTGTACGGTCGCAATATTTGGATTAATCAAAATTACCCGATGACCTTCGGATTTAAATGCCTTGATTGCCTGTGAGCCAGAGTAATCAAATTCGCCTGCCTGTCCAACTCTTAATCCACCAGAGCCGATCAATAAAATATTTTTCATGTTACCAATCCCTGAATTTTAATCTGGTTAAAAAAATTCTCAAAGAGAAACGCTGTATCATTTGGTCCGGCGGCTGCCTCAGGATGAAACTGTACCGCTGAATATGGCTTATCACAATGACTGATACCTGCAACACTACCATCATGCAAATGTTTGAAGCTGATACTCCAGTCACTAGCGATGCTTTTTTCTTCCAGTGCATAGTTATGATTCTGTGCCGTCAGATAGCACTTTAGGGTATTGGTATCTTGACAAGGCTGGTTTTGTCCACGATGTCCAAATTTTAGCTTATACGTACTCGCTCCACTAGCTAAACCAAGTAATTGCGACCCTAAGCAAATACCAAAGATTGGCTTATTGCTTGCTAGTGTTTTTTCTAGAACCGTAATACTTTTCCCATAGTCTTCTGGGTCTCCCGGACCATTTGAAAGTAGAATCCCAGCATAGTCCTCATTGCTATAATCATAATCGTACGGTACCTGTTTGATACTGACATCAAAATTAAGTAGATAGCGGATAATGCTTTTTTTAACCCCACAATCAAGTAGGATGATTTTATGCTTACCATTGCCGTGATAGATGATTTCCTTCGTACCTGCCATTTCATGTTTTCCCGATAATTTAGGTAGAGTATTTTTATTTTCTGAGATTACACAATCCATAGTGCCATCTTCTCTAAGGTCTCTGGTTAGCTGCCGGGTATCAATTCCAGTAATAACTGGAATATCATGCTTTTTAAGCCAATCAATAAAGGATGTGATTGCTTGATGATGCTCTTGATTATCAACTATCTGATTGCAAATTATTGCTTTGACATGAATCTTGTCTGACTCAAGATTTTCCTGTAAGCGCACACCATAATTACCGATTAATGGATAGGTAAATACCAGAATTTGTCCTGCATAGGAAGGATCAGTTAATGTATCTTCATAGCCAGTCATCCCAGTATTAAAAACCAGTTCACCATTTATGTCCTGACTATTATAATTAGCTACCATTCCCGAATATTGCTGCCCGTTGGCAAGAGTTAGCCAGATTTGCATTTTAAGCTCCGTTAATTGATGAATTTTTGTGGTTTAAGTCTTAACGCGTTTAATTTGATAAACCCTTTGGCATCGGTTTGATCATAATTGCCAAGTTTATCCATGCTAGCAATATCATGGTCATAGAGTGAATTGGGTGAGTTTCTGCCAAGAATTATGACATTGCCTTTATATAAGCCTAATTTAACGCTACCATTGATGCTCTTTTGGCTAACTTGATTTGCTTGCATTAGCATCTGCATTTCTGGACTAAACCAGAAGCCGTTATAGATTAATTGCCCGATTTTTGGTGCATTAATTGCTCTTAGCAAGATAACTTCCCGATCTAGAACCATGGTTTCCAGATCCTGATAGGCTTTATGAAGAATAGTGCCACCCGGAGTTTCATAGATTCCTCTTGATTTCATGCCAACAAACCTGCTTTCCACAATATCAATTCTGCCAATTGCATTTTTGCCACCAACCTCATTTAGGTAAGAGAATATCGCTAGTAGGTTATGTTCAATAGTCTGTTTGTTATTATGATCAGTAACTTTTAATGGAATACCTTTGTTAAATTCGATAGTTAAAGTTAACATCTCATCCGGTGCCTCCATTGGTGACAAGGTTTTTTTATACATATCATCAGGTGGCGTTAACTCTGGATCTTCCAAAATCCCGGCTTCATAACTGGTATGCATCAGATTTTCATCGATACTATATGGTTTTGCCAGAGTTGAAGTTACCGGGATATTGTTATCTTTAGCATAGTTTAGTAAATCGGTTCTACCTGTAAATTTCTCTAGAAATTCAGCTTCTTTCCATGGTGCAATGATGGTTACATCCGGGATAAATTGCAAAAATACCAATTCAAATCTGATTTGATCATTGCCTTTCCCAGTTGCGCCATGGGCAAGGTATTTGATATTATGAGTAAGAGCATAATCAGCCATTTTTTTCGCAATTAATGGTCTTGCTAGCGAAGTACCAAGAAGATAGCGATTTTCATAAAGAGCACCAGTTTGTAATGCCGGGATTATATAGTCACTAACAAATTCCTCTTTACAATCAGCAATGATTACTTCTTTTGCACCGATTGCTAAAGCTTTTGCTTTAGCTTGTTTAAAATCTTCATCTTGTCCGACATCGGCAATGAAAGCGGTTACTTCATAGCCTTTGCTAATCAGCCATTTCAGAATTACCGAAGTATCAAGTCCGCCACTATAGGCAAGAAGTAGTTTTTGTGTCATAATGTGCTCCTTTTTATCTTACTCTTTGTCTTCCAGTCTTGTTCACGTCCAAAATTGAAATACTTTGAGTTTATATTGTTATAAAAAACTTTCTTAGACTAAAAATAGATAAATTTTGCGCTTCAAACTTAATAATTTACCTATTCTTATGATTTATAAAGTTCATCCTAAAGAATTTTGTTTTAAATCCTGAATTTGCTGATATAGTAAATCTAGCCCCAAATTTCCGGTTGCACCCTGATGCTTCTTTGCGAGTATATTGCTAACTGGATCATTTAACTCTAGTTTATCAATATTTAGTGCCGTTTCACGGTAAGCGTCACGAAATGGAACTCCGCTAGTAGCTAAAGCCAATGCATGATCTGTTGCAAAGACTTCCGGGCTAAAGCCTGCTAGGCATTTTTCTTCATTTACTGTAACTTTTGCCATGATTAATGCGACAACTTCCAGTGATTGCTGGGTAATCTCAAATGAGCTAATCAATGGCTCCTTGGTTTCCTGAAAATCACGGTTATAACCAGAAGGTAAGCCGCGTGAAATTTCCATTACCTGCATTAATTTACTAATTACGCTAGCTGATTTTGCCCGGATTAACTCAAATGGATCGGGATTTTTCTTATTTGGCATTAGACTACTTCCCGGACAAAACTCTTCTGGTAAATTTAGGTAGCCAAATTCAGGTGCTGCAAAGATAATTATATCGGTAGATAATTTTGCCAAATCGAGCATAATCTGACTTAATCCATGAATAATTATCCCTTCAAATTTACCGCGGCTATTATTAGCATATAGTACGTTGTTCTGTACTTTGTTAAAGCCCATTTCTTGGCTTGAATATTCTCTATCTAATTCTAAATTTACTCCGTAGCTGGCGGCAGAGCCAAGTGGTGACTGGTCGATGATCTGGTAAGCATTGTTTATTAGCTTTATATCATCAAGTAGAGATTCAAGCATTGCGCCACCCCAAAGTCCAAACGAAGAAGGCATTGCTTTTTGGAAATGAGTTCTACCGACATAGGGAATATTTTGATATTTGGAAGTAAAGGCATAGAATACTTCGAGTGCGGCTATCATAGACTGATAAATATCCTCAAGTTTAGCCTTGCTATATAATCTTAAGGCGGTTAATACCTGATCATTTCTTGATCTGCCAGTATGGATTTTTTTGCCAATATCACCAAGCTTTGCTATCAAATGGTTTTCAATTGCAGTATGAATATCTTCTTGATCCATGTCGATATTAAAACTATCCGTTACAAGTAGTTTGATTATCTCTTTTAGCTCAGAAGTAAGAGCCTCGCATTCAGTTGGGCTAAGTAAATTGATTGTTGCAAGCATTTTGGCATGAGCAATACTTGCTAGACAGTCATATTTAGCAATTTTAAGATCAAGTAATGGATCCGAACCTGCCATAAATGCTTCCAGATCGTGGTTTATCTGATAGCCTTTGTCCCATAGTTTAGTCATTTTATCTTCCTTATCTTATGGATAGATTGCGAGTTGAGTTAAGCCACTAGTTTCAGGTAGCCCAAACATCAAATTCATATTTTGGATTGCCTGTCCAGAAGCACCTTTTATAAGATTATCAATCGCGCTTATGATTATCAGGTAACCAGTTCTTTGATCCAGATGAAGACTAATATTGCAGTTATTAGTCCCAATGACTGTTTTAAGATCCGGGCGCGGTAGTGAATTAATCTTTATAAACTCTTGATGCTGATAAAAACTTTTATAACAGTCAATAATCTCGGTTTGGCTAATATTCTTCTTTACTGGTGCATAGATAGTTGCCATTAATCCACGTGGAATCGGGATTAAATGGGGCGTAAACTGAATGGTAAAATCTTTGCCTGCCAAAATGCCCAATTCCTGTTCAATCTCGGGAATATGCCGATGTATCCCACCTGCCTGATATGCCGAAAAGTTATTACTTACTTCACAAAAATGGGTATGTGGGTTAGGAGTCTTGCCAGCCCCGGATACCCCAGATTTTGCATCAATTACTAAAGGATGATTTAGCGGAATATCCAGAAGCTGATTTTTGATTAATGGGGCAATCCCCAGAATACTTGCGGTTGGATAACAACCCGGATTAGCAATTAGTGTTGCTCTTTTGATGTTAGCCGCATTAATTTCCGGAATACCATATACTGCTTGATCTAATAACGATTGACTAGCTGCTGGGTGCTGATACCATTTTTGATAATTTGCCCCATTTTTTAGACGAAAATCACTACTTAAATCAATTATTTTGCAATTATATTCAATTAGTTTACTAACCGCTGTGATTGATTTGGTATGTGGTAATGCCAAGAAAACCACATCGCTATTTTTTGCTATCGCTTCAATATCAGGGTTACTAAAACTATAATTATCAGCAGTATCAAGGTGTGGATAAATATCACCAACCTTACTTCCGGCATTATTCTCTGATACCAAATATTGTAATTTGACATTTGGATGAGCATTTAATAGCCGGATTAATTCTACTCCGGTATAACCAGATGCTCCAATTATGCTGGCTTTGATTTTCATGCACTTGCTCCTTTTGTTTGTAACGTACTTTTATCTATAGCTGTATTATTTGATGATGATTTATAAATAGTTGTGCCTATTTGAGCTATTCCCAAAGCTATATTAGCAAGTGCTGCGGCTTTATTGCCATTTATGATGTGTGCGGTATTTACCTTACTACCGACCGCCTGATAGCATGCTTCTAATTTTGGGATCATCCCAGCACTTATTGAGTTATTATCAGTCGTCAGTAAATGTTGTAACTCTGTCAAACTTAGTTCTGCAACAAGACTACTCGGATCTGGATAATTGCTATAATAGCCATCAATATCACTAAGGAGTATCAGCTTTTCGGCAGATATTGCCTTCGCAATCGCCGCCGCAGCAAGATCAGCATTTATATTAAGTATTTGCCAATTTTCATCAACCGCAAGTGGCGCAATCACTGGGATAAATCCATTTGCCAGTAGCTGATAGATTGGTTCTGGGTTTACGCTAGTTACCACGCCAACATAACCATAAGTAGCAATATCTAGCGTTTCTGCGATAAGTGCGCCTAAAGTATGAAGTGCCAAACCACTAGCCTTGATAGTTTGTTTATTTAGTTCCGCTACTAGCTTGGGATTAGTGATACCAAGTAGTGCCATTTGCGTAATTTCAAGCATCGCAGCATCAGTTACCCGTAAGCCATTTTTAAATTCAGACTTAATCCCAAGCTTATTGGCTAATTGGCTAATCTCCGGGCCGCCGCCATGGACAATTAGTGGTTGATAACCTTTTTCTATCAGCGATTTAATCCCCGCTATAATATGCGTAAGTTCAGCCTGATTATTAAGAATGGAGCCACCACACTTTATTACAACTCTCATGTTTTTTGAGTTTTCTACTTTGTCGGACATCAGGAAATTCCCTTAAAAAATCATTTTTCTAATAATTAAGCACTAATAAACTGCTAACCATATGTTGTAAGAATTAGGAACAAAGCGACGCAGTTTACATGAAACGTAAATAAGGAGCTTTGTGACGACGTTATTACAATATAGAGTGGGCAGTTACTTTCATAGCTTATGTCCGATAGGCTGCATTAATCTTGACATAATCATAGGTAAGATCACAGCCCCAAGAGGTGCTTTTTTCTTTGCCCAAACCAAGGTCAATATTGATTTTTACTTCTGCTTGCTTTAAAAGCTTGGTTGCCGTATCTTCGCAAAAATCAAGCGGTACTCCTGCGGAAAAAAGAAGCAGATTTTCAATTGCAATTTCTAGTTTATCGGCTTTTACCTGAGTATCAGAATAACCAACAGCACAAGCTATCCGCCCCCAATTGGCATCATTACCAAATACTGCTGCTTTGACTAGCGATGAAGAAACTACAGCTTTTGCGACTGATTTTGCCTGCTTAGAGGTTTTGGCACCAGAGACATTAACCGTGATTAATTTACTTGCTCCTTCACCATCCTTAGCAATTTGTTTGGCAAGATTTATGCAAAGCTCCAGTAGAGCATGGTAAAAAATTTGTCCATCAATTGACTGAAGGTTATCAATAGGATTATTTTTGGCAAGACCATTCGCCATCGCTACTAGCATGTCATTTGTTGATGAATCACCATCAACACTAATCATATTAAATGAATTTTCGGTTGCAAGACTCAATGCTGCTTGTAATGCTTCAGCTGTGATCAATGCATCGGTGGTGACAAAAGCAAGCATGGTTGCCATATTTGGATGGATCATGCCAGAACCTTTGGCAATTCCACCCAGCTTGATGATTGTTTCATTACTGAGTTTTACCTTAATCGCCGCTTCCTTGATAAAGGTATCGGTAGTTAAAATCGCGGTTGCAGCTGGATTACCAGTCTTATTATCTAGAGATTTAGTTAGCTTAGGGATCCCCTCAATTAGCGTATCAATAGCAAGAGGTACGCCGATCACCCCCGTACTAGCGACCCCAATTAAACTTGGGCTAATTGCCAATTCATCTGAGAGTGTAGCTATTGTTTGTTTGACATGGTTTACGCCATTTTTACCGGTACAAGCATTGGCATTGCCACTATTGATTATGATTGCCTGTAATTGTCCATTTTTAAGATTCTTTTTGGTTGCTAGTAATGGTGCCGCCTTAACCTTATTTTTGGTAAAGACACCCGCAGCGATTGCTGGTACTTCGCTATAAATCAGAGCTAGATCCGGCTTTTGCGATTTTTTCAATCCGGCACTTATCCCCGAAGCCTTGAATCCCTGTGGGGCACAGATATTTTTTTCGATCCATTGTGGTTTTTTATTCATTTTTTTATCCTAAAAATAAATCTTTACTTTGTTAATACTCACATCAGTGTCTTTTGGGACTTTTTAGTTTTGCTGTGGTGAGAGTGTTGCAACTAATAGAGCTTTTATTGTATGCAGCCGATTTTCTGCTTGCTCAAACACAATTGAATTTTTGCTTCTGAATACCTCATCACTCACTTCCTTAATATCGATTCCATATTCTTCGCTGGCTTTTTTCACGGCTAGTGTATGATCATCATGAAAAGCTGGTAAGCAGTGCATAAAAAGAGTATTCGGGTTTTGTGTCGCATTCATTAGTTCCGGCGTGATCTTGTAGTCTTTAAGTAAGCTGGCACGTTTTTGTAACTCATGCTCTTCACCCATTGATACCCAGACATCGGTATAGATTACATCGGCATTTTTTAAGCAAAGAGGATCGGAGCTAATTTCAATTTTTGCACCATTTTTATTTGCCGCCGCCAAAGCCTTATTCATAAATTCATCTTTAGGATGTAACTCTTTGGGACCAAAACCAACAAAATGCATGCCTAGTTTGGCACAACCATACATCCAAGCATTAGCCATATTGTTTCTGGTGTCTCCAATATAGGCAACCTTGATTTCAGATAATGGTTTATGTGGCAATTTTTCCTGAATAGTTAGTAAGTCTGCCAATATTTGCGTTGGATGATCTTCATCGGTTAGCCCGTTATAAACTGGGATGCCAGAATACTTTGCCAAATCTTCAACTGTCTTTTGGGCATAACCCCTAAATTCAATCGCATGGAAATATCCTGCCAGCACTTTTGCTGAATCTTCAACCGATTCTTTTTTACCAAACTGTGAACTAGAAATATCGATAAAGCTGGGATATCCACCTTCTTCAATAACACCGATTTCAAATGCACTTCTGGTTCTAGTTGAAGTTTTTTCAAATAAAAGAGCAATATTCTTTCCCTGTAATAAGTTACCTGGGATACCTTGTTTCCGTTTTAGTTTCAGTTTGGTAGCTAGATCTAGCAAATAGTAAATTTCGTTAGCAGTAAAATCGAGTAAACTAAGAAAGCTTTTATTGTATAAACTGATATTCATCATTAAACCTTTATTTATGGATTATTGGCTAATTTATAATTCCGCTAATCCGCTGATTAATATGATTTAATTTGAAATTGCATGTGTTATACTCAAACTGTTTGAAGTTCCTAGGTTGTTGCTTCGCTTCTTACCTACTACTTGTAGGCTGCGTCGCTCGCGCCTACCATGAATCTTCAATCTGATTGAGTATATAAGGCTATTATCTTGGCATAATTGGATAGTAAAATAGATCATTAATCTAGTTAACTACATAGAACTAATACCAATATCAGGAATATTTGCGCTGATGATCAGACAGATATAAAAATCTATTGAAAAGATAAAAATATCACGCTGAAATCAGGGTAATAAAATACCTGAATTATGCAATTTAAAATTTATGGATAAATGTTGAACTAAACTTATTTCATGAAGATGAAATGTTTAGTAGATGAAAGCTTTTAGCTTCGTCGAGAAGAAACTGAAGAGTATGAATTGAAATTAAATGCTGAAACTACTGAAGCAGTTTGGCTAGATAGCGGCGGTTTAAATTCGCATTGGTAGAGCGATTTTTTCATTTAAATACTCCATTAGGGAAAATAATTTAATTAAGTTTGGAAATTGTAACAATAGCTATTTAGATTTGTCAATATATTTTTCAAATATTTTTTGCACTGCACCCATCGAGGGTAGAAATTAGTTTGCTATTTCTGTTAAATTTAAACAATCTTTTTTTAGTGGATATATTAACAAAGTCAAAGATTTTAGTTTTGTCCTCGCCTCATATAAGAGAAGCACCCATAATTAGATAATGATAACATTTAGTCAAAATGAATAGTATTACTCCGGCAATCCCCAGTGGAACAATTTAGGATAACATGGTAACTATTCATTCAATATGATATTAATCAAATCTTATAAATCTGGTAGATCATCGGATTTTCTATTTTCACCTCATCCATTTACGTATAACAGTTATACATGAATAATCATCAAAATTCGTATAATACTTATACGAATTTAACTATTTCAATTAGATAGCCAATAGAGCTAAAATAAACACTGCATAGATAACTCTTCGTACTTCAATCTTAATATTGATTTTGTCCTGCGTGGATTGGAATTAATTAAGAATGCTGTAATACAATAACAAAGATTTCGAAGATATTAGATTTCTATATTAGGAGGAAATAAAATGAACAGTAATATAATATATTTAAAAATCCGAAAACCGCAAATGCTAAAAGTAACATCCGTTTTAATCGGAATATTTCTAGCTGGCTGTAATGGTGGAAATAGCTCATCTTCTACAACTTCGGCAACACAAGGAGTGATTGATAATATTAACATCAATCGAGATAGCCAGTTAGCCACTCAATTATCAATTGAGACAACATTATTAACAGAGAATCAAGCTAATAGCAAAGCTATTTCAGACAGTAGTTGTATGCAGATACTACCACAAAATGGTAAAAATATGATTACCAGCTACTCCGGCAATCAATATTATAGCCCAGCCCAAATAAAGTTTACGCTACAAAATAAATGTTCAACCTACATCAACTTAAATGGTTTGACCGCAGTACTCTCTGGTATTAATATCAATGGCAAATCTTTTGCCAGTGCTGGTGGTTCAATTAAATGGATTGATCAGGATCAGCTAAATGGCGCACCGTGGCTTAATATTTCTTCTGCCAATAGCGGTAGTAATATTACACTAAATCTTACAACCCCTAGCTGTAGTGGAAATTATTGTGACTGGGCAAAAATGCCACCTAATTCAAGTAAGACCATCACTATAAATACTGCAGTTAATAGCGCTATCAATAGCTTTACTGTTAGTAGTCTGACACTTGATGGAGTAACACCTCCACCAGCAGTTGAGAGCGGCTCATTACAGCTAATAATTGATAGTAGCTCGTTAAAGTCTTTGTGTACGACGACCAATTGTGCCATAGGACTAGATTTAATCTCTCCAGCATCACAAAAGATCGCTAGCATGAATATAAATCCAAAAGAAAGCCCAGTTTATACCGTTAAATATAATGGCTTATTGATTGGTAATTATACAGTTAGTGTTAATGGTAGTAGTTTGCCAAATCCACAGGGCGGAAGCATTACTTATAAAACTGAGCCAGCGTCGATACCGGTTAGTAAAAATACCACCACTAGTGCCCAAACTACCTTTAGCTATATCCCAGCTAAAATACTTGGTAGCTTGACAATTACTAATCAAAATTTCCCAGATAGTACATTATTTGCCAATATCGGTGGCTTACCAGGCAGTGTTACGAGTGCTAGTAACAGTTATCCATTTACTATTAATCTTAATAGTTCAGCAAATATCAGTGGACTAAATACTGGAAATTATACTATCAGCGTTCAGGGTCTAGCTGATCCGCTTAAAGGAGTTTATTACAAAGCCGATCCATTATCTCTATCAATAGTTGATAACCAAAACACTGCTAAAAGTCTGACATTTAGCAAATTAGCAACTAGTAGCCTACATAAAGTTACGTTTAGTGTAAGTAATCTACCTGCTACAGCAACTAATGTTAGCTTTGCTGGACAAAATGCTGCATTCAAATATAATACCGATAGTTTGAGTAATGGTGATTACTGGTTTGCCAATAATGAATCAGCGATTGCTATAAATATTGCTGTTCCAACAGGTTATACTGTCAGTTATTCACCACAGGTAATAACACCAGCAACAACTAGTGTGAGTATTAGTTTTCAGGCAATTACTAATAGCTATCTGACAACCAGCAATGGGCAAATTGTTGATAGTAGCGGCAATATTATTAAACTAAAAGGTATCAACTGGTTTGGCTTTAATAATGGTGGAACCATGCTTGATGGTCTATGGAGTTCTGATCCATTAAGTGGTGATTTTTCAACTACAGTTCAACGCATCAAGGCACTTGGCTTTAATGCTGTACGCTTACCATTTAGCTTCAAGGATCTGGCTAAATCACCCAATAATTTCAGCCATAGTAATTGTCCAACGGCAACTAATTCACAGCTTCTGGCAAATTTGACTAACCCTAGCGTTACACCAGCAAGTGGAACATCAATTCCACCATTAAGCTATGCACCAACCAGAGCTAGCAATATGTGTAATGACTATTTACCCAATAATTCAACGATGGATCGCTTTATCTGGGTGATTGATTTCTTTGCCAAAAATGGCTTTTATGTCCTTATTGATGACCATTTACGCGAAGATCAAACTATTTTAAATAGCGGTGTTAGCTCGTGGGCAAATCAATGGAAAGATCTGGCTACTCGGATCAAAAATGGGATGCCAGCTAGTAGCTCAAGTAAAGTTATGTTTGATCTATTAAATGAACCGGATAACTTTGGTATTCGCTGGGAAGCTAGTGGCTCAAATCCAAGCCTTGCTACTGCTTATCTAAGCGCAATGGATGCAATCGCCACAGTATTACCGAATAATATCTATATGGTTGAAGGTACAGGTCAATCCGGTATCAATGCTAACTGGGGTGATGGTTTTGCTACCAATAAAACTCTGATTAGTCAATCGGGATTAAGTGATCCAAATGGATTCTTTACTGCCGTATTAAGTAAGCCATATGTTAATCAGGTAGTTGTCTCGCCACATGTCTATCCACCGACAGTGACCAATGCTAGCAGCGATTATTTTGGTAGCGGTTTATATAATCGGTTGAATAATTCATTTGGTTATCTAAATTATACAGGTTATTGTGTAAATAGCAACTGTCATAAATTCCCGGTAGCAATTGGCGAATTTGGCTCAAGATTTACCGATAACCGTGATTTACTGTTTTTCAATAGTTTTGCTTCGTATTTAAATAGTAGCAATGATGCTAATGATGGCAAACATCAGCCGATTTATAACTGGTTCTATTGGTCATGGAATGCCAATAGTGGCGATACTGGGGGGTAGTAGATGATAGCTGGAAAAACATTAACTGGAATCGGATTGACTATCTAAGTCGTGGGATATTATCCGGACAAACAGTTATTAATCCTTCGGGAATCGGCTTACAACCATGGTATATTAAATAATGTAAAAATAAAGGTAGCCTATGGGTTACCTTTATTTTGCCTATACCAAAATCAATTATTCATGAATTATCTTCAAGCATTACAATATATTGCCGCCACAAACTTTGTGGTATCGTTTGGTGCAATTTTAGCTGACGGGCTAAATCTATTAGTCTGGCAGAATCATTAACTATATTAAACTTAGGGCATATTTGCGTTGAAATGGTTTTGGCAATAGTTCCCCTAGTCACTTTAAGCATCTGGGCAACAAGCTCTTGAGAAAAACCATTACAAATTAGGAATAAGATTTCATGTTGTCTTTTTGATAGACTAATCTCCAAATTTTCAGCCGTTAAAGAGTTAAGTGCTGGAATGCTATCAGCGTTGGCAGTTGAAATAAACTCATGCAAACCAAAAAGATAATGTTTGACTGAATTAGACAATAAGGCAACTACCTCTCCGGAAGGATGCAGGATCGGTGTTAAAATACACAAGTAACCATGAAATTGTCCAGCATAAGGAATCATATCTATATAGCTTACTGATTTTTTATTATTAATTGCAAGAAGTTGAGTCTGGTATATCTTTGCACAAGCTCCAAGTATATTATCCGTATCAAGCCTATATTTTTGCTTTAATCCAGTTATAGACTCTTCTAAGGGCGTAGCATAACTCATACCAATACACTTATCCGCCGAGTCAATTGCTATAGAAGCTGCACTTTTTTCGGTTATAAATAATATCTTTGCATCTGCCGAGAATAAAGTAGTAAAGGAATTGCTTTTTGACATCCATTGAAAAGCAGGCAAAATAATTTCCTGTACATATTTATCTCTTTCTTTATCAGTCAATTTTTTCATGATAAACTCCAGTTACTAACAAATGACAATTAGCGTAACATCCCTAATCAAAATAAAAATGTACTAAAATGACAAAGAACACTAAGATTCAATCCAGCAGAAAGATCTCTTACAATTTACTATTTTCCACCGCGCACAGACCAAACGGAGTAAGAGCCGGACAAATCAGAATAATATGCACTTAAGCCGGTAGCCATATTTACATACCAAGCCCCGCCACCAACACCACTATACGGTGTGGATGACCAGTAACCACTACCTTGTACATCACTAAATATTTCGGTACCATTTAGCCAATCTGCTTGGTTTCCATTTGTTGCAGAATAATTGAATAAACTTAATAGTTCATTAATATTGGGTAAGCGCCAGTCGCTATAGCCACATAAATGGTAGCCAGTTGCGCTCGAATCTGTATTCATTTGCGCTACTAGATACTGTGCTGTACCTACCGTAGAACTACTTCCCCAGCTACCAGTTCCAAGCAAGTTTCCATTTCTTGGCCACATCAAACCAGTTAGATTATCAATAACACACTCTTCAGTTGTATCTACAGTAAAACGTGTAGTTGGCCACTCTTTACCAACACCAGCCGCAGCAGTATCACCAGGTGCAGCTTTGGGGGCGTAAGCAATATTCGCTGCATTGGCTATAATAAAAAAGCTACTTAGAAGCAAAATTTTAACTATTTTATAATTCATAAATTTATCCCTTTTAATTCAATTGGCTGCTGAAATAAGAAGTAATTACCTACTTCGTACTGGCCAAACATAAGCACCACCAGCCAAATTTTTGGGTAAAGTACCATTAGAACCATCCGCCAGATTAAGAATCCAAACTGAAATATTATCACTCATTGGTGTAGATGACCAATAATAGTCAGCCTGAATGTTAGTAAACCCTTGAGCAATTAACCAAGCCGCTAAATCACCATTCGGTGCTGCATAATTAACTAAGCTCAGTAATTCTGTTTCAGTTGGCAATCGCCAGTCTGTATAACCGCAATATGTAGCGGGAATAGCAGGAGAAGTTTGTGCACTTGCCCATGTATAAGTTGTACTGCTTGGTGCTTGTACCCACATCAAACCTGTTAAATTATCCACCCTTACTTCCTGCCCACTTGGGCAAGCACTACCATTTTCAGCAGTTCCGGCTTCAAAACGTGTGCTTACCGTACCACCACTACCCCAAGTGATCCCGGTATTAGTATCTGATGCAATCCCTTCTTGTGGAGCAGGCAAGTAGATATACGGTGTAGTTATGATATAGCTGATTGAGTTACTGCTTACTCCAGTTCCGCTTATGGTTGCTCCATTAGTCGCTGATAATAGGATTTCCGTTTCATTAGGTGTATATGGGTCATAACTAGGTAGTCCTACTGTACTATTATCAAAACCAGTATACCATGGGATTATACTAAAAGTACAGTTAGTCGTACCAGACGTATCCAAGGCACATGGGCTTGGATCTGATACTATCGTCCCGGTTACTGAATTTGCAAGTGTCGCAGTTAATGTTGATGTGCCACTGCCACTTATTGTTGCAGTGAAAGTTATCGGCGAAATACCCATTACGTTTGTTGCATCACCTTGAAGATTACTAATAGTAATTGCTGGGGGCGCTGGAGGAGGAGTAAGGTTAACATACTCTTCTGTCCCACCCATTGGCTGATTAGTATATGTTCCAGAACTATCAGTCCAGCTGGCGGTCACATTCTGCAATAGAAGATTATGGCTGCCAGCATCTGCTGAATTTAAAGTATAAGTATCAGTACATGTACCATTGGTAGCCGCCATTGCTACATCATTACAACCATGAGTACTTAGTGTCCAGCCTGCGGGCGGTGTATAGCTAGTCGTAAAGCCGCTCGCATCTATTACAGAATCGTTAGTATAGGTTACATCCAGTGTATAATTGGTATTGATATATCCAATATATTGATCAATAGAACTACCATCTCCATCAATGAAGCTAGCTCCAGTTATTGCTGAAGTATAGGTTGCTGATGGAGCTGCGGTTACGCTACCATTTAAAGTAGCAGTATTGCTACTCTGGGTCGCTCCACCTGTATATGGAGTGTAACTAACGGCAAAACTAGCGATTTTTGCTCCAGTTGTTACATCATTAGCTGCTGGACCAAACTGCGTTGCAATAGTACATGTGGCTGGGCTTGCCTCTAATGTTCCACCAGAAAGACAACTTCCGCCAGCTATAACACTAAATAAACCACTATTCGTGCCAGTTATATTAAATGTAAGATTGCTTGCTGCAACTTCGCCACTATTTGATAGTGTAAATAATGAGCCAGCAGCACTGGTAGATGTGGCATTATTCGGAATTGATGCATAATTCATCGTACTTGGCGATAAACTTAGATTTGCTGTTGACTGGGTAACTTTATAATTTACGCCCACTGTTACTGGTGTTGCAGCTATACCATTATTATAGTCGTAAGCAATACTTATATTACCAGCCGCTTGTGCGGTTACCGTCGAATTGGTATAAGTCACCGTTACTGTACAATTCCCTCCATTTGCGGTAAGTGTATTACTAATCGTTGCTGGTTGGGTTACCGTACATTTTGTAGCTGGATTACTTCCGTCACTAATAGTGAAGTTATTTGGTAAAGTCAGAACAAAATTATTTTCATTGGTATTGCCGGTATTGGTGATTGTCAGCTGCCTTGAAGCAGTATCATTTGCTGTCGTTACAAAAAAATCATCATCCGGATTTAATATGGCGGTTAATCCTGTAGCTGGAACTGGCGTAGGTGTTGGAGTAGGCGTAGGTGCTGGAGTGGGTGTAGGCGTTGGTGTCGGACTTGGCGTTGGTGTTGGATTCACATTTTGATCAGCCGCCGCAGCAATAGTAACCTCTTTTTGTCCATTATAATAAGTCAATACTATTTCACCACTTGAGGCTGATTGAGTTGGATCTTTGAGTTTTAATATTGCAGTAGTTCTACCGCCACTACTTAATCCTCCAGAACTAAAGGTTACCTCAATATTTGGGTTACTTGCAGTAAGACTTTGTAACTCTGCTGTTACACTACCTGTGTTACTGAAGGTTACCGACTGCTCTGGATTGTTTTGATTCAAGTAAACTGCTGAGGGGAGCATTTCTACTATACCAATATCACTGGCAGTAGTTAAGGTGCTACTTGTAGTGGCTGTTGATACTATCTCTGTTGACGAAAGATTTTTCTTGGAAGATTCTGTAGATGATGTTATAAGTTGTGTTTGGACTTTTATAACCTGAGTCAGGTTATCGCCTACGGGTACTGGCAATAAGATACTAAAGGTTTTACCCTGGGTATATGCACCAGCTCCGGCAATCAGTTGCTGATTTGGAATAGGGGTATTATTGCCATCTACCAAAACCACATTATTGAAGTTGCCAGCATTGGCTGAGGCTACTAGCCCTGCTACTAATATATATGGCGTACCATTAATTACGGTATGGGAATAGTTTAGCGTAATTCCATCCGCACCACTCAGGTTATTATATGCAGATTGCTGGATTCCCATTGCCGGGGTTACGACCGATTGGGCTGACTTACTTAATTTGCCCAAAAGGCTATTATCATTATTTAGACTTATGCCTAAACTTCCAGCAACTGCTCCTATTGGTACAGTTACTTTCAGATTACATTGCCCGTAAGACTCTATCACACTACAGTTTGCTGCGCTTGATGGATCGATCTTTGCACCTTGTGCGCCACCAATTATATTATTCAGACTATAATGTAGATTCTTTACTGCTGTATTGCTTGGGTTATTAATTACTACATAACCAGTATTGGCAACACTAGGATTACTATAAATCGTCCTCGGTGTGATTATCTGTAGTGTATTTACATCCCCATTATTGCCACTACTACTTGATCCACCTCCGCCACCACAGGAAATTAACCCCAATAGTATTGAGCATAATAATGTTTTTTGGAATACACCATAAGATTTTAAATACTTCCTATTCACTCTACCCCCATCTAGCCAATCTGAAGATTGTAAATTATAACAGATATTCGTTACAAATCACAACGATTTGCCTGCTCACCGACATATCTACGGCAAAGGGGAACAACGCTATCATCATCCTGAAAAGATGTAATCCCCAAATCAATTGCATGACGTAAAGGGCTATTCATTTTAACGGCAAATGAGATCTCATCATTTTCCAAGGTTACTGGGCTTACGGTTAAATCATTCCGATTATGCTGCCTTAAATAATGAATTGCAACAGGAGTATCACTAACAATTCCGGCTACTTTATCCTTCTCCAGTAATTTGATTGCCGCTTCCATATCTCCTACCCGAGTAACTGGAATACCATTTTTTTCTGCAACTTCAACATCAAACTCACCAGAAATACCAGCTACACCAGCTATTTGCAACCCTTCAAGACTTCCTGAACGATGCGCATTTTCATAGCGTGCAATCGTAAGTGCTGAAGTAAAATTGGCGTTAATTGCAGTAAATATCGCCGCGGCAATTATGATCCAAAAAATACCGATAATCCGCCCCTGTGTAGTTACTGGCATATAATCAACTTTTTTTTGAAAAAGATGTAACCATATTCGTTGAGTTAAGTTTGGATATTGGATATTACTATTATTTAAACCACTTTTTACTTTTTTATGTTCAAATAGCCACAATAGTGTCAAATATCCAGCAAAAGATAGAATAAGAGCAACGATTATATGCAGAAGATTTTTACTAATTAAAATTTTTGCAATATCAAAAATTCCAAGCTCATGTTTTTTGATAATAACACCAATAGAACTTAGATAAAATGGTCGAGAAAAATCAATTACCTCAAGTCTTTTAGCTGAAACAGATACCGGACCTATTACTACATCAAGCTTATTAGTATTTGCAAGTGTATTAACTACACTTTCCATATTATCGCTACTTAATGGAATATAACGATACTCCCAATGATTTAATTTGGCAATTCTGTCCCAAATATCTACTGCAATACCGGAATAATGTCCATTAATATTTTGGGCAAATGGCATATCCATTAATACACCTACCTGAATTGGATGCTCTTTACTCCCTAAATCATCAGCAAATGAAAGCGTAGCCATAATAGTGAAAAAAAAGTAAAAGATCAGTCGTAAACTAGAGTTAAGTAATTTCATAATAATCGCCTCATAAGAATTACTTATTAACCACCAACAATAAGTCCACCATCCAAACGGATTGTTGGTTGACCAACCCCAACAGGTACAGACTGCCCATCTTTACCACAAACACCAACTCCACTATCAAGAGAAAAATCATTACCAATCATAGTGACGTGCTTTAAACATTCTGGACCACTTCCAACTAGGGCGCAACCTTTGACCGGATATGATAATTTACCTTTTTCAATTACCCAAGCAACTGAAGCATTAAATACAAACTGTCCAGAAGTAATATCAACCTGTCCACCTTCAAAATTTTCCGCATATAAACCATAATCTACGCTAGCAATAATTTCTTCTGGAGTATGCTTACCACCTAGCATATAGGTATTTGTCATCCTTGGAATTGGAGTTGAAGCAAAAGATTCACGCCGTCCATTTCCGGTAGATTTGGTATTCATTAGGCGGGCATTTAACTCATCAAACATATAACCTTTAAGAATACCATCTTCAATTAATACATTATGCTGAGTAGGATTTCCCTCATCATCAATATTTAACGATCCACGACGATCACTAATCGTACCATCATCAATTACTGTAACTCCCGGGCTTGCTACCCGCTCACCAATTTTACCACTAAATGCCGAACTTTCCTTACGGTTAAAATCACCCTCAAGCCCATGTCCAACAGCTTCGTGAAGAATCACACCAGCCCAACCATTACCAAGGATAACTGGCATTTCGCCATTAGGACCAGCTTTAGCATCTAATTTCAAAATAGCCTGATTATATGCTCGCTCAATATAACCATCAATAACTTCATCATTAAAATACGATATATCATACCTGCCACCACCACCTGCGCCGGCTCTTTCCATTTGTCCATTCCGGTTCACAATGATACTGATACTCATATGAATTAAAGGACGAATATCACTAAAATGTTCCTTATCACTACGCACTAGATAAATTTGATCATATTCAAGATTTATGCTCGCAATCACATTCATAACATGAGAAAGTTTACGGGCAAGCTGATTAATCCGTTCCAGAATTTTTATTTTACCGATACTTTCCATTGTTGCAATCGGATTACTTAAAGTATATAATGGACTAATTAGTTTTTTATCGTGTGAGTATTTCCCAGACTGGGTATTAACTGGCTCTAGATATAAATTAGCAACTAGATTACTGATTACTTTCTCATTAAGCGCATTAGCATAGCTAAAAAAGGTTTTTTCACCACAAACTGCTCGAATCCCAATACCTTGATTTACAGCGTAGCTACCCGATTTGATTATCCCTTCATCCAGCACCCAAGATTCAGTTGCCGTATGTTGCAGATAAAAATCTGCAAAATCTACTCCTTTAAGCGCTATTTTATTAATTTCTTGGTCAAGAAAGCTTGGTTCTAAATTATTTGCTTCAAGAATTGTAGTAATCACCTGTTGATTAAGCATTTTTCACTCATTAAAAATTTATTCATTATGGTTATGGCTAATTGCAATTCGTTGCCAAATGGCAAGACTTATTACAGCACAAAATATCCCTAGCCCAATTCCAGCAAAGCAATCGCCAAGGAAATGGTAATCAAGAAGTATCAAACACGTAATACCAAAAAACGCCAATAAAAACCAAATATACGCTAGTTTAGGATAAACATAGCTCAACCACATTGCACAAAATACCACATAGGTAGAATGACCAGAAGGGAAACTCCCTTGATTGCCAAAACCATGTAGCCAGTTAAACCCATAAACATTATCATGAATCAAGGAAAGATTATTATTAATCCAAGTTTTTGGCCAATACCTACCAAAAAAAATTTTTAGCCCAGTTTTTATTTCCATGGTTAGCTTCAGCATCAGATAAAAATAAATCGGTGCGGTAAAGCTTAATACTTTACGCTGTTTCTGCCAGTAGTAGATTATTAATGCCAGCATTGCTAATACACTGATAAAAACTGGCATTCCTTCGGTAATTTTACGTAGTTGCAAATAGCTGTCAACGCCATATTGATGAATGGATATCGCAAGTGGACGATCTATAACAAGAATTGAAGTATAAGCCAGTATCCAAAGTATAATGATTATAACTAAGGACTTAAACAGATTTGATTTATTTATTTGTATCATTTTTTAATACCATAAAACACTCTAAATGTTGCTGTAGTTTTGCCGAATTTGCATAATATGGAATCACCTTATCAATGGTATTGCCACAAAACTGTCCAATTAATTGAAATTTTCCTTTATTGGCAGCTAACTGTTGCCACTCAGTATCGCGAATAAATAAATAATAACTCTCGGTAGTAGGTAAATCAGCCAACTCATGCGCTTTGTGATATGGGTAGTTAGAATGAAATTCTAGCGGTAAAGCATTAACATTATAATCATAAACTGGGAGGGACTCTTTTTGGGCATTTACTATTTGCGCTGCCAAATAACCAAAATCATACCGAGCATAAATTCGTCCATTCACGAGCATAATAAACACAAAAGCAAAAGAAATTGCTAATGCCGGATAAATAGTTATCTGTGATAGATAACTGATCTTATTTTTAGTTTGGATAATATAGATTAGTAAACCTAATGGTAGAATAATACTAATACTAGCCATGTCCAGCTTAAATAAGTATAGCGTTAGACCAATTGTAAGTATTATCAATAAAACACTAATTACTAGTTGGAATTGTGCAAGCTTTTTGCCACTTTGTCGATACAAATAATCAGCACAAAGTATTACAGCAAATGGCATAATGATATTGGTATAGTGATCAAGCTGGAATTTGGTAGCACTAAACATAATGAATGTAAGCCAGAAAGCTGCCAATAGATAAACCTGTTTAGCTTTAAGTACTCTATTGGCTTCTTTTTTGAAATTTTTTATTAGCTGATAAGTAGCGATTATAAATACCATGCTCCACGGTAAAAATGCCCATAAATAGGTATGAACAAAGAAGAATATATCACCATGTTTATTGACTATTGGTCCACTATTAAAGAATCTACCAAACTGACTACCCCAGAAATACCAGAGTATCCCGGAAACATGGGTTTGTCCAAAGATTACTTTTTCTGGATGAGCATCAAACTGGAGATAAAGACAAATTAGTTCAGGTAAGATAAATACTAGACTTAGTCCATAACCAAGTAGCCATTTAGGAGTTATTATCTTCTTAAATTGACCACTATATATCCATGCTGCAACTAAACCACTAAAGATAGTAATTACAACAAAGATACCTTTAGTCATCAGTGCTAATGCGGTAAAGAAACTTGCCAATAACAATGATTTAACGGAAGATTCTTTATCGTAGATCAGCCAGTAGTAACAAGCAGGCATTATTTCACCAAGGAGATAAGCTTCTGCCCTGACATCCATTGCGGATAGCATCAGATGCAAACTAGTTACATAAATCAATGTAGCCAGTAAGCCAACTTCGTGATTATAAAGGTGTTTTGCTAGCCGATAAGTATAATAAGCACCAAGGATATGAAATAAATATCCCGGTAATACATAGGCAAATGAATTAATCCCAAATATCTTAAACGATAGCGCTGCCATCCAAAATGGGAAGTGGGGCTTATCGAGCCAATCCTGTCCACCAGAGTATAAATCAATCCAGTTATGTTGTAGAATCATCTGCTTGGCAATATTTGCATATAGCACCGGATCATCATTACGCATTAGCGGTTCAAATAAACCAATCGCCGTAATTGCCAAAGCAATTAGAATAATCAGATAAAAATTTTTATTGCGTATATCCAGCATACCCTGCCCAAATATATAATTTGTAGTATAATTAGTCAATTAAGGTAACTATTGATATAGTACATTCACTATAGCTGCCGGAATATGAGGCAATAGCAAGGCGCAAGGCGACGCAGTCTGGATTGAACTAAATAAGGAGCCTTGCAACATAGCTATTACGAAATAGTACGAGCAGTTACCAATTAAGTAATCATTATACTATCTTTTGGAGCAAGACTAATGGCTGATAGCATCTACACCTTTAAGGCACAGGATATTCATGGTAAAGAGTTTGATTTTGAAGAGCTTCGGGGCAAAGTTGTGTTAATCGTCAATACTGCTAGCAAATGTGGCTTTACCGGACAATACCGTGAATTAGAAGAACTACATAAAAAATACCATGCTGATGGACTTGAAATTATTGGCTTCCCTTGTAATCAATTTGGACATCAGGAGCCCGGTAGCGAACAGGAAATTCTTGAATTTTGTAACCTAAATTATGATGTTTCATTCAAGTTAATGAGCAAGATTGAAGTAAATGGCAATACCGCCCATCCACTTTATAAACACTTGAAACAAAAAGCACCTGGTATACTTGGCTCTAAAGGAATCAAATGGAACTTTACCAAATTCCTAATTAATCGTGATAGCACAATTATTACTCGTTATCCACCACAATTAAAGCCTTCGGAGCTTGAAATCGGAATACAAAGCCTACTAAACATGAAATAGTCCAATAAATAAATTATTCCCTACTCCTAATTTAACTGTTATTTTTTATGGAATCCTGATGAATAGAAATACTACAATAAAAAAATCTGTGCTGGGTGTTTTAGTCGCAACTAGTTTTTTTAGTAATGCTTATGCTGCCAATCAACCAGTTGCACCAGAAGTTGCGACCGCGAAGACGGATAAAGAACTGGTATTAGGTAAAAAAAGCATGGTTGTAACTAATAATCCTTGGGCAAGTCAAGCAGCAAGTGAGATCTTAGGTAAAGGTGGAAATGCTACTGATGCCGCAATTGCAGCAGCCTTTATGCTCGGACTTACTGAGCCACAATCATCGGGAATTGGCGGTGGTGGTTATGCAATGGTTTATAATGATAAGAAGATGAAAGCCTATGATGGACGTGAAGTAGCTCCAAGAAGCGCAAATCCACAGTGGTTTATCGGTAGTGATGGCAAGCCTTTAAGCTTTGATCAGGCAATGCTTAGTGCCAAATCAATTGGTGTACCATCTGAAGTTGCCTTACTTTATAAAATGCATCAAGATAGTGGAAAATTAGATTGGAAAAAACTATTAGAGCCTGCAATCAAGCTTGCGCAAAAAGGTTTTCCGATGAGCCCACGACTATATAATTTACTCGTAGCAGATCAGAATGTATTATCGGCAAACCCGGCAATTACTGCGGTTTATTTTAATAGCGATGGTAGTGTTAAAGCAATTGGTACTACAGTAAAAAATCCTGATTACGCAACTACACTACAAAAAATAGCCAAGGATCCACAAGAATTTTATACAGGTAGTATTGCCAAAGACATTATCAATATTATCAATGAAAAAGCAGGCACTGAGCTTTATACTAAAAAAGACTTAAAAGACTATAATGTAATTGTTTATGATCCAGTTTGTAGTCTCTATCGTAATCAATACAAAATATGCTCAGTGCCACCATCATCAAGTGGCGGGGCAACAGTTCTTGAATTAATGCAAATTTATGCCAATAACTATTCGGGCAATAACCCACAGGATGTTAAATGGGCATATAATTTCCTTGAAGCAAGTAAACTTGCTTATGCTGACCGTAATCAATACCTTGCTGACCCTGACTTTGTCAAACAACCAGTTAAAGGATTACTAAATACAGATTACCTTGCTAGCCGTAGTAAATTAGTAAGTGAAAGCGCACTGGCAACGCCTGTTAGTGCAGGGATACCGGATGGAATTGATAAGAAATATGCACCAGATCTAAGCCCGAAACCACATGGAACGACATCAATGTCAATTGTTGATAAAAATGGTGATGCGGTAACTATGACTGTGACAGTTGAACATCAATTTGGTAGCCATCTGTTTGTGGATGGGTTTTTCCTTAATAATGAATTAACTGACTTCTCATTCAAGCCAGTATCTGATAATGGAAAACCAATTGCAAACCGCGTCGAAGCTGGTAAACGTCCGCGCTCATCAATAGCACCAACCATGGTTTTTGATAAAAAAGGTAAGCTTTATGCCTTGACTGGTTCACCGGGTGGTAGTCAGATAATTTGCTATGTTGCCAAAAATCTGATTGGCATGCTTGATATGGGACTAACACCACTAGATGCGGTAAGTAGTGCCAATCTTTGTGCAGTTAATACCAATCCGGTAATTGAATCTGGTAATGACTGGCTAAATCAGCAAATACCACAATTGCAAGCTATGGGCGAATCAATTGTCCAATCCGATCTGGTAAGTGGCGAAACCAATATTCTTAAAACCAAGAATGGTTGGCTTGGCGCAGCTGATCCACGCCGTGAAGGTGTTGCGATTGGTAATTAGACCATCTAGTCGTAACTTTTGGGTGTTTTTATAGAAGAAAACACCGTTGCTCTGTTGATGAATGCTATGCATAGTACTACTATAGTGAGTATGCTATAGTAAATCACCACCATCAAAATGGGTATAAATTTTTATACCCTAAAACATTATAATCAGCCTCAACACACTCAAATATCCAATTGTTATATATACACATTTTAACAAAAGTTTTAACAGCAGCTTAATTGTGGGTATTTCTGCCCATATACAATTAATTCATTAAACACTTACAATCATGTCTATATAAATAATTGATTAAAATAACAATAATAGTCCGAATGAATAAGCATCTTGAAAAATATATAAGACACTGTGAAGATTTTTACAGTGATACCTTTATGATTGTCCTTGATAGAGATTTAATTGCAAGATTTGCAGGAAATCAATACTTAAAAGTGGGAAATAAAAATCTGCAATCAGTTGTTGGCAAACATATTCATGCAACAGCACTTATACCGGATGAAAATATTCAACCATCACTCAAAGCCTTTAACAAAGCAATAACCGAAGGTATAACAGTTCCAGTATTAATTGCGAACTTACTACATAAAATTGAGGATAAAATACAAGTTTTAGGCGCTTGTATTTCACCCATTATGGAACCAAATACAAGATACGTCATTGGCTTACGCTTTGAATTTTGTACAATAAAAATTGATACGTTTTTTCAAATATTGATAAAAAACGCGCAACCAATAGTAAATAATAATTTACCACATAATGATGAATTTTTAACTAAGCGTGAACATCAGATTGCCTTTTTATTGTTTTACTGCTCAAGCTATGTAGAAATTGCAGAAATTATCAGTCGATTTAATCAGCGAATTATTACCGAGAAAACGGTACGGAATATAGTTAGTCGTTATCTATACCCAAAATTTAACGTTAGTAATAAAGATAGTCTATTGGCTAAATTACAACTACACGGCTATCACAATAAAATACCAAACTCTCTTTTAAGCAATCGCTTTATTGATCTAAGTCGTTAATATAATCAATAATATAGTAGCATAATTAAAAAAACAATTTGTAGCCAATTTCATAATTAATCAGTTAACTTGATTAAAAGATCATGCATTAACATGAAATTAGCTATTGGCAATGCTAATATTATTAGCATTGCCTTTTATTTATTATATAACATTAATAGTATAACAATTAATTATGGAATTGTTCTACACAATAAAGATAAGCCTGCTGAGTACAAACCGGCCAATTCGAGATCCAATATTGAGGCGTATCACCCCAACCTGTTGTTCCTGAAACGGATCCTGAACCCGATGTCCAATCACTACAATTATAACCGGCACCTTGCCCCCCTGTCCAAACCCAACTCACAGATGGAGCTACGAAATTATCTAAACTTGCCAAATTGTTTCCATTACCAATACCAATTTGAGTAGTTTGATCTGGACGATAGTAAACTGTTCCATTATTAGTTGCACTATTCCCTTCTAGCATTGCTTTCCAGTATGTACTTCCTGACACAGGATTATTTGTATCATTCTGGCATAAGTAATTGGCAGCTTCAAAACCAGTAGTAATATTAGTACCGCCAGCAGAAACAGCCGCAGACACCAAATCACCATCAGTAGCACTTGATGTTGCAAAAATACGGCAATTTCCACCGCCACAAGAAGTTGGTGCAGGTGGGGATGCAATTGTAACTGGCGTACTACCATTTTGATACCCAGTTGCACTTGCAATAATAGTAAATTCTGTACCACCAGTACCTGTAGCAGCACATAAACCATTTCCATCACCAATAGTACAAGAAGGATTGGTTGCAAATATAGTACAAGTTGCAGTTCCTGAAAATGGTGCTCCACTAGGACCTGATCCAAACCCATAAGCATTAGCAGAAGTAGGATTTATGGTAACCGTTACAGTAGTATCTAATAAAACTGGGGAAGGGGCTGTAACTGTAACGTCACGGCATTCTGCACCTGCGGTAACAGTTGCACTGGTTGTGACAGTCAATGCAGGTCCAGGAGATGGACCTGGTCCCGGAGTAGGCGTTGGAGTCGGGGTAGGTGTCGGACTTGGCGTTGGTGTCGGCACCACATCTGGATTCACATTTTGACTTGTACCCCCAGTACTTGTCTCTGTCTGTCCACTCGGGTTCGTTCCTGTTACTAGTACCGCATTTGTTGTCGGTGCTACACTTGTATTAATCAACTCATACGTTACCTTGATTACTCGCTGTCCATTTAATATCTCATCTGCTACTGTTATCTTCACATTCGGACTGCTGCTCGTTACCGTTATCTGTGATGCTGTCAAATCTCCTATATTGTATAAGTAACCATACTGGATTGAATCTTTCTGTGTCAGATACACCTGATTTGGTGTTAATTGCAGATTGATGTTATTTCCCTGTGTAGTCAGTGTATAGGTTGCTGTACTCGTACTACTATTTGTCGTAGCTTTTAATGCCTCACTCTTCAGGTTTAGTCTCTCGGCTAAGCTACTTACCGCTGATGTAGCTAGTGTCTGGTACGATGTCTGTACTTTGATATTCTGCGTCAGGTTTACTCCCTGCGGAATCGGTAACTCTATCTCTACTACATCTCCCATTTGTAGCGGTGAACTACCTGGTCCTGCGTTATTACTTGTTACCATCTGGTTCGGAATTACATTCCCACTTTCATCTACCAACTCTATCGTATTGATTGTCCCTACATTTGGTGACTGCACTACTGCGGTTACCAAGATAAATGGTACTCCGCTTTCGCTATATTGCGCTTTGGGATAGAAATATAAGCCTACTCCATTTGCATTGGCTGATTCGCTATATGGTACTTGTTGCACTCCAATTGCTAACGGTGTTGCTGCTTCGGCTCCATTACTATCTATTGCACTTACTACCGTACCTCCTGCTATTGTTGATTCTGGTACTGAGAATTTCAGGTAACAGCTACTTTTTGCTGCTATATTTGCACAGGCTAATGCACTTGCCTGATCCATGGTTATGCTATTTCCTGAGCCTACCTGCTGCCCAACACTATACTTGATTCCACTTATCGCTACATCTGATGGGTTATATACTCCCATGTAGTTGATACCTGTCTTGTTCGCTAATGAAGGTAAGATACTTGGGGCTACAAAGATTAATTGACTATTTCCATTAGGTGGAACTGTGCAGCAGCCACCGCTTCCGCCTCCACACGCACTTAATACCGCTGCGGTTATCCCTGCTAATGCCAGATTCTGAATCCTACGACTTCTTCCATGTACGAATGTCTTTGTTGTCAGATTTTTCATGCATGCCTCTTATACCAATTATTTCTATATTTTTTATTTCTTATCTACCATGTATACTTAGTTTTGCTTTAGTAAATATGGTCATCTCTCAAAATAAACAGGATGATATTTCTTGTCTATCACCCTGCTCTCATGAAGGAATCTTTTATAATGTTGCTATTTAGAAATTGTACTGTACACCACCCAGTACCAAATTCGTTGCTCCAGCACTCTGATTTCCGCCACCAAATGGTACATAAATTGTATCTTCTACTCGTAAATCAAAATGATTACTAATCGCAAATGATCCTCCCACTCCTGCTAAACCTACAAAATTTGACATCGTACTATTCTGACAGTAAGATGATGGAGTGCCCGGATTAGTTGTGCCACTAAAGCTTTGATAGTTAAGACCAGCTCCCAAACGCCCATATAAAGCAAAAACACGACTTAATGGCAAAGTTCCTTTTGCTGCCACATCAAAAATATTATTATATTGTGATGCTCCATACTGACTGCTTGGTAACCATGCATAGCCACCCTCTAAACCAAATGAGCGGTTAAAAGCATAGCCTGCATTTAAGGTCGCGGCAAATGAACCTGTTGGTAAATACTGCATTGTCCCAAAACCAGCGTTGGCATTAATGTATGCTCCACTTCCAGTTAGTTGATCTGCATTACTTAATGCAACAAGCCCCAAACAAACTGCCATTACTTTTAATTTATTCATTTAAATCACTTGCTTTCTTAAAATAATTACACACTAGCAATTGTAAGCTCTCGCTACACTACTGGTATACGGGCAAAAACACCCACAAACATCCATCCAAAGAAAACACCATTTCTCAAAAATAAGACAAGTCAATAGATGCAGATACAAAAGTATTCGTTATCACTAGACACCACAAAATGATGAGGTATAAATTTTTATACCATAAAAATCAGCAAATGTTGTAAAATTACACAGATATAAAAAAACTAACATCATGGACACATCTAACCTATGGAATATAATTACACCCAATTAGAGCGCAAAAAAATCTCAACTAACCGTAAAGAGTACATAGATAGTTGCGGCTTATTGTCTAACTCACTGGCATATGCATTTGTAATACTTGACGAGTTAAATCGGATTTTATTTGTTAATGAAGCGTTTAATCAGTTATTGAAACTAGAAAAACCACCCAAGATTGGTGAAAATTTTATAAAAAAAATCCCAGGGATTTTTAAAGAAAGTAGCATAGAACAACTTATCAGAACTCATGCAGAAATAATTAAGACAAATCAACGTCGAATTTATCTTGAAGTGCGCAAAAATGAAAACATTGTTGATGCATATATTGTCCATAAAACTCCTGTATTTGATCTAGACAATAATTTTCTTTGCTTGCATCTACAGTATAAGCCCTTTACCGTAGCAAGACTTGCTAATCTGGGAGCTAAATTCCATAAATTAGAAGGCTACTACCCATTAAATCGCAACGATTTTGCCGAAGTAACCTTAACTCGGGTACAACAAATGATTATTTATCTTTATGTGCGCAATTATTCATATACGGAGATCGCTGACTGGATGACAAGATTTGGACATAAAATTTCACCAACTGCCGTGAATAAGCAATTACTCAAATTAAAGAGTATTTTTAATGTAACTACCAGTGATGCATTAAAGGACGTATCTTTTAAATACGGATATGATGTTGCCGTTCCGGCAGAGTTTCTACCGGAAGGTTCTCATGACATTACTCATGATGTATTTGATTTGTGGATATGTTAATTAACCCTAGAAGGCCCTAATGCCGCAGTTAACTGTATTTCAACTAAATATGTCGAATTTGCCAACCTTGCTTCAATACATGCACGAACCGGAGCTGTACCCGCTGGAAGCCAAGCATCCCATATTTCATTAAAGGCACCAATATGATTAATACTTGAAAGGTAAATCGTTGCCATTAAGATATTCGACTTATTACTACCTACCTCAAGCAATCGCGACTCTACTGACGAAAGCAGATTTTTTGCTTGTTCACTAATATTTCCATCAAGATTTGATGGCACTTCTACCAAATATACTGTATTATTGTGAATCACCGCATCCGACCACCTCGCGGTTGTTCCAATTCTTTTAACTGACATCGTTTTTAACACCTATAAAAGCTGATAGAGCATTACAAAATACGTTATAATTAAGTCTCCATTCTTTAGGAATCCAAATGGAGAATAAACCCTTATTATATAGTAAAAACTATGTCATTCGTTGGGATGATATGGATGCATTCAACCATGTCAATAATGCCGCGTATTTTACCTATTTACAGGAATGCCGTTTTGACTGGCTGTTGTCCCACAATATAATCATTGATCCAACTACTTTCGGTCCAATTGTCGGTGAAGTCGGTTGTAAATATCTGAAACCAATCACCTACCCAGCAGAAATAGTCGTTGAATTATACTTAAATCATAAAGCTGGTCGCAAAATATATCTTGAACATATTATTCGCGATAAAAATACCCCTGATCTAATCTATGCAACTGCGACCGCAACCGTAATTTGGATTAATTTTACTACCGGACGTAGTATAATGCCACCACCACAATACGATTATATACTTGAAGATATAAATAAAGTAAATGAGGAATTAAAATGAAAAAAAGGACTATTAATACAATTAATCTTATGCTGATCTCAGCGGGGTTTTTAATATCCAGCTGTGCTAATGCAACGGCTAACAACACTACACAATCAGCAAAAAAGCCGATTATTTATGTAGATGATGAGAGCAAGGTTTTTAGCGGTAAGCAACTGGTATTTTTCCGCGATAATAATCCAAGTGCAAATTCAAATGCCAAAGAAATTTCAGATATGGTAATAAAGAATGCTAAAAGAAACCCTAACTTAGACGTAAGAATCACTTATAAAGCTGAATCAGACTTAGCAAATCAGGTAGCAAACCAAGTACATGAACAGGTAAGTAACCAAATTTATATAGAGCATTGCTGCAAACTCGATAGCGGACGAGTTAATTTGAAGGGTAATCAGATAAATATTAGCTATTATAAATAAAAAAAATCGGGAAAGTATCCCGATTGTTTTATTTCAAGTGTACCTGCTATTGAGGTTGAGCCGCACAAATAAAACCACTTACCGAAGCATTACAACCAGTTGGAGTAGTATCCTGAGCCATAATTTGCTGTAGTTGAGTGGTAAATGGTCGCACATCCGCAGACACATCATTAGCTCCAGCATAATTTACATTTGCTGACCCACATATTGAAGAACCATAAGAATGCGCTCCAACCAGATTCCAGTTAGCACCATCCCAATAGAAGTCGCCACCACCAGAATCGCCACCACAAATAATACTATAATAAGCATTAGTTCCTGATGGTGAATAACCATTCATTAATGTGGATAAACCAGTTTCACCTTGATAGCTATTATTAGCAAAATATTCATAGGTAATATAAAACAAATTGGTATTGTATTGATTAGTATTTGTAATACCATATCCTAATGCCATAATATAGCTAGGTTGCGCCATAGTTAGACCACTTGGAGCAAGCTTTACTTGTGAGTTAACATTCATCGACTGAGCACTAGTAAAATTAACTTTTAATAATGCCAAATCGCCATTTTGTGCAGGAAGATAACCACACTCATAATTACCATACTGATTTAGTGTAAAAGGAGCTACCTGGCAATACTGGCTTGGAATATATACTGCAGTAATAGTCCCAGTTGTTCCTGTATTGTTAGAAGCATTTAAAGTTTGATTTATATAATTAACATGAGTATTAGTAACTGAGTCAATCTTAGTAAAAGTAGTTATATTATTAGCCGTAACCTCAGCACCAATAGATTTAGGGTTCCCAACTACACAATGTGCTGCACTTAACACATAACCAACACCTGTTGCAGGATTATAACTAAGTGGCGTTCCAGTACAATATCTACCACCCGTACCATTGGTTAAAGCAACCGCCATGCTTTCCAATGTTGCCTGTGTTGGCGCACTTACATTTTCAACTTGACAATCACTTCCATAAGCAATTTTAGCATTACCTCCAGAATTACTTGAAGATGTAGGATATCCACTAGGCAAGCACTGATAACCACTAGGCAATGTATTTGTAGGATTTGGTGGATAGGTTGTTGAACCACCGCTTGAAGAGCTACTACCGCTATTACAAGCAGTTAGACTTAGTAGCGATAATAAAACCAGACTTATTTTTTTCATTTACTGCACCTTATAACATTTTTTCAATTTTATCATCTGATACCCTACCTTAGCAAACCTCATTACGCCAAATAAGCTGATTTAAGCATTATAAATAATTTAACCATTTCAAATCAGTAAACTATAGATAAACCAAAATCCAACACTCGCCTCTTAATCAGAGAGTTAGTTTTTGACTATCAAGCCCATCATTAAAATTAATTGGCTAGATAAGATATAAATCAGTAATAATTACCCTCTCACCGATATTAAATATAACAAGGATTGATTATGACAACATCAGCGGGCAAATGCCCAGTAATGCATGGTGCAAATACTGAAAATGCTAATAATGTAATGGCATGGTGGCCAAAATCATTGAATCTAGATATTCTACATCAGCATGATAGCAAGACCAATCCACTTGGCAAAGATTTTAACTATCGCGAAGAACTAAAGAGTCTTGATGTAACTGCGCTCAAAAACGATCTAAAAACATTAATGACAGATAGTCAGGAATGGTGGCCTGCGGATTGGGGGCATTACGGTGGCTTAATGATCCGTATGGCATGGCACTCAGCAGGAACTTACCGGATTGCGGATGGGCGCGGTGGTGCTGGGACAGGAAATCAACGTTTTGCCCCACTTAATTCATGGCCAGATAACGTAAATCTAGATAAGGCACGCCGTCTTTTATGGCCGATTAAGAAGAAATACGGGAATAAAATCAGCTGGGCAGATTTAATGATTCTTGCCGGAAACATGGCTTATGAGTCAATGGGTTTACAAACCTATGGTTTTGCTTTTGGACGTGAAGATATCTGGCATCCAGAAAAAGACATCTATTGGGGTTCAGAAAAAGAGTGGTTGCAGCCTAGTGGTGGCGAAGGTAGTCGTTATTCGGGAGAACGTGATCTGGCAAACCCTCTTGCCGCAGTAATGATGGGGCTTATCTATGTTAATCCAGAAGGTGTTGATGGTAAACCTGACCCACTTAAAACTGCGCATGATGTCCGAGTAACCTTTGCCCGGATGGGAATGAATGATGAAGAAACCGTAGCTCTTACAGCTGGTGGACATACCGTAGGTAAGGCACATGGTAATGGTAATGCAGCAAAGCTTGGCGACGCACCAGAAGGAGCAAATATTGAAGAGCAAGGGCTTGGCTGGATTAATAACTCCTCACGTGGAATCGGACGAGATACCGTTAGTAGTGGGCTTGAAGGTGCATGGACAACTAATCCAACCAAATGGGATAATGGCTATTTTCATCTGCTATTAAACCATGATTGGGAACTGAGGAAAAGCCCAGCTGGCGCATGGCAGTGGGAACCAGTTAAAATAAAAGAAGAAGACAAGCCTGTGGATGTCGAAGATCCATCAATTCGCTGTAACCCAATCATGACTGATGCAGATATGGCAATGAAAATTGATCCTGAATATCGTAAAATTTCCGAACGTTTTTATAATGATCATAAATATTTTTCAGAAACTTTTGCCCGAGCATGGTTTAAACTAACTCACCGTGATATGGGACCAAAATCACGCTATATTGGTCCGGATGTTCCAAAAGAAGACTTAATCTGGCAAGACCCAATCCCAGCAGGAAATAAAAACTATGATATTGCTAGTATTAAAGAGAAGATAAATAATAGCGGTTTATCAATTTCTGAACGAGTTGCAACAGCGTGGGATAGCGCCCGAACTTTCCGTGGTTCAGATAAGCGTGGTGGTGCAAATGGTGCGCGAATCCGACTTGCGCCCCAAAAAGATTGGGAAGGGAATGAACCTACTCGCCTTACTCGCGTTTTAGCTATCTTTGAAAAAATTGCGCTAGAAACCGGAGCAAGTATTGCTGATATAATTGTATTAGCTGGCAATACTGCTATTGAAGAAGCTGCTAAAGCGGCTGGTTTTGCGATTAACATTCCGTTTATTCCCGGACGTGGTGATGCTACGGCAGACATGACTGACTGTGAAGCTTTTGAAGTACTTGAGCCTGTTGCGGATGGCTTTCGTAATTGGCTTAAATCCAATGATTATGTTGTGACTCCCGAAGAATTACTACTTGATCGTGCCCAACTTATGGGTTTAACGGCGCAAGAAATGACAGTACTAATTGGCGGTATGCGTGTACTTGGGGCTAATTATGGAAATAGTAACCATGGAGTCTTCACAAATCAGCAAGGCATCCTTAGTAATGATTTCTTTGTTACTCTTACCGATATGGCTTATAGCTGGAAACCAACAGGTAGAAATTCGTATGATCTGGTTGAACGTAAAACCGGCCTAACTAAATGGACTGCTACTAGAGTTGATTTAGTATTTGGTTCAAACTCAATTTTGCGGGCTTATGCTGAAGTTTATGCACAAGATGATAATAAAGCAAAATTTATTAATGACTTTGTTAGTGCATGGACAAAAGTGATGAATGCGGATCGCTTTGATACTCTATAATTAGTAGTACTCAAAGTAGCGCTTGGGCAGCCACTATTCTTTTATAAGTAAATTTATAAAAGCTCTAGTGCGCTGCCCATTTAAATCATTTAATGTGTACTGATCCAAATAATCATAAAATGCATTTACTGCTCCACGTAACATACCACGTAGATCACAATTGGAATGAAGGATACAGGCATCACAATCAAGTAATTCTTCCCGATTTTCCAAAATCATGATTGTCTGACCGAGCTTTAGGCTATCACTAGATAAATTATAGAATAATCCCCCATTGCGCCCACGGACTGAACCAATCCACTTTTGATGAACCATAAAGTTTAAAACTTTTATTAGATGATTGCGCGGTACATTAAATTTCCCAGCGATTTCATCGATAGTCACGAGATCCGATGATTGTTTAAGGTACATGATTGCTTTTAGAGCAATGTCAGTGAATAAGGTTAACTGCATTTTATCTATCTAAGTATCTATTTTTAATTATCCATAAATATACCATAGATAAGCCTCGCATATTCAATACTTATATTTTTAATGCAATTATTTTAAGGCTAATACTTGTATTTAAAATGCAATATTTGTTATAATCATGTTACCGAATAAACAAATGGAGATAAAAAAATGAAAGCTACGCATAAATCAGTTAGTTCTATTCATGATGCAATTGCATATGGATTAGTCAAATTTTTTAGGGCACTTGCAGATATCTACTTTGGTAAGCGATATGCTAATCGAGCAATCATGCTAGAGACAGTGGCAGCTATTCCGGGTATGGTAGCAACATGGCTACTTCACCTTCGCTGTTTACGGCGGATTAAAAATGATAATGGCTGGATCAATCAACTATACGAAGAAGCAGAAAATGAGAAGATGCATCTGCTAGTTTATATCCAAATTGGTAAACCAACCTATTTTGAACGCTTTGCTATTTATCTGGTCCAAATTTTGTTCACTCCTTTCTACCTTTTAATGTATATGCTCTCAAGCAAAACTGCGCATCGCTTTGTTGGCTATTTGGAAGAAGAGGCAGTAGTTAGTTATAACCACTATCTTGAAGCAATTAACAATGGACAAATTGCAAATACTCCAGCCCCAAAAATTGCAATAAACTACTGGAAACTTAATGAAAATGCAACTTTACGTGATGTTGTAATTGCAACTGGAATTGATGAATGTAAACATCGTGATATAAATCATCAACTATCTGATAATATCAATGCAGGCAATAAAATTCTACAGAATATTTATCCTGAAACAAAATGAATAGCTGAAAGCAGAACAAAATGAAACAAGATCTAGTAAATCGTAAAGATATAGAAAAATTGGTAAATACCTTTTATGATAAGGTAAAGATTGATCATAAAATAGGCATATTTTTTAATGAAGTTGCAAAAGTAAACTGGGAAGAGCATTTGCCACAAATGTATGATTTCTGGGAAAGTATCCTCTTCAGTAAAAATGTGTTTAATGGTAATCCAATGAGAAAACATATCGAATTAAATACAAAACAACCGCTAGCTATTGAGCATTTTGATCATTGGTTACAATTATTCACAAGTACTACCGATGAAATATTCTCTGGACCAAATAGTGAAAAAATTAAACAATATGCAGCAATCATAAAAGAAAATTTATCTGCCCGGGTTTTGACAAAAAATCAAATAGGAGAGCCGTCAATAAGATAAATACAAAATTTATTTACCGTCAAATATTAGTTTGTTACATCACAACTTAAATTGAAAAAGGAACATAAAAATGAAAAACTATTCAATCACCAACTTTTATGAAAACATTGAGTTTTCACAAGATAAAGTAATGATCAAGAAAATTCTTGAAACAGCGGTATCTAAAGAAATAAGAATTTGTCTCACTAAAGATCAATCAATGAAAGAACATACTGCTCCAGCCCCTATAATAGTTATGGTCTTAGAAGGCAAAGTTAAATTTACCGTAGCAAATAATGAATACGAGCTGAAAAAAGGGGATACGATAAATCTTGATGCAAAAATCCCACACAGTTTACTAGGAATTGAAAATTCGATTATCAGACTTAGTTTAGCTCAAACCAACCCTAAATAGTATGGAAGGCAGTTATTAGCTATTCTTTTTCCCTATCTGCTATAAGCCTAATACTGAAATTTTTATAATAACTCCGGTAAATTAGCCTTAATTTCCCCAAGAGATAATAGTATAATAAATTCTATAGTCCAATTCTTCGGCATCGACTTTGTAGTAAGTCTCCCCCGACCTTTTAGCTAGAAAAGATTAACCGACATGCCTCAAGAGAGTATATTGCAAGCCACTACCAACCAGATAGCAGGATTGAATAATTCTGTTGGATTTATCCTGACCGATCCAGATCTAAAGATTATTCAAATTAATCAAAAAGCTAAACATCAGCTCTCAATTACGGATGAAGCTAATTGTGGCAAAATCATTGATATTTTTAGCTCATCAAATAGTTACTATGCAAAAAATAGAAGTAGCGATAACTCACTAAATAAATTCCATCGTTCTAGTGATATTGAGAAAATTGTCAACATCATTTATCAAATTGTTATCAATGAAAAAACTCCCGTACAATATATTGCATTCTGGCCATATCAAGGAGAGTATAAATCATTATTAATACATGCTATTCCTGCCTTTGACCAAAAGGCAAGAGTCATTGCAGTAGAACACATCATTTCGGGATATAGTATGTGGGGAATCCAGGAGTATTTCTCATTAACCGAGTCGTTACAAGCAAATTTTCTAATCCCTATGCCGGATGACTTTAAGTTTAAGGTTCAATTAACAAATCGCCAGCACGAAGTTCTTTTTTTGATGGTTTCAGGAATCAGCCAGAGAATGGCATCACAAATTCTTGAAATCAGCTATGGAACTTTATCAAGGATAGTTCGCGAATCAATCTGTCCCAGATTTGGAATTGAGGATAATGACATAATTAAATTGGTAGCCAGAGCACGCAAAATGGGATACGATAAATACATACCACAAAGTCTTTGCCGACCATGCATAATTGTGCAAGACCACAATCTGGTTGTTAAATATTTCAATTTTTAATATAAATCATGGGTATCTAGAGCAATCGTAGTTGATGGTAGCATCTCGGTAGGAATAAGTCGGTTATAGCCAAGCTCTACAAGCTTTACATATAAAGCCTGTCGATTATATACACCGAACTTATGAAATAATTGATCAGTAAATACACAGTCAATTGTTCCCTTACTAATTTTCTTGCCCTCCATTTGATAGATAATCTCGACCATTTCGGCACTATTCAAATTAGCCAAAAATAAAAAGACTATTTGCTTCTCACGTTTACTCAAATTAGGCAATTGCTGATTTTGTTTTTGGGTAAGATTCAAATTTTGATACATATTAATAATTTGCTGTGCCGGATCAAGAGTAGCAAACTCAAATACCTGACATAAAATACCAATTACACTATCAGTCTTCTCCTCGATAATTGGTGATTTAATAAATGTCAATGGAGTCAATTTTCCCTTTATTTTATCAATATGAATAAATGGCAATGCCCTACGCTCTTGAATAATTTGCTTATCTTCACAAATCCGTGAGGCATTATTTTCCTCCCCAATAAACATATCATGTTTACCAACTATTTCTTCAACTGAATAACCAAGAAGGCTAGCAAAATTTGGTGAACAGTAGAGATAACGCGAATCAAGATCTTTTACTCCTATTATCTGGGTTGGAAGCATATTAGCCAAGCTAGCAAGTCTATCAATAAATAATTCAAGCATATGGTAGAGACCCCTGGCAAAAACAAGGTATGAAAATATAAAGGATTTCAATATAATCATGACATAAATTATTTTAGAGTATAAGACATGATTTATTTAATTCTTTTTCTGGCGTTTAACGCAATTGCCCCTATTATAATCTATTTCTGGGGACAAGATATTAATCATGATATTTTGATATTTATTTCTGCCGCTACAGCAATCATAAGCTTTCATTTGCTTAATTTTAGAAAAAATAAACAAACCTATGTCAGAATTATAAAAGATAAAAGCATTTGGGCTGGAATTACAAAAGTGATTGCAACTACAACTTTTATGTGGATTGCTGGGTTTATAATTCCTATTACTTATACTCCATTTATTTTTGTTTTTAGTTATCTGGGCTGGCCTAGTTTCTTTGGTGCTGTGGTAATGGCAACAACAACCCGTAAACCAGTGTATATAATTCAAAGTATAATGATAGCAATTACCTTTATCTTATTTTATTTTGTGACATTCAATAAGTTTTCCCTAATAAAAGCCAGCATTGGAATATTAGTTACAATGCTAACAGGATTATCATTATACCTTTATCTAAGATCATCCAAGGGACTTAATAATAAAGGAATGAACTCACGTCAAATTTTAGCATTACGATATTGGCTACTACTAATTCTGCCACTAGCATTAATCATCTACCGACATGAGTTTCATTTATTTACAACCATGATTGTTTTAAAGGGAGTTATTATTGGTATGATCACACTAGTACTACCACTTTATTTTGGTCAGTTGTGTATCGAGAAATTTGGCTCTGAGAAATTTTCATTAGCAATGGGCTTTACCCCAATACTTACCTTTACATTGCAGTTTATCATGCTAAAAGCTGAATTAGTGGCTATAACCATTGCTATGTCACTTGCAATAGCCATTGCATTCCCTTTACTTGCAAGTAAGGCTTACTCCATGAAAGCCCTACGCAGCAAGGCGGCAATCTAATGCACCATGTATGAGCCCTGTAAATGATTTAATAAACTCGATGGAATCTGTTTATAAACACCATTTTTTACTAAAAACTCTTTCAGATTAGAAATATGATTAAACTCAAGATCAAATTTATTACAAATCGCATTTTTCTTTTTAATAATGGCATCTAATGAACGAGGATGTTCTGGATATAATCGATTTAAAAAATTTTGAATCTGCGTAAGAGCCCAACCAATTGAAACGAGAAAACAAATTTCATGCTCATAAAGTGTAAGTTTATCAATTACTGGATTAAAATCAGAATCAGGAAACTTAACATCTAAATTATCACCCAGAGAATCCATAATTGACATACATTCATTATTTAAGCCAGAGGGAATTTCCTGACAAAGTATTCCAAGAACATCCCTAGTTTCGTTATCTACAAGCTTTGTCCTTAGTACCAATCTGGCATGAATATTATCTTTATAGGAAAAAAAATTAATAGCAGACATAGTTTCTGCGTCTGATCTTATTAATAGATCTTCTAACTCCATTGTCTGTTTACTTATTTTAGGATGGTTTTTCCCCATGAAGTCAATAATTGACTTTCCTAGTACTAATTCTACATTTTCAAGCCCATATACCTCAGCAGCATAATCAGTCATTGCTAAATAATTACCATTTTTATCTTTAAGATAAAAGACATATTTCATCTTTGAAAAAAAATTAATACTATTAATCGCTTGAGTTAAGACAGGATGTAACTCCTTTTTAAACTGCATAATTCCCCCAATTATTAACCAAATATTGCGAGATTCTAGCAGAAGAACTATCATTAGACAATCTGCCAAATTGGCAGTGTATGCTAAATAAAGGATAACCCATCTAACTAAAGAGTAATAAGATAGATAAAAGAAGGTAACCCCATAACAAGATCCTGACCAAAGGTCAGGAGGTTATGGAGGGAGATATGAACTTTTTGATTATTTTGTAGCTAATTTGTTGCTAATTGAAATTGTCGTAAGTCCGATGTGTCAATGCTTATACTCAATCAGATTGAAGAAGCATGGTAGGCGTGAGCTACCCAGCTTACGCTATTGTGTTGCCGTATTGTCTACTATCAACTATTTCGGCTCCACAAATGTAAAGACCCGGTATTATCCGGGTCTTTCTCTTGTATGGGAGCTTGGCAATGTCCTACTTTCGCATGGTATACCCCACACTATCATCGGCGATCACCCGTTTCACTGTCCTGTTCGAGATGGGAAGGAGTGGTTCCAGGTCTCTATTGTCACCAAGCAATTCTTTTGCACGTTCTTTTGAACTATGCGAATTCGGTTTAACAGATGGATTTTGTTTTGATATTAACTATGTTTATTTACTTAAGCTCTTCTCACACTTATCTCAGCAGTACTGCCATGCCTATTTGTAATAACTTCGTTACAAGACTCCTCATTTAATTTCATGTAAATCACGTCATCTTGCGTCTCGTTTTTACTTCATATGCTTTTGCAGTATTTTTACTAAAACTACTAAAATAATAGAGTCAAGCCTCTCGGGCAATTAGTATCGGTTAGCTTAACACATTACTGCGCTTCCACACCCGACCTATCAACGTTGTAGTCTTCAACGACCCTTCAGTGTGCTCACGGCACAAGGGAGATCTTATCTCGAGGCAAGTTTCCCACTTAGATGCTTTCAGCGGTTATCTCTTCCACACTTAGCTACCCGGCAATGCGACTGGCGTCACAACCGGTACACCAGAGGTGTGTCCACTCCGGTCCTCTCGTACTAGGAGCAGCCCCCTCAAATCTCCAACGCCCACGGCAGATAGGGACCAAACTGTCTCACGACGTTTTAAACCCAGCTCACGTACCTCTTTAAATGGCGAACAGCCATACCCTTGGGACCGACTACAGCCCCAGGATGAGATGAGCCGACATCGAGGTGCCAAACACCGCCGTCGATGTGAACTCTTGGGCGGTATCAGCCTGTTATCCCCAGCGTACCTTTTATCCGTTGAGCGATGGCCCTTCCATTCAGAACCACCGGATCACTATGACCTGCTTTCGCACCTGCTCGACTTGTCAGTCTCGCAGTCAAGCAACCTTTTGCCATTGCACTTTCCTCACGATTTCCGTCCGTGATAAGGTTACCTTCGTACTCCTCCGTTACTCTTTGGGAGGAGACCGCCCCAGTCAAACTGCCTACCATGTACTGTCCCCGGTGCTGTTACACCTAGGTTAGAACCTCAAACATATCAGGGTGGTATTTCAACGTCGGCTCCATTGTGACTAGCGTCACAACTTCAAAGCCTCCCACCTATCCTACACAAATATGGTCAAAGTCCAATGCAAAGCTGCAGTAAAGGTGCATGGGGTCTTTCCGTCTAGCCGCGGGGAGATTGCATCTTCACAAACATTTCAACTTCGCTGAGTCTCTGGAGGAGACAGTGTGGCCATCGTTACGCCATTCGTGCGGGTCGGAACTTACCCGACAAGGAATTTCGCTACCTTAGGACCGTTATAGTTACGGCCGCCGTTTACTGGGACTTCAATCAAGAGCTTGCACCCCATCATTTAATCTTCCAGCACCGGGCAGGCGTCACACCCTATACGTCCACTTTCGTGTTTGCAGAGTGCTGTGTTTTTAATAAACAGTCTCAGCCACCATTTCACTGCAACCCCTTACTGCTTCGGAAGTAAATTCCTACACATCATCGGGGCGCACCTTCTCCCGAAGTTACGGTGCTAATTTGCCGAGTTCCTTCTCCAGAGTTCTCTCAAGCGCCTTAGAATACTCATCTCGTCCACCAGTGTCGGTTTGCGGTACGGTCGTGTACAGCTGAAGCTTAGAGGCTTTTCCTGGAAGCTTAGTATCAACCACTTCTTACCCGTAGGTAATCGTCATCACACCTCAGTGTTAGAAAGCCGGATTTGCCTAACTTCCCCACCTACATGCTTAAACCAACTATTCCAACAGTTGGCTGGCCTAACTTTCTCCGTCCCCCCATCGCACTATACATCGGTACAGGAATATTAACCTGTTTCCCATCAGCTACGCATCTCTGCCTCACCTTAGGGGCCGACTCACCCTACGCCGATTAACGTTGCGTAGGAATCCTTGGACTTTCGGCGAGCGGGCTTTTCACCCGCTTTAACGCTACTCATGTCAGCATTCGCACTTCTGATACCTCCAGCATGCTTTTCAACACACCTTCATCGGCCTACAGAACGCTCCTCTACCACTCACATTACTGTGAATCCGCAGCTTCGGTTATCAATTTAGCCCCGTTACATCTTCCGCGCAGGACGACTTGACTAGTGAGCTATTACGCTTTCTTTAAATGATGGCTGCTTCTAAGCCAACATCCTAGCTGTCTATGCCTTCCCACATCGTTTACCACTTAATTGATCATTTGGGACCTTAGCTGGCGGTCTGGGTTGTTTCCCTTTTGACACCTGACGTTAGCACCAGATGTCTGTCTCCCGTGTATTACTTTCTCGTATTCGGAGTTTGCCATGGTTTGGTAAGTTGCAATAACCCCCTAGCCATAACAGTGCTCTACCCCAAGAAGTATCAACCACGAGGCACTACCTAAATAGTTTTCGAGGAGAACCAGCTATCTCCGGGTTTGTTTAGCCTTTCACCCCTATCCACAGCTCATCCGCTAATTTTGCAACATTAGTCGGTTCGGACCTCCAGTGCATGTTACTGCACCTTCATCCTGGCCATGGATAGCTCACCCGGTTTCGGGTCTACACCCAGCAACTATTCGCCCTATTAAGACTCGGTTTCCCTACGCCTCCCCTACTCGGTTAAGCTTGCTACTGAATGTAAGTCGCTGACCCATTATACAAAAGGTACGCAGTCACGGATCAAGTCCGCTCCCACTGTTTGTATGCATGCAGTTTCAGGTTCTATTTCACTCCCCTCCCGGGGTTCTTTTCGCCTTTCCCTCACGGTACTGGTTCACTATCGGTCGATTACGAGTATTTAGCCTTGGAGGATGGTCCCCCCATCTTCAAACAGGATTTCTCGTGTCCCGCCCTACTTCTCTATAGCTTAGTTCTTAATGTCGGATTTCAGATACGGGGCTATCACCCACTATGGCATACCTTCCCAGGTATTTCTCCTATCTCGTCACTATAACACTATACGGCTCCTCCGATTTCGCTCGCCACTACTTTCGGAATCTCGGTTGATTTCTTTTCCTCCGGGTACTTAGATGTTTCAGTTCTCCGGGTTCGCTTCCCTTGCGGGATGACCATTTCTGGCCGGGTTTCCCCATTCGGAAATCTGCGGATCAAAGTCTGTTTGCCGACTCCCCGCAGCTTATCGCAAGCTACTACGTCCTTCTTCGCCTGTAATCGCCAAGGCATCCACCACATGCACTTAGTCACTTGACTCTATTATTTTAATAGTCTCTTTACCGTATTAATAGCTAACTTTGTCAGCTTAGTTAACGCGATAAAAAATTCAAGTAAACTGCTGATTCTCAAAGATTCGTTTCCAAACCTCTAAGATTTTATTTTTTACTGTATGAGTTTCTTTTTGCTTAAGTTTTTTACATATGCAATCTACCCGCATATCCTTTACTCTTCCTAAACATTGCTGCTTAGTCAGATACTGTCAATAACTCTTTCAAATCATTGCCAGATTTTTATAAATATACGCGTTGGTAAATTTTTAATATCTAACTCTATCCATCTTGTTAAAGATCTTAGTACCAAAGTACTTAACATAAATGACTTAATCTTAATCTCATCTACATTAGACACTCTGTCTTGGTGGGTCTGGGAGGACTTGAACCTCCGACCCCACGCTTATCAAGCGTGTGCTCTAACCAACTGAGCTACAAACCCGTTATCTCACCTATACCTGGTGGAGGATGACGGGATCGAACCGACGACCCCCTGCTTGCAAAGCAGGTGCTCTCCCAGCTGAGCTAATCCCCCAAATGTCTTCGTACTACTTTGTCGCTCAATTGCTCATTTAGATCACTAAACTTTGCAATTTCGCTCCGCGTATTACTCGCATTTTTTATACTCTGTATTTCTACTTAGTACCTCTAATCTTAACTACTATAAACAACCAATAAATGTGAGGCATCCAACCATTCTCTAGAAAGGAGGTGATCCAGCCGCAGGTTCCCCTACTGCTACCTTGTTACGACTTCACCCCAGTCATGAAACATACCGTGGTAATCGGCCCCCTTGCGGTTAGCCTAACTACTTCTGGTATCCTCCACTCCCATGGTGTGACGGGCGGTGTGTACAAGACCCGGGAACGTATTCACCGCAGCATGCTGATCTGCGATTACTAGCGATTCCGACTTCACGTAGTCGAGTTGCAGACTACGATCCGGACTACGATAAGTTTTATGAGATTTGCTCCACGTCGCCGCTTCGCTTCCCTCTGTACTTACCATTGTATGACGTGTGAAGCCCTGCTCATAAGGGCCATGAGGACTTGACGTCATCCCCACCTTCCTCCGGATTAGCTCCGGCAGTCTCACTAAAGTGCCCAACTTAATGATGGCAACTAGTGACAAGGGTTGCGCTCGTTGCGTCACTTAAGACAACATCTCACGACACGAGCTGACGACAGCCATGCAGCACCTGTGTTACGGTTCCCGAAGGCACAATCTCATCTCTGAAATCTTCCGTACATGTCAAGAGCAGGTAAGGTTTTTCGCGTTGCATCGAATTAATCCACATCATCCACCGCTTGTGCGGGTCCCCGTCAATTCCTTTGAGTTTTAATCTTGCGACCGTACTCCCCAGGCGGTTTACTTCTCGCGTTAGCTTCGCTACTAAGGTTGCCCCCAACAGCAAGTAAACATCGTTTAGGGCGTGGACTACCAGGGTATCTAATCCTGTTTGCTACCCACGCTTTCGTGCATGAGCGTCAGTTTTATCCCAGGGGGCTGCCTTCGCCATCGGTGTTCCTCCAAATCTCTACGCATTTCACTGCTACACTTGGAATTCCACCCCCCTCTGACAAACTCTAGATGACCAGTCTTAAAAGCAGTTCCCAGGTTGAGCCCGGGGATTTCACTCCTAACTTAATCATCCGCCTGCGCACGCTTTACGCCCAGTAATTCCGATTAACGCTTGCACCCTACGTATTACCGCGGCTGCTGGCACGTAGTTAGCCGGTGCTTATTCTTCAGGTACTCTCAGCGATAGATGGTATTAGCATCTACCCTTTGCTCCCTGACAAAAGAACTTTACAACCCGAAGGCCTTCTTCATTCACGCGGCGTTGCTGGATCAGGGTTCCCCCCATTGTCCAAAATTCCCCACTGCTGCCTCCCGTAGGAGTCTGGGCCGTGTCTCAGTCCCAGTGTGGCTGATCTTCCTCTCAGAACAGCTACTGATCATCGCCTTGGTAGGCCTTTACCCTACCAACTAGCTAATCAGCCATCGGCCGCTCTTTCAGCGACAGGCCCGAAGGTCCCCGCCTTTCCTCCTCAGAGATTATGCGGTATTAGCACATCTTTCGATGCGTTATCCCCCACTAAAAGGTACGTTCCGATGTATTACTCACCCGTTCGCCGCTCGCCACCAACCCGAAGGTCGTGCTGCCGCTCGACTTGCATGTGTAAAGCACGCCGCCAGCGTTCAATCTGAGCCAGGATCAAACTCTTTTGTTTTAATCCTAGACTTATAGTCTACTCTTTTTATAGTGCATTCATACACGAACACACTCGCTTGACGTCTTTGGTTTCCCGTTAGACATCTGCTATTTTTTTGTAACACCATGAAACAGATTATTTAATAACCCACCCCACGGCACTACCTTTTCTATAGCTAGATGCCTCACATTTATTGATTGTTTATCTTGTTAAAGATCTGTTTTGTTTCTCTTTTTATCCCGCGTCTTCATTCGCGAGATCAGTATTATCACACAGCAAACACATCATTGTCAAATGTTTTTCTAGAATGATTAATATTTTTCATTAACTCCAATATGGGTAATCAAAACACAACAAAGAGATACCATCTAAATTATTTTACAAATTTACATTCATCAAGCACATTATTATGGTAATCACATTTAACAGGAGTAACTACCGTAGCATTAAATTCAACGGTAGTTTCCTTACGTAGAGCGTAATTACCAGATTCTTCATGAGTAATTTTGCAGTTATTTATAATATCCGCCGCAGAGGAATTACTATTTAAAGTATAAGTATTGCCACTTTCCCCCTGACAGGTTACTATCTGCTTATCCAAATTGAGACTATTAAATGCATGAACATTAACAATAATAAACATATTAATGATTAATAATACCTTTCTCATTTTTCAAATCCTCTCAAAACCTAGTAATAGCGAAATTAAAAAAAATTAATATATAAGTTAATTCTTAGCAATCTCAACCATCTTCTTATTTTTCTGGTTTAGTTTACGAATAATAATTTCTGCTTCATCAAGTGGTACTGAAATAAATGAGAATTTATCCATAATCCGAATATCCCGAACTTTACGCCCTGGTGTTTTACAATTTTGATGCAATACATCCAATAATACTCTTGGCGTCATACCATCTTTTTTACCTAGCGCGACAAATAATTTCACATTATCCGCACTAATCCGGTTTTGCTCAATTCTAGCATAACTTTCTTCAATAAATTCATCCTGATACTGATAACGTAATAGAGAGGCAACCAAAGTTACTGGGTCATTATTAGCCAGTAACTGATTCGCCAGTTTAGAATAAGAGTAAAAGTCTTTTTCATTGATAATTTCTTCGACGCAAGCTTGCAAATATTCTTCTTTTGCCTTGATTACATCTTTAATTGCTGGAATTTCCTGCTTCTTAATATCAGTTTTAGTGATTTTACGGATTTGCCCAAGACGTGACATTTCTTTTGGTGTAACAAAAGTGATTGCAATACCTTTTTGACCTGCACGACCAGTACGCCCAATCCGATGCACATAAGCCTCAGCCTCATGTGGAATTGAATAGTTAATCACATGCGTTAGATTATTTACATCAATTCCACGTGCTGCAACATCAGTTGCAACTAATAGATTGGTAATCCGCTCTTTAAACTCCCCTAGAGTTTTTGTTCTTTGCCCCTGACTGATATCACCATGTAAAGAATCAACTGCGTAGCCACGCGCTTTAAGGTGCTTAGTAACTTCATCAACTTCTACTTTAGTACGGCAGAATATAATTCCATAAAAATCTTGTTCAAAATCAAGTACTCGGCATAATGCTTCAAATTTGTCGCCTTCTTTGACTTCGAAATAAATCTGCTCAGTAAGTTTAGTAGTTAATTCTTTATTTTCAACTTTTAATATCTTATATTGCCCCATATAACGTTTAGCAATTTGTAAAATTGAGGGCGGCATAGTTGCCGAAAAGAAAAGCATATTTTTTTCAGCATTAGTTGATTCAAGAATTTTTTCAATATCTTCAACAAAGCCCATATTTAGCATCTCATCAGCTTCATCAAGAACAAAGAACTCAAGGTTATTTAACTCAAGAACGCGACGCTCCATCAAATCCATAATCCGCCCAGGAGTTCCAACGATGATATCACTCCCTTTACGGATGCTACGGATTTGTTGCTCAATCGAGGCACCACCATAAACTGCGGATACGCGTAAGTCACGTTTACCAATTAGCGAATACATCTCTTCACAAACCTGAATTGCCAGCTCACGAGTTGGGGTAAGAATAATAGCTTTGATACTACCATCTCTAGTGATACTTTCTATTATTGGAATTGAAAATGCAGCAGTTTTACCTGTTCCAGTTTGCGCCTGACCAATAATGTTAGCTTTTTCAGCCAGAAATTCAGGAATTACCAACGCCTGGATTGGGCTTGGATTTGTAAAACCCTTTTCATTTAAAGCATTTAGCATTTCCTGACTTAAATTAAAATCATTAAATGTTTTCATATAGTTTATCCTTTTTAGACTGCAAATATCTATTACTGCGCCAAAAAGTAAAACTTGATGCAGTTAGCATACTTAGCAAAGTATTAAAATAAAGAAGCAGGTGCAAAAGACCACCTGCTAAAGAATTGTTATCCCTGACGGTGAACCTTGGTCGCACGAGCTTGTCGACCAGCAAGAATCAGAGACTCAGCAAGATTAACATGAAGAGGAAGGTTTGCTGTATAGACTATCAAATTGGCGATATCTTCAGCCTGTAATGGTTCAAACCCATCATATACTTTTTCCGCACGTTCGGTATTACCATGAAACCGAACTTGACTAAACTCAGTATTTACTGCCCCCGGCAATATTTCACTCACTTTTATACCGTGCTCAATCATTTCTTCACGCAAACTTTGAGTAATTGCATGAACTGCATGTTTGGTTGCACAATATACACCACCTTTGGCATACGATTCAACACCAGCAACTGAGCCAATATTAATTATATGTCCAAAGCCTTGTCGTACCATTTTTTGGCTAATTAGCCTTAATACCGAAAGAAACCCTTTAATATTGGTTTCAATCATCGTTTCCCAATTATTCGGGTCATCATCAATAAAATTATCCAAACCTAAAGCCAACCCTGCATTGTTGACTAGAATGTCAATCTCAGAATATGCTTCAGGTAAGTGATTTAGTACCATCTCAACCTGCTTGGCATGGGTAACATCCATTCCAACCACAAATATCTCAATACCAAATTCAGACTGTAAACTCTCACGAAGAGCCTCAAGTCGATCAACTCTTCTAGCAGCAAGAATTAATCTGCAACCATAAGAGGCAAACTCTTTGGCACAAGCAGCACCAATCCCAGAACTAGCTCCAGTGATTAATACGGTTTTATCCTTGATACGATTTAACACCAGTTCGCCCTACCAAATGAAATGAGCATCATGCTGGTCGCCAAAGCGATTAGCACTCTCATAACTATAGTTTTTATAAGCATAACCACCACCAAGATCCTGATACAGCTGAACAATTGTATTTAACTGAGTTTGCTTACTATTCGCAACCGTGATTGCCGCATTATCCATGGTTACAGCATTATTCAGAAGTGTTGGTAAGCTATATAAGCCATCTTTAAAGCTTTGCTGAGCAAGCTTATACGCTACTACAGTACTGTCATAGTATTTAATTTGAGTATCAAGACTTTTGGTAACCTGATCATGTGCCGAGAAATCAGAATCAACTGAAGCAAAAGCATTACGAACAGTCTGTAAATAATTGTAATAAGCATTGTAATATTGACCTTTAGCCTGATCAATTTGTCCATAAATGCTAAAATTAAGGATTGGAATGGTTGCCGTAGCTGTATAGTTCCAGAATTCATTACCTGGAGTGAATAAGCTATTTAGAGCATTTGAGGCAGCACCAGCATTACCATTTAGGCTAATAGTAGGGAAAAACTGCGAAGTTGCTACACCAATATTAGCATTAGCTGCAATCAGCTGTTGCTCTGACTGCTGAACATCCGGACGATTACGTAGTACTGTTGATGGAATATTTGATGGAATCACACCATAACTATTAATCTTCATAAAATCCAAACCACGATCAACATCACCTGGATTTTCATTCAATAGAACTCTTAACGTATTACGTGAAGCTACAATATTTTTCTCAATAATCGGAACCTGTGCTAACGCCTGATTATAATTCTCAATATACTGCTGCAATTGATACAGAGAAATATAACCATCTTTATACTGCTGTTTAGCTAAAGTCAATATTTCACCCAAATCTTTTACCAGTTGTTTTTGCAATACTAGCAGATAGTCATTACCGCGTAAAGTAAAGTAACCACCAACAACCTGACTGATAATACTTAAACGCATTGCATCTTTAGCAGCCACCTGTGCTTGATAACTAGCTTCAGCATACTGAATACTACGAATTGCTTGGAAAATATTTATGGTGTATGCAGGCAGTAAACCAGCGTTATATCCTTCACCATAAACCGCACGCGTTTGATAACCAACCTGCGCACTACCAGTTGGAATCCACGCAGCCTGAACCTGTTGTAAGTATCCTTTTGCAGCAATAACATTACCAACTGCTGCCTGAATATTATTATTATTCTTTAATGCGCTTTCCATCAAATTATCAAGTACAGGATCATTAAATGATTTCCACCAAGCCATCGCAGGTAAATTATCACTTTCAGTTACGGATAAATAATCCCGACTAACCCATTTTTGCGGATCTTGTGTATCAGGCTTATCATAACTGGGCCCAAAGATCGCACATCCACTTAATGCTGATACTATAGACAGTGCAATTAAATTAGTTATTTTCTTGATGCGCATGCAACTACCTCTTGATTATTTATTCCGTTTTTTCCAACCATATACTGTAACCTGCTTTGTCCTTGCCAAAGTCAACTCGTTTTCTGGAGTATCTTCAGTAATAACTGACCCAGCACCGATTAATGAGCCATTTTTTAATGATACTGGTGCAACCAACATTGTACCAGAACCAACAAAAACATTATCACCTATTACAGTTTTAAATTTATTTTGCCCGTCGTAATTACAAGTAACACTCCCAGCTCCAACATTCACTTTACTGCCAATATTAGCATCACCAATATATGTCAGATGATTTATCTTTGAACCTTTACCTACCTGGCTTTTCTTGATTTCAACAAAATTACCGACATGCGTATCTTCCGCAAGCTCAGTCCCCGGACGCAGTCTAGCATATGGACCAATTTGCGCACCTGCTGAAATTCTAGCTTCCTCAATAATAGTATATGGCTTAATTGTAACATTATCTGCAATTGTAGCATTTTTGATAATACATCCAGCTCCAATAGTCACATTATCACCTAAAACCACATCGCCTTCAAAAATGCAGTTCACATCAACACAGCAATCTTTTCCAGCTTTTATACTGCCTCGAATCTCAATCCGAGTTTTATCATAAAGGGTAACTCCAGCCTCAAGCAATTTATTCGCCCGATTAAGCTGATAAATACGCTCCAGCTGCTCTAGCTGCAACTTATTATTAACACCTAAGACTTCATAATGATGCGGAGATAAAACATAGTCAATTTCTACTCCATCCTGATAAGCCAAGCCAATCACATCGGTAAGATAATACTCATTCTGGTTGTTATTATTGGATAAACGGCTTAACCAGTCAGCAAGTTTTTTATTGGGTAAAACATAAAACCCAGTATTGATCTCACGGATAAGTCGTTCACTCTGCGAGGCATCTTTCTCTTCAATAATCCCAGTTATTGCAAACTCACTATTTCTAACTACCCGACCATAACCAGCTGGATTATCAACTTCATCCGTTAGCATGACAATACTATCTTGATATTTAGCTAGCATTTTCTGTAAAGTCGCAAGACTTATTAGTGGCACATCACCATATAGAACTAAAGTAACCCCAGAATTACTTAAATAAGGTAAAGCACACTTTAAGGCATGCCCAGTCCCAAGCTGCTGATCCTGATGCGCCCATTGAATTTTATCACCATAAATAGGCAACAGTGTATTTTGTACCTGATCGCCACCATGCCCATAAACTACTATCAGTCTTTCTGGACTAAGTTCTAAAGCAGTATCAATAACATGTTGTAACATTGGCTTAGTACTAACTGGATGTAGGACTTTTGGCAAGGATGAGTTCATTCGTTTGCCTTGCCCTGCTGCCAGAATAACAATATTTACCGTTTGCATCATTTTTGACTTAATTCCATACACAAAAATCCTTGCTAATTTTAGAGCGTTGGTAATTATTATACCTGATTAATACCAAACCTCCAGCGGCTTTTTCCATTTTCGCCAAGAAGATTACTTATTTCATCAAGATTCTCATAACTTAGATTGCTGATTTGATATCCCTCACCCAAGCGTAAATAGCACTGTCCAGATTCATTTTTATAACGTATTTTTAATGGAATTGTACCTTCAGCCGATAAACTCAAATACTTTTGTAATTGTTGCCAGTTATCAACATTGCTTAACTCAAGTTCAAACAAATTTACCCGATTAGCAATCACTTCATTTAACTGTAACACCTGATTCGCATTAACCTTGATTTCATCACGAAATGAATCGTAACTAACTTCTCCAATAACAAAAACCAACTCATCCATTTTCAATAAGTGATTATATTTATCGTATTCTTGATTGAAAATTACAAATTCAAGTTCACCACTATCATCTTCAATCCGAATAAAACCAATTTTACCACCGCTCTTAGTTGGGCGCGACCCCATATAGTTAATTATCCCACCAATTAATACCTTTGGCTTATGCTTTTCATAACGAGCATTAATAATCTCTTGAATATCTTCATCTTCTAAGTTAAATTTGCTTAAAGAGACAATCTCAAGCTTTTTACAAATATCATGATAATCCTGAAATAGGCTACCAGAGAGATAATAACCGATTGCCTGTTTTTCCAAAGTTAGCTGATCTTTGGTATTAAATGGCGGATATTCATCAAGTTCAATAGTCGTTAATTCTGGTTCTTCACTGCCAAACACATCAAAAAGCGAACCCTGATTTTCATTCAGACGTTCCTGCTCGACAAACTCGATTATCTTACCAAGATTATTAAATAACTTAGCTCGATTAGCTTCAAGCGCATCAAATGCTCCAGCCTTTATCAAATTCTCTAGAGTCCGTTTATTGATTGCCTTCTTATCCACTCGGCGGCAAAAATCAATTATATCTTTATAATCACCATTTTTTTCCCGTTCGGCAACAATAATATCAACGACATTCTGACCAATCCCCTTAATTGCACCCAGCGCATAGCGGATTGAACCACCTTTTTCGCCCCTCTTCTCAGCTACAGGCGTAAAGCGATAAAAAGATTTATTAATGTCCGGTGGTAATATTTCAAGTTTATTATCGACACAATCCTGATAAAACTCATAAAGCTTGTCAGTTTTATCCAACTCTGAGGATAAAGTTGCCGCCATAAATGATGCTGGATAATAAGCTTTAAGATATGCGGTGTGATATGAAACAACCGCATAAGCAGCGGTATGTGATTTATTAAACCCATATTCGGCAAACATTGCCATCAAATCAAATAACCGTTCGGCTAAATCTTTATCATAGCCCTTAGCTAGTGCACCTTCAGTAAATATTGCCCGGTGCTTTGCCATTTCTTCTGGCTTCTTTTTACCCATAGCACGACGCAGAAGATCAGCCCCCCGAGCGTATAACCACCAATAGTCTGCGAAATCTGCATTACCTGTTCTTGATAAACAATCACCCCATAAGTTGGGTCAAGACAATCGCGTAAATCGGGGTGAAAGTAATCTATCTCAGCCTCACCTTTTTTTCGCTTAACAAAATCATCAACCATCCCAGAACCTAAAGGTCCAGGACGATAAAGTGCCAATACAGCAATAATATCTTCAAAACGGCTGGGTTCAAGTTTCACCAGTAAACGTTTCATTCCCTGCGACTCTAGCTGAAATATTGCAGTCGTATTTCCAGCTTGCAAAAGCTTATAAACATTTGGATCTTCAAATTCAGAATTAGATAGATGTAATCTTACTCCATGTAGGCGCTCAATATTCTCAACAGCCTCCTGAATAATCGTTAGATTGCGTAAGCCCAAAAAGTCAAATTTAACTAAGCCAATGGTTTCAACATCATCCTTATCTAGCTGTGAAGTTTGCATACCATCCGCGACATATAGCGGACAGAAATCAGATAATTTACTTGGTGCAATCAAAACGCCAGCTGCATGCTTACCAACATTTCTGGTTAAATCTTCAAGCTGCTTGGAGGTTTCCCATAAGCGTAATAAATCATCATCAGCATTATCAATTCTAGCTTTTAATTCTGGAAACTCATTATAGGCATCTTCAAGCGACCAGCTTTTTGCTGGAGTATTCTGGATAAGTTTAGAAATTGAATCACATAAACCATAAGGTAAGCCAAGTGCCCTACCTACATCCTTGATTACTGCTTTGGATGACATAGTACCAAATGTTGCTATCTGTGAAACAGCATCTGCACCATACTTATCCTGCACATACTGAATTACTCGTTCACGTTTATCTTGACAAAAGTCGATATCAAAATCCGGCATTGACACCCGTTCTGGGTTAAGAAAGCGCTCAAAAAGAAGGCTATAACGAAGGGGATCAATATCAGTAATACCCAAACTAAACGCAACTAGAGAGCCTGCGCCTGAGCCACGCCCCGGTCCAACGGGCACACCGTTATTTTTTGCCCAGATAATGAAGTCAGCAACGATTAGGAAATATCCGGCAAAGCCCATCTGAATAATCGTTTCAATCTCGCGTTCAAGTCGCTTAGAGTAAGTTTCAGTATTTTCTTTACGGATATTTTCATCCGGAAATAATTCAATAAGCCGCTGCTCTAAACCTTTATATGATAGTGATGACAGGTATTCATCAAGTAGCTGTCCATCGGGAGTTGCAAAATTTGGCAGAAAATATTTACCCAGAGTTAGTTCCAAATTACACTTTTTGGCTATTTCTAAACTATTTGTAAGTGCAATTGGAATATCAGCAAAAAGCTGATGCATTTCTTCGGCAGATTTAAAATATTGATCCTCGCTATATTTAGAAACACGTCTTGCATCATCAAGAATCTCACCATCGGCAACGCAGACACGAACCTCATGAGCAGTATAGTCTTCGGGTTTTAAAAATTGAACTGGGTGGGTAGCTACCAAAGGAATTTGCAATTCAGAACTTAGCTTGACAGTTTCCTGCAAGAGATCTTCGCTATCTTGGTATGAAACTCGTTGCAACTCAAGGAAATAATTATCAGCAAAGGCTTCTTGCCATTTCTGAGCGGCTGATAAAGCATCTTTGTAGCGATTTTGTTTCAAATACTGGCCTACGTCCCCATGATCTGCACCAGAAAGTAGAATCACATCTTGGCACGAAGTCGATCTTAGCCAGTCTTCCTTAATGTAGGGCATATCAAGAATTTTATTCTCAACATATGATCTAGTAAGCCATTCGCAAATCTGACGATAACCAGCCAGATTTTTTGCAAGTACCAATAAACAATAGTTAAATTCAGCACCCTCAACATTAATCTCACTGCCAATTATTGGCTTTATTCCAGCTTCGCGGCAACCTTTATAAAATTTCACCAAGCCAAACATATTTTGCAAATCAGTCATGGCTAAAGCAAGCATATTAAAATTTTTTGCCTGCTTAATAGTTGGCTTAATCCTAAGCGTACTGTCAGTTACTGAAAACTCAGTATGTAATCGTAGATGAACAAAATCACTCATAATATTATCTAATATCTTATATAGTAAAGTTTTTAAATTGCTGAATTAACCTATCTTTTACTCCAATTATTTCTTTTGAGGGAATATATTCAGGATGAGTAACTTCACCCCAAATGGGGTTTGGATAGTGTTTATCATAAATAAACCTAGGAATGATATGCCAGTGCACATGAGGTGTTACATTTCCAAGACTAGCAACATTTATTTTATCTGGATTATAAACATCTCGGATTATCTTTTCACTCTCTAATATGGCTTTAAATAAACTCAAAGCATCCTTATCATTAAGATCAGAAATTTCTTTTACATGCCTATTTAAAACAACACGAATAAACCCCGGATAGTCAGTTTCGGAGTCAATCAATATAATACGATATAGATCACAATTAAATAAAATTGTTCCACCTATATTGTCACAAAAAAAGCATGAATCCATTATTTTTCTCATATAGCCAAAGTAAAGTTCAATTAATTAGTATCAATAAATGACAAAAGATGCCATTAATGACACCTTTTATCATTCACACACCTTCATCAGCGAACGTAATGAAAACTTTGTGGCACCTCTTCAGGGTCGTCATAAGTTACATATTCCCAGCTATCCGGATGACTGAGTAACTTGCGAAGTAATTTATTATTAACTGCATGTCCAGATTTATAGCCCTCAAAGCCACCAATAACCTGATGACCAACAATATATAGATCGCCAATCGCATCAAGTATTTTGTGACGAACAAACTCATCATCAAAACGTAACCCGCCTTCATTAAGAATAGCATCGCCATCAAGAACCAGTGCATTATTCAGATTACCACCAAGCCCAAGACCATTATTACGCATACTTTCGATATCACGAACAAAACAAAATGTTCGTGCGCGACTAATTTCATCCACATAAGATTGCTTGCTAAAATCAATTTCACAGCTATTATTTTCAGGTTTAAATAATGGATGATTACCAAAATCAATACTTAATTTAACCTTATAGCCATCAAATGGTGTAAATTTTACCCACTTATCTGGTTCCACCACTTCTATTGGTTCTTTTATTCTGATATATTTTTTCTTTGCATTTTGATCAATAATCTCAGCTTGGCTTAGTAGATATAAAAAAGAATTGGATGAGCCATCCATAATTGGAATCTCTGGAGCAGATAATTCAACAATAATATTATCAATTCCATAACAGGCAAATGCTGACATTAAATGCTCAATCGTACCCACTCTTACACCTGCTTCATCAACAAGAGTAGAAGATAATCTGGTATCATTAATCAAAAACGGATGACATTGTATAGCAGGAGTATTAGGCAAATCAGTTCGAACAAAAGTAATCCCCTGATCAGCTTTAGCTGGCTTGAGTGTCAAAGAAACCCGGCAACCAGAGTGAAGTCCGACTCCAATTACTGAAATCGGATTCTTAATAGATCGTTGATGAATCATGAGCGATTTTTACGGAAAAATGCCGGAGTAGAAAATACATTTTTGTTAAAGTTAGCAAAAGGATCATTAACTTGCTCCTGCTGGCTTGTTTCTGCGGCACCTTCCACAGCTTGATTAGCAGCTAGACCCATATCCTCTTTGGCAAAAACTGGCTGAAATTCATTACCTGCGCGCATATCGGTAAGACCTGTTGCAATAACAGTTACACGTACTTCCTCTTCATCCATATCCTCTATCTCTGCCATGCCTGATTTAAAATCAGCTTCTGGGTGAATATGGCGCTGGATAATCCCAATAATTTCGTGGTACTCACGCATTTTTAATGCGCCAGGTGCAGAAGATATGTTCACTAATACACCCTTAGCACCATCAAGAGAAACATCATCCAACAATGGACTATAGATAGCCTTCTCGGTTGCTTCCTGCGCACGGTGCTGCCCTTTAGCCGCCGCCGAGCCCATCATGGCTAAACCACGCCCAGACATTACCGTCTTCACATCAGCAAAATCCAGACTGATTAAACCAGGAGTTTTTATAACCTCAGTAATCCCAGCTACCGCACCACGTAAAACTGCATCCGCAGCAGCAAATGCCTCACGCATAGATACATCTTCATCAAGTTCAGTCATCAATTTTTCGTTTGGAATAACAATCAATGAATCAACATGTTTACGTAATTCTTCAATCCCATGATCAGCAATCTTACGGCGTTTTTCACCCTCATAATCAAAAGGTCGAGTTACAACACCTACGGTTAGAATATTCAGGCTTCTAGCAATATCAGCAATTACTGGCGCAGCACCAGTTCCAGTACCACCACCCATACCTGCGGCAATAAATAGCATATCCGCACCTTTTAATAATGCTGCAATTTTCTCGCGGTCTTCCATTGCCGATTTTTGCCCAACTTCAGGCTGACTTCCAGCACCCAGCCCACGAGTTAATCCATGGCCAAGTTGCATCAAATGATGAGCTTTATTACGACTTAAGGCTTTGGCATCTGTATTAGCACAGATAAATTCAACATGTTTAATGCCATTTTTTACCATATTATCAACAGCATTACAACCACCACCACCGACACCAACTACTTTAATAACTTCACCGACATGAGTAAATACTGCTTCTATATTATAATTACTTTCCTGTTCTGCCATTTCAAAGAATTGATTCATTATAAAGCCTTTACGTATTTCTGAATATATTTTTTATTTTTTTAAAAACCTGACCAAAACCAATCCCAGAATCAGAATCATAATTATAAGATTTTTGTGTCAGCACTTCATTGGCATAATATAAGGCACCGAGGCTGGTAGCATAACGCGGATTACAAACCATATCCGCAAAATCACCATAATAATCTGGAATACCAACCCTTACAGGCACGTCAAAATATTGTGCCACAAATTCTTTTAGGTTTCCAAGCTGTGCCGAACCTCCAGTCACAACAATACCAGAGTTGATTATATCACATAAATCATTGTTATTCAATTGAGTTCTTACAAGCCCAAAAATATCTTTTAACCGCTCAACTATAACATCTGTCAAAAGTTTACGTGAAATCACAGTATTTTCACCACGATGATCAGTCAGGCTAATTCCCTCATGAGCATAGCGTGAATGACCAAAATTGCCACAACTACCATAATTAAGTTTTAGATCTTCAGCTAGATTTCTTGAGACTTTAAGTACCGCAGCAATATCACGCGTAATGTCTTCACCACCAAGTGGAATTGAACTCAAATGGCGGATAAAACCATTTTCATAAACAATTATATCCGTTGTACCCGCACCAATATCAATCAAACAGCAACCCAGCTCGCGTTCTTCATTATTAAGTACTGCCAGTGCGGAAAGCATTGCCGATGGAACAATTTTAGCCACATCAAAATTGCTATACGCGATTGCCTTTTTCAAATTTGTCAATGGTAATTTGCCCGCAACCATTATATTTATATTTGCATTAATGCTTTGGCAATTCAAATTTAGTGGGTTTACAGTATAACGCTCATCATCAATCAGATACTCCTGAATTTCAAAATCAACAATTTCATAGTTTGCTGGAATTGTAATTTCTCTAGCTTCATTAATCATATACCGGATGGTATCTTCCGTAACGACTGCGCCATTCATCTCCTGACGGCTATGTGAATAGACATTCCTGAGATGTCCTCCGGTCATATTAACAATTAGCGCGCCCTTGGAACAATCTGCACTAATTTGCGCTTCATGGAGGGTCTGTAATATTTTTGCGCCAACTTTCTCAACTTCACAAATAAGTCCATTACCAAGCATTTTAAAATCATTATTGAGCTTATTATTCACAAAATTGTAATTACTAAGTCCCAATACCTCTAATTTTTCACCTAAAAGTCCAACTAGTGAAGTAATTTTCGAACTTCCAATATCCAGACTGAAAATTAACCTGCCGCCACTCATTTAATGTACCCCTTTAGTTTGTACTGTAGACTCAGTTTTTTTCTTGATAAACACGCTACTTTCATAATTTATTGCTAATGCATTTTTATAGCATAAGTTAATACTATTAAGTTTTGGATTGAGTAAATAAAGCTTATTCCAGTATAAGTTAAGCCTTGCTAAACCATCAGTTAAATCTGAAGAACAAATTTCAACATTTAAATTATTTTTGGTTGAAAATTTGGTTATTAATGGCGAAGTTAGCCAAAGTTTAGTTACGCTATCACCATGCTGAACAAGCACACTCTCAATTTGCCGATATTTTGCAAGCGCTATAGTTGCTTTTGCTGTCGAAACATAAAAAACTGGCAGATTAAGCCCATCATCAGCACCATCAAATATTTCACCATTTTCAGCTAACATATCTTCATCACCAATTTTGGCTATAGCTTTATATTCGTTAATATGAACAATAATGGTATGCGGAAAATGACGCTTTACATTTACCTCATCCACCCATGGAATTTCTTGAAAAGCAGACTTTAATCCGGCAATATCTAAGGTAAAAAAAGTACCATAAAGACGGTTTTGCGCAATATAGGTTAATTGAACTGGCGTAACATGATAGATATCACCTTCAATGATTACCCGATTAACCGTAAACCAGTTTCTGGCGACATAATGGACTGCGCAATAAATAAGAATCAATACACTAGCAAAATTAATCAGATATGCCAAACGATTATTAAATTTGGCATTATCAAAACTTAATGCACCAAGTCTATTTAGCAATTGAAGCCCCATCAAGGATCATCAGACATAGTTGATCAAAACTATAACCCGCGGCAGCCAGTGACATTGGTACCAAACTATGATTGGTCATTCCCGGTAAGGTATTGATTTCAAGAAAATAAACATTATTCTCTTTATCAACCATAAAGTCAAGGCGAGCGACACCGCTAGCACCAATGGCATTATAGCCAGCTAATGCCCAATCATTGATTTTTTGCTGTAATGCACCCAAATCATACGGACAAATATATTTAGTATCATCAGTAAAGTACTTATTCTGATAATCATACTCTCCTTCCGGAGCTTCGATTTTTACAACGGGATATACCTTACCATCAAAAACCGTTATCGTATATTCATCACCAACTACCATCTCTTCAATCAAAACTCGTTCGGAATTTTGAAACGCAAAATCAATTGCCTGATAGAGCTGATTTTCATCATAAACTTTGCTTAAACCCAAGGTAGAACCATCATCAACCGGCTTAACAACGACAGGTAATTTAACCTGTAATTTAAAATCACCCTGCTTATAGCCTGTCTTCTCCAAATATTGCGATTTTGCCATTGGAATGCCAATAGACTGCCAAATCAGTTTAGTTCGGTGCTTATCCATACCAATACTACTAGCCATTACCCCAGAGCCAGTATATGGAATACCTAAATACTCAAGTGCACCTTGTAGTTTGCCATCTTCGCCACCTTTACCATGAATAATAACAAATGCCCGAGCATAACCATCAGATTGCAAATGCTGCAAAGGCTTTTCTGCAGGATCAAAGGCATATGCATCAACACCACTTTTTTGCAATGATTCTAATATTGCCCGACCACTAATCAATGATATTTCTCGCTCGGGAGTATTCCCACCCATCAATACTGCGACTTTACCATATTTTTTATTCATTACTTATTGGCTCTTAATTACGTTTAATTTAATCTTCAAATAATTAATGCGTACCCGCAAGTTTAGCTGGTAATTTACCAACACTTCCTGCACCCATGGTTACTACCAGATCACCATTTTGTAGTACATTAAAAAGTTTTGTCTCGGCATCATCCAGATCTTCGGCAAAAATTGCATTTTCATTACCCTGTAAGCGAATTGCCCGAACCAAACTTCGCCCATCTGCCAAAGCTAACGGCTTTTCTCCTGCCGCATATACTTCAGTTATAATCAGCTGATCAACATCAGTCAAAACAGAAACAAAATCATCAAATAAATCACGCGTCCTAGTATAACGATGCGGCTGAAAAACCAGCACCATCCGCTTTTTAGGATATGCACCACGTAAGGCACTCAAGGTTGCTTTAACTTCCACTGGGTGATGCCCATAGTCATCAACAAGAATCGCTGCTTTATCACCAACAACAATATCTGGATAATGTTGACAACGACGTCCAACGCCATGAAAGCCAGCAAGTCCACGTGCAATGTCTTCAATCTTGCCACCACAGTCTAATGCCATCGCAATTACAGCAAGGGAATTAAGAACATTATGTACCCCTGGCATATTTACTACAATCGGGTAACTTAAATTAAGCCATTTAATATGTACGCGATAATGCATTGTTCCACCAACCGCCTGTATCTCTGTAGCGTATAAATCAGCATAATCGCCAAAGCCATAAGTAACAAGCGGTCGTTTCACTTGCGGAATAATCTCTTGTATTCGCTTATCTTCAGCACAAACTATTGCCCGTCCATAAAATGGTAGGCGATGAAGAAAATCAACAAATGTTTGCTTCAATTTACCCTCATCATGATCATAGGTATCCATATGATCAAGATCAATGTTAGTAACGATAGAAATCATTGGGCTTAGGTAAAGAAAAGATGCATCTGATTCATCTGCTTCTGCAACCAAATAATCCCCATCACCAAGCTTTGCATTTGAACCAGTAGTTGCAAGCTTGCCACCAATAATAAATGTTGGGTCAAGCCCACATTCTTTTAATACTTCGGCTGCTAAGCTAGTAGTGGTAGTTTTACCATGTGTTCCAGCAATAGCAATTCCATATTTGAAACGCATCAATTCAGCCAACATCATTGCGCGTGGAACGATTGGAATATTACTCTCGCGAGCATAGCTAACTTCTGGGTTACTTTCATCAATCGCAGTTGAGGATACTACCACATCGGCACTCCCAACATTTTCGGCACGATGACCAATTGCAACTTTGATACCAATATCCAACAAGCGATCAGTATTATAACTTTGCATAGCATCGGAGCCAGTAACGCTATAACCAAGATTATGTAGGACCTCAGCTATACCAGACATCCCCACGCCACCAATTCCAATAAAATGGATCTGTTTTATCTTATGTTTCATTCTATACGCGTCTTATTGTTCTACAACATCAACACCTGCTGGTGCTTTAAATTTGAAATCATTTGCTGGAATATTAATACCAGTTTGTAGATTACTAAATTTCAAAGTAGATTGGTTTCCAAAATTATCAATAAATTGCATACTGGATAGTTTCTGTTTAGAATCAAAGCCCATTAATACCGTCTGGAAGCCATTATTATCATTGGCAGCTTTGGGCTCAATTTTCACCCAATTTAAACCATCACCCTTATCTGCAACAGAGGTAATTTTATATAGTGATTTAATGTTATTTGCCCCGGCAAGAACTGCTGCCGGAGATTTATCAATTGAAGAACCGAGTGCTTTTACTGTTACCTGCTGCAATGGCTGATCATAAATATAAATCTTACTCGCATCACTAACAATTAACTGTTTATCTTCGGTATATTCCCAACGAAATTTATTTGGGCGCATTATTTCCATTGTACCATGTGTAGTTCTGGTTTTTTTACCAGTTACAACTGTTTGGGTAAAGTCTGCTTTCATGGTTTTAGCATTGGATAAAAAATTATCCAGCGCTGCTGAATCCGCATAGGCATAAGAAGATACAGCGATTAACATAATTAAAAATTTTTTCATATCTAATACTCAATATAACTAAATAAATTCCGTTTTTTGTGCCCGAGCTATCAAATTAACCACTTCGGACTTAATATCTGAATTTTCATAAATTATCCGGTAAACTGATGCCACAATGGGCATATCAATGCCAAGACTCAATGCCTTTAAATGAATTTCTTTAGCGGTTAATACGCCTTCAGCAACATGCCCCAATTCATTAACAATAACATCTATAGACTTGCCTTTGGCTAATTCAAGCCCAACCTGACGATTACGTGATAAATCTCCAGTACAGGTAAGGATAAGATCACCAATCCCAGTCAAACCATAGATCGTCTCACGGCGTCCACCTAAAGCCAAAACCAATGCAGCTAGTTCATTGAGACTACGCGTAATAAGTGCCGCACGAGCATTAAAGCCTAATTGCATTCCATCTGAGATACCAACAGCAATCGCTAATACATTCTTGACTGCCGAACCAACTTCACTACCAATAATATCATCATGCGCATAAATTCTAAAATTGGGAATACCCTTTAATTTTTGCATCCAATTAATAGCAAAAGAAAGATCAAATGCTGCCAAGGTTATTGCTGTTGGTAATTGAAGCGCAACCTCTTTAGCAAAAGACGGACCCAACAACAAACCAAAGCGTTTAAACCCCGGTAATACCTCATTAACAATTTCATGAGAAAGTTTGCCGCTATTTGCTTCAAAACCTTTACTAACCAAGATCAGATCCGGAATTTGTTTAGTTTCATTGGCAATTGCCGCAAGCACTCCGCGAACCGCATTTAATGGCGTTGCTATAATAATCAGATCAGCATTACAAGCACTAGAAAAATCAGAAGTAACACTAATATTATCTGGAAAGATAACATCATCTGGAAGATACCCGTGATTAACTCGCTTAGTATGGATTGAAAACACCTGTGCCTGATCTCGCGACCACAACAGCACAGGTGCTACTTTACTAAAGGCACAGGCCAAAGCTGACCCCCATGAGCCAGCCCCGAGAACTGAAATACGCATTACAAGATTAATTTATTGCAATTGTTTCTGGCGCAGTAGATTGTGCCTGAGCCTGAATTTGCGCTTGTTTTTGCTGATATAAATATGCAAAATTAATTGGCGCAAGAATTACAGGAATAAAACCAGCACGTGTAGTTAAATCAGTTACTGCTTCACGTAGATATGGGAATATCATATTCGGGCACTCAATATTCTGAATCAATTCCATTTGATCAGCAGGAATATTTTTTAACTGGAATATTCCAGCTTGGTCTAGTTCAATTAAGAACATTTGCTGTTCACCAATTTTCGCATTTACAACTGCATGTAAAACTGTCTGATAAACACCTTCTTCTACTTTTTCAGTATTAAAGCTGATATTTAATTCAATATTTGGCTGTTCACGATTTAAAAAAATCTGAGGTGCATTTGGAACTTCAAGTGATACATCTTTAACATAAAGCTTATCAAGACTAAAAATTGGTTGATTATTTTGTTCTGACATAATATTTCCTTTTTAAATTAATAATTTTGTTATGATTACTATATACGTTATTTACCAAGCATTTTATCTAAATCACCACTGCGATTTAACTTAGCTAAATCATCAAACCCACCGACATGGGTTTCACCGATAAAAATCTGTGGAACAGTCATTCTACCAGTAATTTCAATCATTTTATCACGCTCTTCTGGGAGTAAATCAATACGAATCTCTTCAATATTATTCACACCCTTTTGCGCCAACAAATTTTTTGCCATAACACAATAAGGGCATGTTTCTTTTGAATATACTCTAACTTTTACCATTTATACATATTCCTTAATTAAAATGCCACGCTCCACCCAGCAATAAACTGGTAGCAGACCATGAACCAACATTTTGCCCATTAGATGACATACTTACTGGAAGTAAGCCACCGTAATTCATTGCCTCTAAATGTACATCCCACTGTTTAGATATCATATACTCAAGCCCTAAGCCCATAGCGACAGCAACACCAGTTCCAGAAGGAAGACTTCCCCCTCCAGCACAAGTAGTTGTACAGTATTGCCCCATTTGCGCATACGCTAAAGCCAATCCTAGTTTCGCATATACCGAAAAATTACTATCTTCAATCGGTAGTCTGCCAACAGCTAAAAGATCAAGTAACTGCGCATTCAGATTAAATGTGCTATTATCGTTATTTGAGCTAATTGTGGCTCCAGTTATGGTATTGGAATTAAAGAAATATTGATAACCTAATTCAACACCCCAATTTTTGGTAAAAAGATAGCCTGCATCAATTCCAAGCTGTGCCCCTGGTGAAGTTGCCGACACCGTCAGCTGTGAGTTACTAATCTGCTGTCCAGCCATACTATTATTGTAAATAAAGTTCTGCCAAGCAACTCCAGCATCCAGCCCAACATAAAACTCTCCTGCCGATGCAGTACCGATTGTAGCAAACAATAATAAAAATTTACGCACATTACGCATAAAGTTCTTTCAATCAAGCAATATTAAAAATTATAACTAACTAGATGAATATAATTATAATTTCTACTACCGCACTTAATCTTTGATTGGTATATAATAATGGACATTATTGTAACACAATAAACTAAACTGATTAATCAATAATTTATCGATTAGAGTGTAGAAGCATTTTACTGATTAATACTTAAAAAACCTCAGTTAAGAACCTATCAGCCTTAATTCAGGCAATTTTGATAATAACCAGAAAAAGCTTATGCAAAATTTAAACAAATAAACTCACACTCGGAATTATGAATAAACCCTAATGAAAGACAATCAATCATGATTTTAAGCATGACAGGCTATGCCAGCCGGACATTACAACTGGAATCTCAAATAATCCAGTTAGAGATTCGTTCAGTAAACCACCGCTTTCTTGACCTAACACTAAAACTATCCGAAGAAATAAAACACTTAGAATCTAATTTCAGAAGTCTAATTGCTGAAAATGTATCCCGCGGTAAGATTGATGTCAAAATCTACATAAAAGATAATAAAAGCACTTCAGTACAAATTAATCTAAACCAGCCATTACTACGTGAGTATTTGAAACTATCTGAAGAACTTCAAAAATTATGCACGCAAAATATAAGCATAAGCATGCATGATATCTTAAATTTTCCAGGCATTGTCAATCAGGAAGCAAGTTTTAGTGAAGAAATGAAGCTGGTATTATTTAGCGAGCTAGATAAACTAATTGCAGATTTTAGAGAATCACAAGCATCTGAAGGAAAAAAAATAACACAACTATTAACAGAGCGAACTAGCGAAATCTTTAGTGTCATTAAATCATTAAAACCACTTGTAGAAAATGCTACTCTCGAATATAAAGCAAAATTGACTGAACGGCTGAGAGATTTCCTCAAAGAATCCGATGTAAACGACACCAGATTACAACAGGAATTTGCATTCTTTTGCCAAAAAATAGATGTAAGTGAAGAGATTGATCGACTGCATGCCCATACAACAGAACTAAGCAATCTGCTAACTAAAGGCGGCAGTATTGGTAAACGCTTGGATTTTATCTGTCAAGAGATGAATCGTGAAGCCAATACCTTTGGCGCTAAATCAGTATCAATTCCAACCTCTAAATGTGCAGTTGAACTAAAAGTCCTGATTGAACAAATTCGCGAGCAAGTTCAGAATATTATGTAGCATTAGTTGCTATAAACTTTAGCTGCCGAACCAGTGGAGCTTACTTCAAGTTTAAAATCAATCGCGGTAGGCTCGGTAGCAGTACAACTAATATCTTGAGTAGTTTTACCATAAACTCGTACTGGTATCCACTGAGTATCATTACCAACTTTAAATTTATTTCCATCATAAAATTGGCATCTATAGTATAGTTGCTGGATTGAACCACTACTATTTATAACAGTTGCCTGTATATTAAGAAAATTATTTATACGGGCAGAGCGCAGATCCTGAACATCAAGATTATCCACATCGCCAACCTTTACTAAATGAGCATCAATTGAGTTCGGATTTGTCGCACACCCTGAAAGAAATAAAAAAGCAGCTAAACAACTAATTTTCTTCATTTTTAAACCTTTAACATTATTTTGGAATTATTGACTCATCAGGACTAAAATAAACCTGATTACCAATTACTCGCCAGCTGACAATATGATACGCCCCAGTGAGATTTACCTGTAAAGTTTTTTGCCCAAGCGCAGTATTCACAGTAATAGTATGTTTACCCCTAGGAACGCGTACACGGCTAAGATAAATCTGACTAGGCAACATTACCCATGCTCGCTCGTCAGCACGATTAAGGATAACTCCGGCACCTAAGGCAGCAATATTAAGTAAGGTACTACCGTTTTTACATGCCGACTGTTCTGCTGCCAAATCACGAGTTGCACGCAATATATTACGAATAAAAATATTTGGCAAATCATCGTGCAGATATCTCGCTGCCATCAAATTAATATTAGTAAATAAGTATGGCTGAGGATTCTGATTATCAATAGCGTAAGTGTTAGCAAAAGTATTTACTCGATCTGGCACTAAGCCCGGAAAAGATACTGAAATACTATTAGCACAGTTTCGACCATTAATAGAATAGAAGTATGGGATATTCAGGTTATGCGATTTTATCTGCGGTGCATGACCTATTTCTTCAACCAGTAATAAATCAGTCTGATTTTTTCCCGGCTTATTATTTTTATCAAGATTAGCAATACTTTGATTTATCATTGTATCGGCAGGATTTAATTGCAGGGCTTTTAAATAGCCAGGGCGGGAAAGACTATCTTCTCCAAGTGCCTCAAAGACAAAACCAGCTAGATAGTGAGAAAAAGCATTTTGATAACTATTTTTAAGTGCTAATACCTGAGGCGTACTTACTGAGTCAAAATCATAATTCGCTTCATTATTTGCAGCAAATTGATCATAGCTAACCATATTCTGCGGCAACTCCTGACTCTTTTGCGCCATTTCCGCGTACTGAGCATCACGATAATTTTGAATTAACTGCTCAAGCTGATACATCCGTTGAATCTGGATCCGAGCACCATCCCAATCACCCTGATTAAGAGCATTTAATGCGCGATAAGTTAGCAGCATTACTTTTTCATAATCTTTGATCTGATAGTCAAGCACGTTATCATTTACAAGCGTTGCCTGAAATGTATCGGCAATATTACCCCAAGTACCATTATGATAGCTCGCTGCCCATGCATCAACATAAGCATTGGCGGCAATGAAATTACTTTCACTTTGTGGGTATTTTATCCCCATCCGCAATAAGCTGCCATATTCAAGATGATAAAGAACATCATCATTATCATTAAGAGACTGGCTTGCCAAATCTAATCCATTTTGATCTAGTGCAGTGATTGTCCGATCTGTCTCTGACTTATAAGAACGCAACGGATTATTAGCACACGAAGCAGTTAGACATGCTAGAACCACTAATGAGAGTCTAGATATAATCTTAGTCATTGGGCACTAACCAATGATTTAGTTTTGTTGCCAGCTCCTCTATCCCCTGCCGCTTTGGTGCAGAAAATAGCTGAAGGCTCAGATCATTTATACCAAATTCAATTAGCTCTTTTTTAACCTGATTTAAAACTTGAATTTTTTCCTGATTGGTAAGTTTATCTGATTTAGACAATACTATATGTAACGGCTTTTTTGTTACTGAGAAAAACTCGATCATTTGCCAGTCAAGATCTTTTAACGGATGCCTGGAGTCCATTATCAAGACTAATCCGCAAATTTCTTTGCGCTCTTTAAGATAATTACCAAGTAACCCGACCCAGTGTTGACGAATCGCCTCAGGTACTTTAGCATAACCATAGCCGGGCAAATCAACCAAGAAAGTAGCAGGGGCAACTTCAAAGTAATTGATATGCTGCGTCCGACCGGGTGTTTTTGATGTATATGCTAGTCTAGTCTGATTAGTTAGCGTATTTAACAAACTAGACTTACCAGCATTTGATCGACCTACAATAGCTATTTCATAATTTGTCTGAGGTAAACTACGTAGATCATTTACTGTAGTATAAAACCTTGCTTGCTGGAAGTTATAACTCATATTACTTTCTTCTAACCTGAGGTTAATTGGGTTATAATATTAAGCCCCAAAATGCCGCTAGTATAAGCACTTTGCCCAATTGATGTACAGCTACCTGCCCCAGTAGTACTATTTGGGCAGGAATAAATGACACCTGATGAATTTGCAATATATATTACACCACCGTTATTATCAACAACCATTGCCACTGGGTTTTGTACCGTCCATGGAAAAGAAGTCAATGAACTAGTTTGTGCGCCTACATTACCATTTGCTGGAAACAGATAAAAATTACCTGTAGCGGTAGCAATATAGAGATTATTATTAATATCTGAGACTATTTTGATTACATTAGCTATTGCTGCCCCATTACCCGTTGTTACAGACACCCATGAATTAACCGGACTCCCAATAACTCCAGACTCTGCCCATAGCCCCCCAGCATTACCAGCAATAATACCGGTATAAACTGTGCCACTAGAAGCACTTAGCGTTGTATATCCAAGAGCGGTAATATTCCCACCATTGATTCCAACACCCTCCTGAGAACAGTTATTTCCGGTAGCATTTTGCGTACATACATAAGCATTATTAGCATTGGCAAAAAATAATCGAGTACCCGTTATTGCACTGATATTTGTAGTAGGATTAGTTAACCCCGTAGCATATTGCGTCCAGCTAAATGACTCTTTTTGCATACTTGCAGTATATACTGAATTGGAAAGTGATCCATTCGGATTACCATAAATTGTTTGCCCACTAATTATAAGATTAGTTGCTCCCTTAATTGAAGAAGAACCACCAGTTGCATTTCCGGCGTAATTTGAATTTCCGGAGAAGTAAATTCCACTATTCCCGGCAAGATAAAGAAAGCCATAGTAATTATCATTAGCTACAGCATTTGCAATACTCTCAGACTCAGCTTTAAAAGGAGTATTAAACCCATTATTATTGTATGTCTGGACATAGCCATTATAAGCAGGACTACTACCTGTCGAGGAAATCTGCAAACCTGGAGTTTCATAAACTGTCAAACTCGAAGTAGCACTATTCCCACTAGTTACCCAAGGTAGAGTATTATTAACTGTATAATTAGCATTGACGGTTATCGGAGTATGAGTTCCAACTCCGAAAGACTCACCAGTTAGCCATAAATAAAAAGTACAGCTACTACCAGGGTTAATTGTACTACCCAAACAGTTATTTGGATCATAGCTTGAGCCCTGTGCACTTGGATAACCTACGTTACTAGCTCCCGAAACATTCAAGCTAAGATTAGTTATTGGGTAGTTAGTACTATTAATATAATTTTGACCACCATTGTTATTCTGAATGGTAACTGCCATACAATAGGAGGCATTGGTAGAACCATCAGCACAATTCCCCTGCGTGGTAGAGAAATTAATATTATTTTCAACCCCACATGCTACCAGCATTAGCACCATAGCAAACAGTAAACCTTTTTTCATAACAAGATCCTAATATGGAGTTAACTGCGATGCTGTTTGCATTGCATTAATCGTACCACTAATACCAGTAATGGGTGTCCACTCACTAGATGCAGTACTGATGGTTGGAGAAATCAAGTACGCAACTGGTGCCGTTTGACCTGGATAATCATTACTTTGTAATGAGGTACCACCAACAAACACTCCCTGTGCATTATCGACTATAACATTACTAACCGTCCCTGAAACGATATTTTGTCCACTTGGGCTAAGTAATGGGATAAAAGCAGCATTACCACTTTCTATATAAACTGAAGGCTGATTACTTTCAATCTGGCTAATCCCAGCGTACCAGAAAGGACTTCCAGTAAAATTAACATTGTTAAAATAGGCAATCGAATTAACAGGCAAGCCAGGTAAACCAGTTGCTCCCGAATTAGGAATCGGTACCCAGTCCCCACCATTATATGCCCAAACTCCAGTCGCCCCTGCAATATTAAAAGTATTGACACTAGAAACCAACTGATTAATAACCGTATCCGGTCCAGTAATATAAACAGTTGGATTACAAGAAGTTGAAGATATTGTAGTCAAACTACAGTTATAAACATTATTATTATTTGATATATATAATTGGTTACTTACTACCTGCATTGATGTCGGATATGTCGAATTTATACTTGTTGTCCCCATATAATTTACCTCTAATGAGAAACTAGTATATTGTAATTGATAAACCTGTCCCAATGCTGTAATTAAATACACATTTCCTAGTGTATCTGCAGTCATTGCAAGAATAGATGCACCACCTGGCAAACTACCTGTTCCATTTGGAATCTGATACCAAGAAGAAATTGATTCTCCAGTATATTTATAAACATTTCCAAAAATATCACCCGTATATACATTACCAAATGCATCGCGGGTCATGGATTTAACCGAATAACTTTCCGGTGAGTTAGCAGAAACAAAAGTATTAATTGTTGGGGACGTATTTTGTGCATTAGTCAACACCACATTTTGCGGGAAACTACCACCAACATATAAGTTAGAGCGTTCGTTAATTGTCGTCCCAACCGAGTAATTCGCATTACCGTTGGTATAATTAACCGAAAAATTTAATGGATAAACACCAACAGGCATTGACTCATTTACAATCTGAACATAAAAGGTACAGCTATTTCCATTGGTATAAAGCGTTCTTACATTTGGACCTAAAGTAGTTACGCAATTGTTAGGATCAAATAAAGCAATGTTACTGATTTGTTGATAGGTATTACTAAAAGAACTTGAACTAACTCCTGCCGCATTAAAATCAATCATACTAGCAGTATAAGTTGTATTGCCACTTGGACTATAAGCACTAATATAGCTCATGGTAAAGCCGTAACCATTAACCTGAATGTTATTGGCATTCTGCCCGCTATTATTATTAGTCAATGTAAGAGCGATACAATACGGAGAGGTTGAAGGCAAATTTGCATTCATAGGAAACGCGGCTGAATAAGTGGTAGCTGTTGACTCATAACCAGGGTTTGTGCCCGTAACACATTGCCCTTGTGCTGCACTAAGACTTATACTATTAGGGGTTTGCGAACAGCCATAAATAGCACCAACTAGTATTGAAACTGCGATAATCTGTTTTTTCATCTAAATCTAACCCTTTATTAGAATGCAACATTTTTCGGAGTACGTGGGAACGGAATAATATCCCGTACATTCTGAACTCCAGTAATATAACTAACTGCTCGCTCCAAGCCAAGACCAAAACCAGCATGTGGCGCAGTACCAAAACGGCGTAAATCAAGATACCAATCAAGCGAGGCAGGATCCATGCCTAAAGCCTGCATCTTGCCAACTAAGACATCATAGCGCTCTTCCCGAGCAGCTCCTCCAACTATTTCACCAACACCTGGCGCTAGGATATCCATAGCCGCTACGGTTTTACCATCTTCATTTTGACGCATATAAAATGCCTTGATTTCTTTTGGATAATTAGTTACAATTGTCGGTTTACCAACTAATTCTTCACATAAGAACCGTTCGTGCTCGGATGCCAGATCAACGCCCCAATATAAAGGATTTTCAAATTTGCGTCCAGATTTTTCCAATCTAGCAATCGCATCGGTATAAGTTACGACTTCAAAATCATCATTTACCATTTTTTCTAGCCGCGTGGCTACACTCTTATCGATAAACTGTGCAAAAAATGCCATATCGTCGCCATTTTTATCAAGCACAGCCTTGAAAACATGTTTTAGCATGCCTTGTGCCACTGCCATATTATCATTTAGATCAGCAAATGCCATTTCTGGTTCAACCATCCAAAATTCAGCCAAATGGCGCGTAGTATTTGAGTTTTCAGCACGGAATGTTGGTCCAAAAGTATATACTTTAGATAAACCCATACAGTAAGTTTCAACATTTAACTGTCCGGATACGGTCAAGAATGATTCTTTGCCAAAAAAATCCTGTTTATAGTCAACTTTGCCTTTATCATCACGCGGCAATTTATCAAAATCAAGCGTCGTTACCTTAAATAATTCACCAGCTCCTTCACAATCCGAAGCTGTGATCAAAGGCGTATGTACCCAATAGAAGCCATTTGCCTGTAAGTAATCGTGAATAGCAACTGAAGCCGTATTTCTTATCCGCATAACCGAAGAAATCAGATTGGTTCTGATACGTAGATGAGCATGCTCACGTAAGTATTCTACCGTATGACGTTTCGGTGACACGGGGTAAGTATCTGGATTTTCAACAAAACCAGTAACCTCAATACTATCCGCAATAATTTCCACACTCTGTCCGCCACCTTGTGACTCGACTAATTTACCAGTTGCAATTACTGCACAATCTTTAGTCAAATTTACAATTTCTGAATTATAATTAGTAAGCTTATTTTCAGCAATTACCTGAATAGCATCAAAACATGAACCATCACTAACCGTAACAAATGAAAGTCCAGCTTTTGAATCCCGACGATTCCGAACCCATCCACGAACTGTTACACTATCACCAACTTTAGCCACACCAGCTAAAATCTGTTTTACCGAAAAAACCGCCATACTACTCTCTTTATACAAAAATTGCTTTTTTAAAATTATTAATAATACTTATTTCACCATAGCTTATCTTGAAGTTAAAAGTTTAACCGCAGGTAATTCCTTACCTTCTAAAAACTCAAGTAGCGCACCACCAGCCGTTGATACATAGCTGATTTTATCAAATAAATTAAATTTGTTGATTGCCGCGATGGTATCACCTCCACCAGCAAGGCTAAACCCTTTACTATCGGCAATCGCATTCGCTACGATTTTGGTACCATTCGCGAATTGATCAAACTCAAAAACACCAACTGGACCATTCCAGATAATTGTTCCAGCCTCGGCTATAATCTCAGCCAATTGATTAGCAAAGCTACTACCAATATCAAGTATCATCTCGCCTGATTTTATATCATCTAGATGCTTCTCTACCGCCTTGGCATCTGGCGCAAATTTCTCCGCCACCACCACATCATAAGGTAATGGCACTGAAGCACCACGAGCACTCATTTTATCAATAACTTGCTTGGCTTCATTAACTAAATCAACTTCCACCAAAGATCCGGCAACATCCTTACCATTTGCCATCAGGAATGTATTTAAAATACCGCCACCAACGATAAGGGTATCCACTTTATCCGCAAGGTTATCAAGAATAGTTAGCTTGGTAGAAACTTTAGAGCCAGCTACAACTGCAACGACTGGCTTTTGTGGCGAAGAAACTGCTTTAGATAAAGCTTCAAGCTCTTTTGCCATCAATAAACCAGCGCAAATTTCTTTGGCATATAAGCCAACTGAATTAGTCGAAGCCTCTGCACGATGCGCCGTTGCAAAAGCATCATAACAAAAAACATCACACAGTGCAGCATACTTTTTGCCTAACTCTTCGTTATTTTTCTTTTCACCAACATTACAACGGACGTTTTCTAACATAATGATTTTGTTAGTCGCGGGGAAAGTGACTCCTTGTTGCCAGTTATCCACAACTGGAATTTCACAATCAAGAAGTTTCCCTAATCTGACCGCAACTGGAGCTACCGAATCTTCAGCTCTGATATTTCCTTCTGCTGGACGCCCTAAGTGTGTAGCAACAATAACTTTTGCACCATTTTCAAGTGCATATTTAATGGTATTAACCCCAGCTTTTATTCTCGTATCATCTGTAATTATCCCATTATCATCTAATGGAACATTCATATCGGTGCGGATAAAAACCACCTTACCCGCCAGATTTAAATCTGTAATTTTATTAAATTTCATTCTAATTCCAATTTGTTACCACTAAAACCTAAACATGCTACAATAGCGCGAGCTAGTTTGTGTAAATATAAAATTAGTATTTTACACCAAAAACAGATTGTTACGACAGCGAAATTAATAAAAATCACAATTTTAGACCAATAAACACATATGAAACAAATAGTAGTTGCATCGAATAACAAAGGTAAGCTTGAAGAACTCAATACAATTTTTGCCACTTATGGTATTGAAATTGTTCCACAACAGGCATTAAAAGTCCCAGAAGCTGATGAGCCACATATCACATTCATTGAGAACTCATTGCATAAAGCAAGACATTGCGCACGAATCACAGGACTACCAGCCCTTGCCGATGATTCAGGAATTTGCGTAACTGCGTTTGGTGGTAAGCCAGGAATTTATTCGGCACGTTATGCAGGCACACCAAAATCCGATGTAAATAATTTAAATAAACTCCTTGATGAGATGAAAAACATTGATAACCGAGCCGCCTACTTTTATTGTAGCTTGGTTTTTGTTAGATCCTATGATGACCCACAACCAATAATTGCAGAGGGTATATTTTGTGGCGAAATATCGAGGGAAGCTCGCGGACAATTTGGGTATGGCTATGACCCAATATTCCTGATTCCAGAACTAGGAAAAACTGCCGCAGAGTTAGGCACTTCAGAAAAAAATCGCATAAGCCATCGTGGACAGGCGATGCAGCAAATGATAGCTAAACTAAAACAATTTAATTTAATTTCAGGAGAATAAACTCATGCAGCATGATCCAGCATTCGCATCTCTTGTAGATGAAATCCGACCGCTAATCAAAGAATTAACGGTTACACAGGTAAAGGAAAAATTTGACCGCAATGAACAATTTACCTTTATTGACGTTCGTGAAGATCACGAGTGGAACAAAGCATCTTTGCCCAATGCCATTCACATTGGACGCGGAATTCTTGAACGTGATATTGCAACACAGATTAATGACAAAAATCAGGAAATCGTCTTATACTGCGGTGGCGGCTTTCGCTCAGCACTTGCCGCTTATAATTTACAAAAAATGGGCTATACCAATGTTTATTCTATGGATGGTGGCTTTAGAGGCTGGCAGGAACTCGACTATCCGATCAATAACAAATGATATAAGTAGGTTTAATTATCTACCAATAGTCTATTAGTATCTAAATTACCCATAAGCAAGATGATAACTAATGCCCTGAGTTTGACAAGGCATTAGTTATCCAAGGGAAAGTAAGACTTAACTAGGGTAACTGACCAGAAATGGCAACTGCACCACCGGGAGCTGGAAAGTCAATATAAACCTGATTATTTGCTCCACTAACTCCGGAAACAACTACTCCAGTAACTCCAAATACCTGTCTAGTAGCAAGATTGATCACCGCAGGAATCCCGTTAATCAATACCGTCATTGGGGAAGCTGTACCATAGGCTGTTAAATTCGTCAAAGGAATATGATTACCTGTCGTTACCACACTTCCAGCACCAATTCTCGGGATAACATTATAAACATCTCCAGAAGGCGTTGGAGTCGGGGTTGGTGCTATCGTTGGTACTGGGGTTGGCTGATTAGGTGTTAAACCTGTACCGGGCGCAGGAAAATCAATTTCTACATTATTTCCTGATCCAGTAATATTTGAAACTACTATCCCATTTACTCCGCTAATTGATTTATGAATTAAATCAATAGTAGTTGCGACACCATTTATATAAACTGTAAATACTGGAGATGAAACTAAGAAAGATATTCTATCCGCAACTATCTCCCCATTGGCCTTTTTCACAACGCTGTTGGTACCAATTCTTGGAAATACACTATAAGAACCTATTGCAGGGGTCGGAGCAGGAGAAGGCACTGGTGTTGGAGCTGGAGCTGGTGGCGCAAAAGTTGGAGTTGGTGTAGGTACACTAGGTGTCACCCCGGTTCCTGGCGCAGGGAAATCAATAAATAAAGTATTACCCGGCTGAGATATTGATGAAACTACTACGCCATTTACCCCCACCACATTTTTACTTAACAAATCAATAACCGTTGTTGTGCCATTTACCAATACAGTAAGTGGTGAATTAGTATAGAATGTCGTGTAACTGCCAAGTGGCTGACCAGATAAAGTTGTAACAACACTACCATTACCAATCCGTGGAGTCACACCATATTCACCAGAAACCGGAGCAGGAGCTGGTGTTGGTGTTGGTACAGGAGTTGGTGTTGGCGATACAGTTGGAGTCGGGGTTGGACTTGGTACTGGAGTAGGAACAGGTATTACCACATCATCGGACAATGGAACAATATGAATCCCACCCGCAGATGGAGCAGGAAAATCAATTGAATAATCACTAGTAGAAGTATGATTAAACACTACCCCTGAAAGCATAGGGCTATTTGGCTTGACAATTAATGGATCAAGATAGATTTTAGCATCCTGACCATTTAGGTTAAGATGAAGTGGCATACTTACGTTGGTTAGGATCTGGTTATTATGAAGTACAGCATTATTGTAAGTAACTGTAGAAGTTGCGGGGATATGCACTGTAATATTGTATTTTTTATTATCAACATACGGATTTGGAATTGTAGTACCTGACATATCATGTAATGTAACTGTTAGCACTCCGGGACTAGCTGCATTTGGTTCGTGCAAAGTACCATCCTGACCCAATGCATCATCATAAGCAAAGGTATAAACTGGCTGATCATGACCATAACTATGTAATGCTTTTGAATATAAATCATACCACGGACCACCTGGCAGATTAAGTAATGAATTGAAAGTAAAAAATTTACTGCGGTTATTATCAAAAAAGCTGCGATTAATAATCGTACCACTTGGAGCTGGCAATAGCCCAACTTCAAAGGCAGAAGTCAATTGCCGAATTATAATAGCTTTTGGCGTATTGTTAGCGGCATCAAAAGTATCACCAGCGCCACCAAAAAATGGCGTTGAATCACTTGGCATATCAACGATAACCGTGTTGTTAGCTGCATTTTTAAAAACAAACTGATTACTACCATTGACTGTTCCTGTATAAATATCATTAGCTGTACCAAGTTCACTACAATCAATTTTTAAGGTATTACCATTTTTATAAAAATTAAGTATCTTATCAATATAATTGGCAAGATAGTCTTTATCAAATGGTACAGTTCCAGCCAAATTGGTAACCATAGCCTTACCCGGGGCAGTTAAACGAAGATCAGTCGTTGCGCCAGAAGTTGAATTAATATACTTTAAGACAAGCTTACTCCATTCATGAGTCGGAGTTTTATCTTCAGTAGCAAAAACATTAGCTACATCATTATAAATGGTATTTCTTGAAACAGTAAGTCCAGCTTTCTGTACCGTTACTGATGATGGCTGTTCCATGCTTATCGGTAATGAAAAGAAATCTACTGCGGTTGGATTTGCCCATACACCAATATCATTATAGCTAAATTCAACCTTGTCATAAAGTGTGTAATAATTGGTATCACGTGGATTAAATCCGTCGGGATCAATAACTAACCGACTATTTGGATCATAATATAGATCAAGCGGCTGCCCAATAGAAAAATAGATTCGCCCAGAAATAACTTTGGGCAGATAAATTAAAGTATTACCAGCATTATCTTTGGGCAAATCATTTAATGATACTTTTTCATAATTAAATAAGACTGTATTCGCATTAGTTACTTCACAAGTTCCGATTCCATTTGGATCAAACTTCATGACACATTGATCATTGCCGGCAGTGGCCTTGATGAAGAGATAAACCGGAACACCGCCAAGGTTGGTATGATTAACTATTTTTAGTGGTAAGTAACCTGCTTTTGTCTGTCCGGCACTTTTAGTAGTAACGACTAGATTACTTGCAGTAGTTGTACCTACCCCACCACTACTTCCAGAATTATTTGAGTAACAGGCTACTATAATCGGACTAAAAGCAACCAGTATTGATTTGCGTAGAATTGAATTCATTTTTTACTTCCCTTGTAAATGTCATTATTTGTTGACAGATTTGATTATCCCATAAACAAATTAATTTGAATAGCTGCCAAAGTGGCAGAGGGAAGCTAATTAAAAAAGTAAATCAACTCTGAGAGTAGATAGAATTTAGCCATAAAAAAACTCCGGGAGTAGTTTTCCCGGAGTTGATACAAGAGGCAGCAAAATAGTAGGTTCGATTTATTAATAAGCAAAAACCATGGGAACCTCAATTGCAATCAAGCACGTATTTTTAAGCGCCTTAAAAGAAACCTCACTAACTTCACTAATCGCAATCGCATCACGGGTTACTAACTTACTATTATCTAGTTGAATTTCGCCATTAATTAACATTAAAAATACGCCATTACCGGCTTTTTTGATTGAATATACAACTTCAGCATCCTGATCAAATTCAGCTAATGAAATATATGCATCTTGATTGATTTTAAGACTCTCACCATTACCATCGGGAGTAACTAGTGTATGCCAGATATTTTTCTGTTGCAGACGTTCGGTAAATGATTTTTGATCATAACCCGGTTTGATATCTTTGTATTTCGGGAATATCCAGATTTGAAAAAGATTCAAATCTTCAGTCATCGACGGATTACGTTCACTATGTGTAATCCCTGAGCCAGCACTCATTACCTGAATTTCGCCAGCAGTGATTTTTTCCCAGTTCCCCATACTATCCTGATGCTCAATAGTCCCGTTATGTACTATTGTAATAATTTCCATATTATTATGTGGATGGGTTGGAAACATGCTATCTGGTTTTATATAATCATCATTTATTACCCGTAGCGCACCAAAATTCATACGGTTACGATCAAAATACTCACCAAAACTAAATGTATGATAAGTATCAAGCCAACCAAAATTCAGGTGACCTCTAGAATTAGCACGAATAATCTCTGTTTTCATCTCTATCTCTCTCTTATGATGTAAAAATTACTGAAGTCATCGAAAGCGAACCATAAATTATCGCTTGATTAAATAGCGTAACCTCATCTGATTCATTTGCAGCTCCGATCGCATATAAAAGCGGTATAAAATGATCTTCCGAAGGCACAGCAAGTCTGGCATCAGTTAATTTGTCGTAATTTATAATTGCAGCATGATTATTTTTAATCAGCATATCACTGATGGATTCATCAAATTTTTTAGCCCACGGATAAGTATTTCTCACATTATGCCAATCAAGCAATCTTAAATTATGGACAATATTACCACTAGCTAAAATCAAAACTCCCTCTTCGCGTAATTTGCAAAGTTTGCGAGCAAGCTCATAATGCCAGCTTGCAGTTTTATCACGCATGATGCTCAACTGAATAACCGGAATATTTGCTTCTGGATACATATGGCAGAGAATACTCCAGACACCATGATCAAGCCCCCATTCATGATTAAGAAACACTTCTGGTAACTCAGCTGTTCCCGCCAATATTTCTTTGATATGGCTAGCAAGTTCAGGATTTCCCACAGCCGAATAATTAAATTTATGTAGCGACTCAGGAAACCCATAAAAATCATGAATAGTTTGATTTTGCTTACCACTGCTTAATGCCAGCTCATCAATATACCAGTGAGCAGAAATTGCCAGAATTGCTTTTGGAGCATCAAAGCTACTGGCAACTTCCCTCCATTTACTGGTAAACTGGTTATTTTCCAAAGCATTAATTGGTGAACCATGCCCAATGAATAATACTGGCATTAATTTTGACATAGCTAGAAGATTAATTAAATTTTAATGCTAATTCTGCAACGTGCTTACCAAGATGCTTGGCAGTATCCAGATCACCTTTTGGCGGAACAACATCAGCACCTAAGTCAGAATCAGACTGCGCATAAGCACCAAGAAAACCACCCATACGATTTAGATCATTGCGTTCAGATTTGGATGAATTTGCTGGCAGTAAATCAAGTGGCACCCATAGCATACCATGTTGTCCGGCAAAAGTTATTAACTGCATCATTGAATTAAACTTATCCCCGTTAAGGCTTGCTGAATTGGTAAATCCGGCAGCAAGTTTATTTTGCCAACCACGACTAATCCATACTTTAGAACTTGCTTCCATAAATTTTTTAAATTCGGCAGAAACACTACCCATATAAGTCGGCGCACCAAAGATTATCGCATCTGCGGCATTCAAATCATCCCAATGTGCCTCAACATCTGTAACACTAATTAATTTTGCTGTTACTCCAGCTACAGAACCAGCACCTTCAAATACTGCCTGCGCCTGCTTAGCTGTATGTCCATAACCACTATGAAATAAAACTACAACTGATTTCATACTATTTTCCTTAAAAAATTTTTGATTAAGTGATTCTAACATAGCCAAATTTCAAATAAAATAGACTAAACACAAGTTTTCAAACTATTGCACCAAAGAGTGATAAAATATATTCATATTGAATACATTTAAGGAAACTAAAATGGAAAATGAAATCATCAAACCCAAACAATTTGCGCAGATGATAGGTAAATCAGTACTAACGCTGCAAAGATGGGATCGCGAAGGAAAACTGCCTGCCAAACGCTCGACAACAAACCGCCGTTATTATACTTACCAACAATATCTTGAATATATTGGCGTTCATGCTTCGGTATCGGCAAAAACTGTCGCCTATTGCAGAAGTTCATGTGCTCTTGATTACAATGACATTGAACTGCAAAAGCAGCATATCACCGAATTTGCACAAAAAATGCATATGGCAATTGATGAATGGTATATCGATCATAATAGCAGCCTTAATTATCAAAGAGAGAACTTTAATCTGCTAATGGAACAGATCGAACAGGGAAAAATTCGGATGCTATTCCTTGCCCATAAAGACCGACTGGTAAGATTTGGCTATGAATGGTTTGAAGCATTTTGTAACCGTCATGGAACAGTGATTCATCTAGTTTGTCAAAGCCAGTTTACTCCAGATAAGAAAGAACTTTTGGCTGAACTAAAGCTGATTATAAACATGTTTAGCAGCAAAATCGAAGAATTAGGTAACCAAAAAGAACAGATTATTGAACTGATAAATACCCTCGAAAAATAACCCCACTCTACACGATCAGTACATAACCACACATAATATACTGACATATATAAATAAAAACACCAAATACTCAAGTTATCCATAAATGGATAACTGATATTCAAAATCATCTATTTTCATTTATCCGCCAAACATCTATAATCTCGCTTACTGGGAAACTTCTGATAAGAAGTCCCACATTTTCTTCCCCAATTGGTCCGGATATTATGTTCGGGCCTTCTTTTTTGCCTGCCTTAAATTAACCTTACGAATTTTAATATTGCCTGAAGGTTTGGGCGTTAGTGCCATGACTGACTAACCCATTAATTTGTTTGATTCAAATGTTGGCTAAGCTTTTCTGGCTCATACATTTCAAAATAGTATCGTATGTAATCAACTATAGCATCTCGGTTAAGCGGATAATAATAGCGACATAATTTTTTATACAGCAATAATATCTCATCATCGAAACAAAAATCTAATAATTTATCCAAAGTACGTAAAATATATTGTTCCTCTACAATTTTTGTACGAATAAAATGGTGTCAAGCCTCCATATTTAGGTTGATACTAACTAGGATTAAAGTACTCTTCATATAGTTTATTAAGAAACTGCTCAATTCCGATATTTTCTATAGTTTTCTTATCTATTTTACGTATAATAAAATTAAAAACTTCGCCTACAATATCAATAAGACCTGAAAAAATTTCTTTCGCCCCTTTATAATTATCATAGTTTAATGGATTTGATATATCTCCTTTAAAGTGCTGTAATTTTTCTTTAATTACTTCAATCTCAGATATAGTTAATAAATCATAATAAAGAGATCTTAACTCTAAATCATATCTTACAATCACAATATTTAACAGTAAAAGATAATATGCAGCATTGTGATTCTGTGCTAATAATATCTTAAAGTCATGTCCTTTAAAAATTTGATTTAGCCTTGTTAAATAAAATTTAGCAAATTTTTGCACATTTCTTACTGTCAGGAAAGATAACCATTCTGATAGAAATAAAAAACTCTCAGCATCATTGTCAAACTCTAATTCCTGTAAAAACTCACGTGGATTATCTTTCACTGGAGTTTTAATATTAATTTCAAGATCAATATATTTTGTTAAATAATATTCATCATTACCACTATTCTTGCCATAAATGTGTTGTAGCTGAGATTCAAATTGATGCCGATTCATAATCGTGCAAAACTGCAGGTTTGTAATAAATTTTAACTGGTGAACTATGTTCATCACTCTATATGAAAACTTGGGATTTGCCCGATCAAAATCATCAATAAAAATAATTAATTTCTTTTTGTCATATCTATCAGCTAGAGCATTAATTATTTTTTCCAGTTCCTGTAAAGCTTGTTGATATACTCGAACATTAGATAATTGCGCACTGATTAAATCCTCATTACCATCATTACCATGCTTTGACTCAGTCTTTTCATCAATTACAAAGTCTTCTACTGTTGATAGAATTCGCTTTAGGAAACCTGACTGATCAATAAGTAAAGACGTCCAAGATAGTACATTAAGTAGCATTGCTACAGCAGAGAAAATCTTTGCATTATTCCCACTAGCACCATTGGACTCACATTCACTATTATTTACATAGTCAAGGATAGTAATTATAAAAGGCACCAATGGATCCGCACAGTAATCATAATCGGAAATATTAACTTTTAAGGCTAAAAACCCCATCCTCTGTAACCCATTTAATTTACTCATTACAAGATCAGATACATAGGTTTTACCGCTACCCCATTTTCCATTAATATTAAGAGTTAGATTATCATTATTTTTAAGTACTGTAATTATTTTTGAAACTTCATTATTTCTTAGTTCTGACATAGCGATCACCTGGATAAATATTTATTGCAAAACGGTTCTACATAGAATAACAAACTAAAAATTATTTCTATTTTACCATAATATTTCAACCTAATAATATCACAATTCTTTTATCTCTAAAGTATAATTTACTTGACAATAGTTTACTAGTAAACTATAATTCTTAGCTAAGGGGAGGTAGAAATGACAACAGCCAAACAACCAAGCGAACTCAAATCACATATTGGCTATCAGCTAAGATGCATTTCTAATGCAGTTTCACATTCCTTTGCCCAAAAGCTTGCAAAACATGAAGTAACGGTAGCCGAATGGGTGATTCTTCGAGAAATGTATACAAATAACGAAAGCACTTCGCCGGGCATGATTGCTGAATTTACCGGACTAACTCGCGGTGCAGTTTCTAAATTGATAGACCGACTGGTACGTAAAAAGTTAGTCAGCCGGAGTGAAGCTAAAGCTGATCGCCGTTTTCAGCAAATAAAGCTATTACCAATAGCAAAAGAACTTATTCCAAAACTTGCCACAATTGCTGATGAAAACGATCATCATTTCTTCTCAGTATTAAGTGCAGTTGAACAGGAAAATTTAATGGAAATACTGATCAAGCTTATTGAAACTCATAAACTAAAAACCAATCCAATTGAATAAAGGAATAATCATGACTAAACTAACCGATAAACTTATTGAAGCACAAAAACATGCCATGTCAATCCGCCCGGCTATAGGAGGTTTTCCAGTACTTGCGGAAGCACTTCGCCAAGTGGGCATAAAAACTAATCGTTGGCATTTGCCTTCTTGTCAGTCAATATATGAACTGGAAGAAGGAAGTGTTGTCCAACAAGGAGCGCCACTTGTCAATGGCACTCATCAAATTCCGGCATTTGATGAGGAGGCATTGATTACAGCAATCAGACAAGATCAGCAAGGTCAAACAACCTTCCCTGAGTTTTTACAAGCAGCGTGGAATGCTGGCGTCATTAGCTATGACGTTGATTTCTTGGCTAGAAAAGTTATCTACTATGGCGTAAATGGTGAGAGTTATTGTGAAGAATATCCGGCAGTAGAGATAAAGTTATCATAGCTCACAACATAATCGTAATAACAATCGCGATTACTGTATAAATGATGGTAATTTATATTTATGATGAAAGCAAAAACAAACTAAAAGGAGTCTCTTAATATTAGGCTATTTTTCATCAGCTAAAAAAATAGCTAAGTAACGCTATTATTAGAGATTTTTCACTTACCCACAAAAGCTGTGGATATATCTGTGGATAACTTTTTTATAAATAGTCTAAATCCATTGAAACACGGGATTTTAGCGCATATATTAGCATAGACTTATTTACAAAATATAAAATAAATACAGTATATTAAATAAAGTCAAGTGAAAAAATAATTTAATTTTTTTCTTGACTTTATTCCGGTGGATAACTTTCTTTAATTTACAAGCTTTTACAGCAAAAATTGCAATTTTGCATAACTGTTTTTCATATTTAAATCCGCTCAAAGTACCAAATTTTAAATCGGTAATACTTTTTGCCAGCGGGTAATCGTTACATTCTTAAATAACCCAGCTTTGCTATATGGATCGGCAGCCGCAAACTCTTCTGCTAGTTGCCTAGAGCCAGCTTCAATAATAATCATGCTGCCAAAAACAGCTGTTCCTTCACCGTTAAGTAACGGTCCACTACCGATAATCTTTTCAACATGGCTATTTAACCATTCACGATGTTTTTCTCGGTGTTGTAAACGAATTTCATTATGTTCCGGTTTATCAATACAGTAAATTATATACATCATTTTAATTTCTCCTGAATTTAGTTTTTTTTATTTATACCAACTACCATTGATTTTTTCATTTCAAACTTACACACAAACAGCAAAGAAATGACTGCCAACCCTGTCGCAAAGTAAAAAACTTGACTGAACGCATTATCAAAAAAGGTCATATATTGTAAATGTACATTTTTCCCAAAAGCAGCAATCCCATTTGTCAGTGCATTTTTGACTAAGGCTTTACCTAGATTAATTTGATGTAACTCATGTAATAGCGAGTTTGAATAAATTAATTTAAAAAGAGTTAAGCCAAAGAGACTTCCCAAAGAGCGGAATAACCCAAGTAAAGATGTAGCAGTACCAATTAAGGATGGCTCAACACTTCTTTGGACACTCAGTGTTAATAATGGCATTATTGCCCCTAAGCCTAAGCCAAGTAAGATAAGTGATGGTAACGCAATTAAATGTACCGTTAACGCATTTTCAGGTAATGAAATTGATAAATACGCTACAATCAAGAGCATGATACTGATAATAATCCCCTGCTGATAACTCATATGTCTAACAGTTAACCAACCAGCTATAACGGGTCCAATTATCATGCCAATTTGCACTGGCTCAATAAGGATTCCAGACATACCCGAGCTTACCCCGATTACATATTGGAAATATTGTGGTAAGAAGAAAGTTGCTGCGGCTGAACTTAGCGCAGAAAGAAATACCACCGCAAGAATTGACACTAGTGTTTTATTGTTAAATAATCTTACTGGAATTAATGGTGATTTTGCTCTTAACTCCTGAACTATGAAAACAACAAATAGCAGAATGAGACTGATGATAGAAATCAGATTTTTACCATCAAAAAGAGTGACTCCGGCTGAAAGCTGATTTATAGCATAAAGTAAATCCGCAATCAGCAGTGTTAGCAAAATAAACCCACCATAATCAAAACCAGTTTTTGCCGCATTTTGATACTTTATTTTTGGCAGATAATAATGAGATAAAACCACCGCCCCCAAAGATAAAGGGATATAAAGCAAAAAGATTAGCTGCCATCCAAGATACTCGGAGATTATACCACCCAATAATGGCCCTGATAATGCAGCAAAGGCAGTTACTCCACCAAGGATACCTTGACAAATACCTTGCTGCTTTTCTGTTACTGTTTTACCAACTAGAATAAAGCCAAGCACCATTAATCCACCACTACCAATTCCCTCAATAAAACGCGCTAAAATGAGAAAGTTAATAGTCCCAGCAGAAGCACAAAGCGTTGCTCCCAGTGCAAATACTAACAATGCAAATTGAAGTAACCTCTGAATGCTGATGGTATCAGATAAACGCCCATAAACTGGTGCGGTAATTGTAGCCGCAAACATATATGCAGTCATCACCCAAGCTGAATTTTGCGAATCACCTAAGCTCCCAACCATCACAGGCAAAATCGTTGGCATTACCGCCATATCAAGTGAAGCAACCATTATTGCCAACATCATCGGGCTTAACATTATTAACAAATTATTTTGTCTAAAATTCATGATATTCTCCTAGTTAGCAGTATAGCCACCGTCCACATATAAAACGTGTCCAGTATAAAAATCAGATGCTTTGGAAGCAAGAAATAGTAGTGGTCCAGCCAGATCTTCCGGCTCAGACAACCTACCCTTTGGCATTCGCATCAAAGTACCATTCCGTACTTCTTTGGCAAAGTCAGTATCTTCAAACATCCATGCGGTGAGTTTGGAACGAAATACCATTGGTGCAATCGCATTAACAGTTATGCCAGAAGCTCCAAGCTCACAACCTAATGCACGGGTAATCCCATCAATTGCAGATTTAGATGCACAATACGCAGTATAGCCATGCCCGGCACCAAGTATGCCACGGATGGAAGACATAAAAATAATTCTACCACCCTCCCCCTGCTGTTCCATTTGTCTCGCAGCAGATTTTGCAATTAACCATGCTTGGGTAACATTCGCATCCATCACATCCAAAAAACGCTCTGTAGACATTTCACCAATCTTTGCTTTATCATTCTTCCCAGATCCAACTATTAAAATATCTACCCTACCGTACTTGTCTACAGCCGCATTAATTATTGCATCACAACTTTCTTCCCGATCAGGACGTAAGGCAACTGTTTCAACACCATTGCCATATGCTTGACAGCGTTTTGCTACATTTTCCAATTCAACCTTGTTTCCTGCTGCCAAAATAACTTTAGCACCAGATGCTGACATCAATTCAGCTGCCATTGAACCAAAGGCTCCAGTTGCCCCAGTAATTACAGCAACTTTACCTGATACAGAAAAAAGTGAAGCTGGATTATTAAGATAGTTTGTCATGATGGTTTCCTTAAATAGATTATCTTTGATAACGGTATTTTAAGACTATCACCTAAAAGTAACAATCATCACTTTTGTTGATTGTCAATCGCAAGAAACATATAGCAATATATAAATTAAGCTTACACAATTTATTGGAAATAATATGAATATAATATGGAGCTAAAGAAAAATATCGCTAGAAGAACTACTTCTGCTAGTACCTGCAAAAATTTGGCACCAATAGATAAATTGGTGCCCCTTAAAATCAAGCAATATTAACTACAACTTAATTTACCTTCTGAAGTGCACATGCTCCGTTTGGATTAACCATCACATTATAGCTATGCCCTGCTTCAAGTTTAGTCACAGAAAGCTGATCTTTACAAACATATTGTTGACCTTTGCTGGTTTTAGCTGAATCGCCGTAAGATACTAAAAAATGTTGCTTGTGGATAGCTAAATAGGTAGCCAAAAACTAACTGCCACGATTGATAAACTAAGGCTGCCCCAAACGCGTTATTTCGGTTCTCCATCTAGATAAGGAAGTTTGCGTGATTGACCCAATATACCAGATAAGACATGTATAACACCATGGATAGCAAAAGAATTACTATTTTCACCGTCCAAGACTTTTCTGCTACTAAAGTAAACCCAAAATAAAAAGTAAAGAGTGTTCCACAAAAACGCCCTTCAGACATCATAGTCCCAGTCATGAAACCCGGCATGATGCATGCTAAATTAAAAAATGCTTCTTCGTAATATTTTTTCACAAGCATATAGACTGATAATGCAAATGAGGTCAAAAAGATAACAGAGTTATGATAATCACTTAACATTATCCATAACTGACCAAATAAATGTGCACTATCCCAGCCTTTCCTGCCCCAAGCTTTCTGAATGTGCTGAAAAGCCAGAAAATCCCCAGCTCTCAGCTGAAGAAATATCATGTATAAGAGTAGCCCAGCAACAGCAACTATTGAAAATATAATAATCTGCTTCAATGGTCTTTTGTCGCGCCACATGCGAAATATAATAGGTACAGCCAACATTACACCAACAGGTCTGGTAGCAGAGAGAAGTCCACCAACAACACTTGCAGTAAATGGACGGCTAGTTTTTAGATAATAAAATCCCAAGATCGAGAGGAGGATAAATAAGCCTTCAGTGTATAACGATGCAAAGTAAACACTAAATGGAGAAAAAGTAAGTAAAACAACGCCAAAACGGCTATTTAGATCATTAAATGATAAACGGAGCAATTTATAAAAAAACACTACGGCAATAAAAATAAAAAGCTGGTTTAACAAGATCCCTGCAATCACAGCATCTAAACTAGTTACCCAGCTAACAAGCTGCACTAGATTTGGATAAAGCGGAAAAAAAGCCCAGTTAGCAAGCCCTTTCCAGACTTTAGGATGTGTCCGAGTTACATGATCATAACCCTCATTAATGATTGTCAGATACCACTTACAGTCATACTTGCACATTGCAGAAGCAAAGCTACCCTTATTATGCAAGATAATGTCGTTCGCCAAGTTAAACTGATAGTACATAATGATCCGGCTAACAATAAAAATTAGCAGGACAAACATAAACCAGTTAGATTTTAAATATTTATCAACCATACAATTTTTTCAAAATTTTTGCTAGTTGTGATTATAGCAAAAGATAGCCCCACATAATAAAAAACCGGAATTATATTAGCAACCACCCCACTGTAAAAGTAAGCCTCAAGAATAAAAATCACTGCATAAATTCATTAAACCGCTATATAAGCTATAATATCTTCCTCTTAATAATTATTCTTCATGATTTCCCACATGCGTAATCTGTACCTGTTTGCCTTCTTTCTTGTAATCTATGAGTTTACTGCCTATTCAGCCAACGACATGATCATGCCTGGAATGATTGAAGTAGTCAAACAATTTAACGCACCAATCAGTTATGTTGCCCTATCGCTTAGCCTCTACATGCTCGGAGAATGCGCCATCCAGCTCTGGCTTGGACCACTAGCCGAAAAATATGGCAAAAGAAAAGCTATTCTTTATGGTAATTTTTCTTTCCTGATTTTCACGCTCATTATTGCCACTAGCACATCAATTGAACAATTTATGCTTGGACGTTGGCTACAGGGAAGCGGTATGGCATTTATTGCAATGGGTTACGCACTGATACATGAAAAGTTCAATGACAAAAATGCTGTCAGAATTATTGCCATTATGGGAAATGTAAGCATCCTTGCACCACTAATTGGTCCATTAATTGGAGGCGTCATCGTCAGTGTTAGTAACTGGCATTATGTTTTTGTATTATCCTTAATTCTCGGTAGTATAAGTCTAATTGGGCTATATCGCTATGCTCCAGAAAGTAATACAAACAATGACCAAATGAATTTTAGAAAAATTCTTATTCATTACAGAGAAATTGCTTACTCAGCAAATTTTATGCAGGGAGTATGCTCAATACTTTTTGCGGCTATGCCATTATTAATCTGGATTGGAATAGCCCCCAATTTGATACTCTATAATCTAAAGTTAAGCTACAGTAAATTTATTATCTATCAGATGATTGCGATTGGCGGACTTTCAGTATCAAGTCTTGTAATTCAATTTCTTGCTGGGAAATGGGAGCTTCACCAGCTCATAAGACGAGGCTGTTATATTTCGCTTGGCGGAATAATCCTGAGCCTCATTGGTTCACAATCAATTAATATCATTGCAATTGGAATATTTATATACAGCTTTGGACTTGGACTTAGCAACGGAAGTATTATCCGTATTATAATGAGTAATAAAAATCTATCGCAAAGTATGACCGCGTCACTAATGACCTTTATCCAGACTCTGGCTTTTGCACTGGGAATTGAGCTAAGTGACTTTTTTTGTAATAAATTCAACTATTCAGGATTTAGCTTCACATTTGCCTGTACCATTTTTGCAATTATTGCAACTTTGGTAACCAGGAAATTTGCCAAAGCCAACGAAAGCCGCAACTGGCAATAAAGAGCTGTAAGCACCTATTCTGTGCTATAATATGCTATAGTTTTTGACTTATTTTTTATAAAGGACCAGATTCATGCAAAAAATAAAAGTAAATAATCCGGTGGTGGAACTTGACGGAGACGAGATGACGCGAATCATCTGGAAATTCATTAAAGAAAAACTAATCCTTCCTTATGTTGATGTAGAAATCAAATACTATGATCTAGGCATGGAATCACGTGATGCAACTAATGACCAAATTACTATTGATGCAGCTAATGCAATCAAACAGTACAATGTTGGAATCAAGTGTGCAACCATTACACCTGATGAAGCACGAGTAAAAGAATTTAACCTAAAAAAAATGTGGAAATCGCCAAACGGAACCATCCGCAATATCCTTGATGGAACAGTATTTCGTGAACCTATCATCTGTAAAAATGTGCCTCGTCTAGTACCAAATTGGACTGCGCCTATCGTAATTGGGCGCCATGCTCACGGCGATCAATATAAAGCAACTGACTTTGTGACTAAAGGTAAGGGTAAACTTACAATCACTTACACACCGGAAAATGGTGAACCAGAATCACATGAAGTATATAACTTCGATGGCGATGGTGTTGCTCTTGCAATGTATAACACCGATGAGTCAATTCGTGGCTTTGCGCGTTCGTGCTTTAATATGGCTTTAACCAAAAAGTGGCCACTATATCTTTCAACTAAAAATACCATTTTAAAAAAATACGATGGTCGTTTTAAAGACATCTTCCAAGAAACTTATGATTCAGAATTTAAAACTCAGTTTGATGCAGCAGGTATTACCTATGAACATCGCCTAATTGACGATATGGTTGCTTCAGTTCTTAAATGGAATGGTAATATCGTTTGGGCATGTAAAAACTATGATGGTGATGTACAATCAGATACAGTTGCCCAAGGTTTTGGTTCTCTAGGTCTAATGACATCTGTACTGGTAACTCCAGATGGTAAAACGCTTGAAGCTGAAGCAGCACATGGTACAGTAACTCGTCATTATCGCGATCACCAGCAGGGTAAAAAAACCTCAACCAATCCAATCGCCTCAATTTTTGCTTGGACTCGTGGACTGGCTCATCGTGGCAAACTAGATAACAATCAGGCGTTGATTGATTTCAGTAACAAACTTGAACAAGTATGTATTGAAACTGTTGAATCTGGCAAAATGACTAAGGATTTGGCAGTCTGTATTCATGGAAATAAAGTAACTTCGGATCAGTATCTAAACACTGAAGATTTCCTTGATGCATTGGATCAAAATCTGAAAGCTAAATTAGCTTAATATATCAAATATGCCCACCAAAATAAATGGTGGGTATTTTTTTACTCTGGCGTATTCTTGGTTATTATAGGTATTTATGCTATAATTACCTCTTCAAAACATAATTACTATGTATATTATTAGGCAAAATACATAGTAGGTGCAAGCGACACGGCTTACAGTTAGTAATTAGATGCATTACAATAAAACTATCCACCGGATAACTCTATGATAGTTTCTTCAAATAATTCCAAGCTACAAACTATACGATTCTATATAAATAGTATTTAATTCACTTGTTCACCTAATATAAGTTCTTATCCAATAAATAAATGAACTTATCAAATAACAGTAGTTATGTTAGATCCCCTTATAATTGAAATGGAATATAAATGGATAACAAAAAGAGTATTTTGCTTTTTGCGGTATTTTTCATAATTTATGAATTTAATGTATATATTGCAAACGACATGATTATGCCCGGTATGATTAGCGTTGTGAATGAATTTCATAGTTCAACAGATAATATTGCCAAGTCCTTGTCGCTCTATATCATTGGTGGAAGTACACTACAGATATTTCTCGGACCGCTTTGTGATCGCTTTGGCAAACGAAACATCCTATTATTTGGGAACTTACTGTTTCTGGTAGCAAGTGGGATCATTCCCTTTGCAACCAATATAGGGCAATTCCTTACCGCACGCTACATTCAAGGTTTGGGATTATGTTTTATCTTTATTGGCTATGCTACAATTCATGAATTGTTTGATGATAAAATGGCTGTTAAATTATGCTCATTAGTATCAAACATTAGTATATTTGCGCCATTAATTGGACCTGTTATAGGTAGTGCAATTATCATAGCTGCTAATTGGCGTTATGTATTTATAGTAACCGCAATTCTAGCGATTGTTTCATTAATTGGACTTGCCAGAAATATGCCAAATAGTAAACCAAGTAGTGAAATAATGCCGTTTAAAGAAATTCTTGTAACGTATCGTACAATCATTACTACCAGATTTCTATTACAAGGAGCGATAATTATCGCAGTAATCTGTCTGCCAATGATTGCCTGGATTGGACTAGCTCCAGTTCTGGTACTAAAAACACTAGGGAAAAGCTATAGCGATTATATAATTTATCAATCACTAGTTTTTGGTGGGTTTATTTTAAGTAGTATTAGCATTCAGTTTCTTGCTGGTCGCTTCAGCTTTTATAAGCTTATTACGCGTGGAACAGTTTTATCTTTTATTGGACTATTAATTGCTGCCATTTTCCATATGCATACCTGGATTTTTATCATGGGAATGTTCCTAGCTTCTTTCGGAATTGGTTTATATAATGGCTCGATATTTCGGATTGCGATTACTTCAACTGGAGTATCTAATAGCATGAGTGCTGCAACACTAAATATCGTCCAGTCTGCCAGTATGGCAGCGAGCATTGAAATCGTGAATAAAATCTGCGATCACTTCAATTATAGCGTTGCCAGTTTCGCAATAGTAAATCTAATTTGTGGAATAGTTATGCTAATAATTTGCTTTAATTTTGCAAAACTGGTAAAGAATCGCAGTTGGCAATAAAACCTCTCTATTGCTTATGCTTGCGACCAAAAGGAATCATGCGCATTAAAACTTCATTTTTATCGACCAAATGATGTTTTAATGCTGCGAGCACATGTACCGCAACTATTGCAATCATGGTATTCGCTAAGATCTCATGCATCTCAGCAAGTATGTGGCTATTCTGGCTACTTTGCATTTGAATAATCTCAGGAATAGTAAATAAACCCCAAAACTCCAAAGAGTAGCCGTACGAATTAACCATTAAAATCCCAGATACAGGGACTAGCAGCATAAATAAATATAATGCCAGATGCCCTAGCTTGGCTCCAGATCTTTCAAGCATAGTTAGCGATTTAACTGGAGCAGGATACTGATCCAAAATCCGCCAGACAATCCGGATAATTGCTAAAGCCAAGATTGTAAGCCCTGTTTGTTTATGAAAATTATACAGACTAGTCTTATCTAAAGTAAGCCCAAGAAAGTAGTTTAACAGTATAAGTATTGCCATTGTCCAGTGTAAAAATTTAGCAACTCGACCATAACTTACATAATCTTTGTCCATTGATGTTACCTCTTCTGATTTTTACGCTCATCACGGCGTTGATAATATTTAGTAAAATTAACAAAAAAACTTAACAATACAAATAATAGATATATAATCAACCCTAATTCAAGGGCATAGTCAACCTTTAAATACTTGTCAAAAACCTGAATTAAAACATATACGATAATAATTACAGACATATGTAACCATAAATTATTTCGCCATTTTAAAATTTTTCGCAACATGATTTTTCTTTAATGTCATAAAGTAAACAATTAAATTATTACGCTAAAACCATAAAATATCCGCAGTACTTACGCTCGAATTTTCTTATTACCTTTGGCTTTTGATTTCAAAGTAAATTTATATAACTAGATTTGTGATTGTAGCATAAGCTGCAAGCCAGTATTCCGCTCAAGTTGGTTTAATATACTTCTATCAAGGTTAGTCTTAGAACTAAAAATTGTCACTCTGTGCTTTGCCCTAGTTACGGCAGTATAAATTAACTCTCGGCTATATATTTCTTCTAGCTGCTTAATATCGGGTAAAACAATATTTACATTATTATACTCTGAACCCTGTGATTTATGTATTGTAATTGCATATGCCAGCTGATATCTAGGTAAGATCTCCGGAATGAAGCTACGTCCATCAGGAAAAACAACGATTTTCTGACTATCACAAATCTGGCAAATACCAATATCACCATTAAAAAGACCCAACGCATAATCATTACTTAATATCATTATAGGTCGCCCAGTGTACCACTCTTCATTAATAGATAGTTTATGCTTAATGCGTTTTTCAATCAAAAGATTTAAATTATTAACTCCAAAGAAACCATTATTAGTTGCGGATAAAACTACTTGCTGGTTAAATGCCAAAAACACTTCAGATATATCAATCTTAGTTGCAGCATTTTCTTGTAGAAAATTACCATATCTATCCCAACAATCACCAGTTTTAAATAATTCAGACATTAATTCGCTCATATTTAATGGCCGAAGACTAGTCTGACTACCCTCGGCTAATAAATCGTAGACTAAATCAAGATTCCCACAAAGTATAGCTAAAGATAATTTACTGATTTCGCCATTACTCCGATTACTCACTAGCAATTCACTTACCAACTGCTGATTTTTCCCACTTGCTATATCATCTATTTGAAATAGTTCCGGCTGTAGTAATTGAGCTTTGGCTTTAGGACTTTCATAATGACAGAGGGATTCAGATTTCACAAGAGAGGCAAATACATAGCCCTCCTCAACAGAAGATAACTGATTTCTATCACCTAAAAATATTATATGCCTGGTTTTTAAGGGATCTATCGCAGAAAGTAATTTACTAAATAAAGAAAGACCGATCATAGATGATTCGTCGACTATCAGAATATCAACATCAAGACTGTTTGTTTCATTATGGCGAAAATATATGCTATTCTGACGATACCCTAGTAATTTATGAATGGTTGTAAAGCTGCTACTATTGGCAAATAACATTGTAAATAAATCGCATTCTAGTGGTAATTCATGGCGTTTAAAAAACTCCAGAGAATTCATGATCGACTCTTTAACCCGATTTGCCGCTTTTCCTGTTGGAGCACATATTTTAACGTTTAATTTATCATTATAATAAAGATTGGATAATGCCCATAATAACAAAGTAACTGTGGTTGTTTTACCTGTACCAGGACCACCGGTTATGATGCTTAATTGACGCGAAATACAATTTTGAATTGCAGCAAACTGCGCTTGATTTGGTAATTTATGAGTATTTCGGATAGCTCCCAGTTGCTCAAGTATGCTAAGAGCTTTATCACTATCTGGATATACTTTCCCTAATTGACTAATTTTTGTAGCAACCCTGTATTCATAATAAAAATAGCGATTCAAATATACTAAATTATGGAAAATAACAATTGGTTTTGCTGGAATAACTGGAGAACCGCCAGTCTTATTATCAAGATTCATAGGGGCAGCAAGCCCAGAATCAAGTAGTAATTTCCTGATCTGATCCGAAGACTGATTTAATTTATTCGAAACTACTGCCAGATTGCTACAGCTATGTCCACTTAATAAGTCCGATTGTAAAAGATCAATTATAGCCAGTAATATGGATTTTTCTTTTTCATCAATTATGGTATCGGCAAGTTTAATCAATTCAGTACTAAAGTTAGCCATCTGGATTGCCTTTCAATAAAGCATCAAGATCGCGGATTAAATTCTGACAATTAACATCAATATACACACCTGCATATGTTTCCTGATTCTCTTGATAAACTGCCCGAACATAAAAATAAATCGCACCACCTAACATCGCACTAGCATCAGGAATTGCAAAAAACTGTTCCAAATAACGTTTGATAGCTACCAGATAAAGTAAATACTGCAAATAATAATGGTGATCTGCCATTGACTCAATTAACACATTCTCAGATGCTTCATGATTTGTGGCAGATGGATAAGCTGTAAGTTTATTAGTTTTATAATCAAGCACCCAATATTTATTATCATACATGAAAAATAAATCAATAAATCCATTTAAAAATCCAGCATTAATTTTATCAAGTGATTTTACTGCCTCAGTAAATGGATGGCTAGCACCAAAATAATCTGCGATAAGAATAGCGAGATCATTTTTAAAGCTAACCGGATTTGTAATTAAAAGGTTAAATTCTAGCTCATGCTGTGAGGAATTTCTTAGTGCATTGAGGGTAAGTCTATCCATTAGTGGATAATTAAATACCTCTTCAAGCATTGATTTTAGCTCTTTATGATAAATTTCATTTACTACATTATGCTCATGCAAAATAGTTGAGAAACTAGCATCACTAAGAGGATAATTTTCACATAACTCATGAAATAATACTCCAAAACTAGCTCCACTTAACTCTTTATCATTTAATACTGAATAGCGATAAGTTATCTCCTTGGCTAATTCGCCCGGTTCAGCAACATAATAATCAGCAACCATTTGAGTTGTACTATCGTGCCGAGTTAGTGCCGTGTAACTTTGGCGGGAATATCTGGGTGATAAATCTATATTTGCAGCAAATAAACTTAAAGGAAGAAAATCAATTTTGTTATCTGCATTATTAAGTCTTAATTTATCTAACTCTTTTTCACTTAGCTCATCTCGATTATAAACAGAAACTCCCGGAAGGTTTACATTATTTTTTATTGCCAAAGATGGATTATCACAAAAAAAATGTGGGTAATTAAATAACGGATGACTGGTATCAAGCGGGTCTTCAGCTATATAACCAAATAACTCGACCAATTTATCCGGACGTTGTAAAGAATTATATTTACCAGTAGATTTAGTAATTGTTGGCTGTTTAAGATAAATATAGATCCGACTTTTTGCTCTGGTTAGTGCTACATAGTTTAAGCGATGTGCTTCTTTGTTATCATTGCTTACAATTTTGTGTCCAACATCACTATCCATCACCATTATGGGATTAATCTTATCCCCATCACGATAGCTGCTAAAAAAAGGACGCCGATAATTAAAATCATAAGTTCCATCTAACTGAATTCCGCTCTTGAAATATGGACAGAACAGTACCTCATATTCCAAACCTTTAGATTTGTGCTGGGTAGTGATTATTATTTGCTCATCATCGTTATCTAAGCGAATAAGCTCTTCACTACTACCATCAAGCTCTGTTATCACATTTTGCCGAACTGATTTTATCCGTTTATCAAACCAAAACACCAATTCAAAGTTATTTTTTAGTAACTCACCTTCGCGATTAAGCAACTCTCCAAGTTGCCATAAATTGGCAATAGTTCTACGACTTATTTTTTTGTCAAGACCAGATTGGCTATCTAATTCGATATCTTTTAAAAAGGCATAAATCATGGAAATTATACCCTGAGCTTCCCAGATTTGTTTATAGCTAAAAAATCGTTGTTGCCAAAGCATTAGAGTCTGATTATTAGCCTCCATATTTAATTGCAACAAATGTAACGGTACATTAAATAATCCTGAACTCAGTGCTTTTATAAAACTACGCCGATCAGATAAATCAAGAAGAGAACGAAATAATAATAATAGATCATGAGCAGTAGTTGAAGCATAGATACTACCAAGCTTTAGCTCACTAGCTCTGATACCATAACGGGACAAAAACGAGACTATCTCACTCGCTTCACGGTTTTTAGTAACAAGTATCGCTATTTTCCCAGACAACTCTGGATTTTCATTTAGCAATGCCAGAATTTCAAATGTCATGCTGATTAATAATTTTTGCTGCCGTAGATCTTTTGTTACTCCGCGTACAGCAACCAGTTGCACTTCGGCATCATAGAAATTTGCGTCAACACCTCGCTTTGCCACAGAGCTTTTTAACTCACTAGCAGTAGGTAAAACTAGCTCTGAATTATTTGCTGCAGCAATTACTGGATGATATCCAATTCCCGCCCCTAAAAAACTTAAACTAACATCATCAATTCGCTGATTATCAAGACTAAATAGCTGATTGACAAAATTCATTATATTCGGATGAGAACGAAAGTTATGTTCTAAAATAAGGGAAGAACCGATTTGTTTCTTAGCATCTAGATAAGTATCAACATCTGCACCACGAAAACGGTAAATTGCCTGCTTGGGATCACCAACTACTACCAAATGTCCTCGAACATTGGTTTCCAAATAGTAGATACTACTAAATATCTGCCATTGCAACGCATCAGTATCCTGAAACTCATCAACAAAAGCCAGCGGAAAACTGATATATAACTTATCAGCAAGGTTTGAATTATTTCTGACGGCATCAGTAACTCGCTGGATTAATTCATCATAAGAAATCTGAAAATTATTAGCAGGCAAATCAGGAAAGCTAATTACAAGATAGTTAATGACTGCTGATAAAAATTGAGCTTTTGCCAACCTAAATTCATCTGAATTTTTTATTAATTCACGATTAGTTAACATAGCAAAATTAGGCTCAACTCCAGACAAATTATATTTAATCCGGTATCCATCTTTAGCTACAATAAAAAGATCTTTAGGCAACTTAGCAGCAATAGCCTCTGGCAGACTTATATCTTCTCCACGATTATCAAGAAACATTGCCGCCAGATTTGCCATAATAGCATCAACATGAGAAGCAAACTTTAGCTCCGTAATAATAGATTTTCGGATAAAATCTTCAACAAGGGTATTAATTAGCTCAGTTTTACTAGCAACCAACTCAAAATCAGCATTGACACCACAGTCAAACTGATAGTCATGCAAAATTTTATTACAAAACCCGTGAATAGTATAAATTGCAGCCTGATCAAAATTTTGTACTGCGCGATTAAGAATCGTAATGTCTTTATCAAATTCATTTTGCTGAAGCCTACTCATAAGGTATTCAGAAAAAGCATCATCGCTAAGAGCAGAACAGATATCAGGATTATTGCGCAAATAAATCATTTGCGTCATAGTTACTTGAATTTGCTCGCTAATCCGGCTTTTTAATTCATCAGTCGCATCATTGGTAAAAGTTACCACTAAAATATTTTCAATGGCTAATGGCAATCTAGCATTATCAGCTTGTGTTCCTTCGAGCAATGCCTTGATAAAAAGACGTTCTATTGTCCAAGTTTTACCAGTACCGGCACTAGCTTCAATCACATGCGCTTGATGCGCCGTATTAAAACTGATTTGCTGTAAAGGGTGTAGCGTGCTCATCATAACTCTTACTCAATTTAGATGGAAAACAAGATGCAGCCTAGGTATAACCTTGAGGGTTTTTTTGCTGCCAGTTCCACGTATCGCGACACATTTGCTCTAAATCATAAGTAGTTTGCCAACCCAATAATTCCAAAGCCTTTGCCGGATTAGCAAAACACTTGGCAACATCACCAGAACGGCGCGGTTTAATCTGGTAATTGATTACCTTACCACTAGCAAGTTCAAAAGCTTTGACTACATCTAGGACAGAATAACCAGTTCCAGTACCAAGATTAACGATCAATTCACCGCCATTTGCTTCAAGATACTCAAGTGCTTTAAGATGCCCACGTGCTAAATCAACCACATGAATATAATCACGAACACCAGTACCATCATGGGTTGGATAGTCATTACCAAACACACTTAAACATTCCAGCTTACCAACAGCAACCTGACTAATATATGGCATAAGATTATTCGGAATACCATTTGGATCTTCACCAATTAAACCAGACGAATGTGCCCCAACCGGATTAAAATAGCGGAGTATTCCAATCGACCATTCACGATCGGCAGCATAGATATCACGTAAAATTTGCTCCATCATTAGTTTAGTCTGCCCATATGGATTAGTCGCAGATAACGGGAATTCTTCCGTTATTGGTACACTTATTGGATCACCATATACTGTAGCTGAGGAACTAAATACAATTTTCTTAACGCTATATTTAGCCATAAGCTCAAAAAGGATCAGACTTCCGCTAACGTTATTCGTATAGTAACGCTGTGGCTCCCTAACCGATTCACCAACCGCTTTCAATGCTGCAAAATGAATCACTGCCGAAAAGTCATGTTTTTGAAAAACTTGTTCCAAAGACACTTTATCAAGAATGTCACAATTATAAAAAATTGGACGTTTCTGACATATTGACTGAATTCTATCTAAAACTTTAATATTTGAATTAATAAGGTTATCAACAATTACAACTTCATAACCAGAATTAAGTAATTCCACTACTGTATGGGAACCAATATAACCCGCACCACCAGTTACCAGAATCGTTTTCATTTATATACTCTTCTTTTTTGAGAATTATTCTTTAAAATATTATTTTTTTACTGCGATTGCAGACTCAACACTATTATCATCGATCAGCTTAGTTAGGTAGTCCGCAGGGATTAGACCAGAAACAATCTTACCATTTGGCAAGACTATCGTTGGGGTGCCAGTTACCTGTACCAAATTATTGGCAGCATCCTGCATTTTAGTAAGTCTCCCCGCATTTTCACAGGTATTATACTTAGTAAGCGGGATTCCTTTAACCATAGTACCAAACATTGCACTTTCAGGATTCTCGGAGCATAAAATTCGTTTGGAATCATTTACAGCATCAGGATGAATCGGTAGTGGGTATAAAAAATAATAAACTGTCACATTTTTTAACTTGGGAATAGTTTCACCCTCAAGGCGTTTACAAAATGGACAATCTGGATCAGTGAAAATTGCGATCTTATCCCGACCATTACCAATTATTTTTTTCATGGCAATATTAAGTGGTAGTTTATTGAAATCTATGCGATTCAAAGCTTCGGTTCTAGCTTCGGTATAATTTGTTTTACTGGTTAAATCAAGTAAATTACCTACAAAAGCATAATTTCCGGTAGAATCAACATAAAAAACTTTACGCCCAGAATCAACTTCGTAAATACCGGGCACTTGCGTCGGGATTATCCTGTCAATAGTCAGGTTAGGTAAGTTATTATGCAGATTTTTTGCTATCACAGAAGGAACTGTAGCATCGGCGGCAAATGAGTTTGTAATTGATATTGCCAGTAAGCCACTTAATAGCAGATTATAAACAGATAAACGCATTTAATATATCCCAGAAATTAAAACAGGCTTGCATAATACAAGCCTGTCAGTCAATAATTACAAAGAATTATTTTGCCGCTGAAGCACTAGGTGCAGATGCAGCAGCTGGAGCCTTACCAGAAATTTCATCCAGTTTAGCATTTAATTGATCAGCTGGAACCATACCCGGTAATATTTGTCCAGTTGATAACACGATAGTTGGAGTACCATCAACTTGTACTACTTCAGTACCAACTTTCATAACTTTATCCAAACCAGAAGTATCACAGCTAGTATTTGTCGGTAAAGCAGTATCTTTCTGCATCCATGCAGCCCAAGTAGCAGCACGGTCTTTACTACACCAGATCTGCTTAGCATGAGTTGCAGCATTTGGGTGAATTGGCAATGGGAACAAGAAGCTATAAACCGTTACATTCTGAAGTTGTGGCACAACTTGTTTCTCAAACATTTTACAGTAAGGACAATCAGGATCAGTAAATACTGCAATCTTACGACTACCATCACCATTTACCTGTTTAATTGCCAAATCAAGAGGTAACTTGCTGAAATCAACTTTAGCCAAATCCTGCATTCTTTGCTCTGTTACACTTTGCTTAGTTGCTAAATCAACAATATTACCAAACACCGCAAATTTACCATCTGTTGATACATAAAAAATTTTACGCCCAACTACAACTTCATATAAACCGCTAATTTTTGTTGGGTTTACTTGATCCACCTGAGTTAAACCAGGAACCTGCTTAACTAAATCAGCCTTGATTTTATCTGGAGATACAGAGTTGCTTCCCCCACCATTGTTATTACATGCTGCTAAACCAGCAATTAACATTAAACCAACCAATATTTTCTTCATGTATTTCTTTCTGTGACAAAATAATATTTCAATTCAAGTGTTGTATTATAGCAGCAGTAGCATAAAAAATCTAATAATTTATCGCATTATTAATCAATATTTTTTTCAATGGTTTGATCGAGTTAACCAGATTTAAACCAAGATTTCTAAGATAGCTTGCTGCTAACGAACGATTATTAAATAAGCGTTGTAACGAATGACAAGTTAACTGCATTTTTCGGACTTCAAACAAGCGATCATAATTATATCGCGCCAAATTAGCTTGTGATAATTGTAAAACACCTACTCGCGAGATTAGTGCCGATAATTGCCATGCATCACCAAAACCAAGATTAACCCCTGCCCAGCAAGAGGATGGATAGTATGAAAGGCATCACCAATCAAAATTACTCTATCTTTATAACACTTCTCGATCAAGTTAAGTTTTAGCGGAAACGCTTGAGGTTTAGTAATTAACTCTAGCTTACCAAGTTTATTTTGTGAAGCCTCTTCCACTGCACGGACAAAACCATCATAAGATAAGTCTAGAAGTAATTCAGGATTAGATGTTGACCAGACAATTGAGATTTTTTTATCCGGTAGAGGTAGAAAGGCAAGAATACTATCACCTAGGAACCATTGATAGGCAGTATTAGCATGATCTTTTTCACAATTGAAATTCGCAACTACACCTGATTGTTCATAGTCAATCTGCTGACTATTAAAGCCTACTACTTTCCTGACAAATGAATTACCACCATCCGCCGCGACCAGTAAGCTTCCGGTATAAACACTCTTATCCGCCATCACTACACGAACTTCTGAGATCTGATTGTCTATCGTAGCAATTTGCCCATAACACATTTCCAAATTAGGATATTCTTCCAGCTTGTCTAATATAGCTTTCTGTAAATTACCATATTCAACCAGTCTTGCAAGATATCCATCATAAGCATTACCAGAATCAAAATCGATTGCGCCATTGGCATTGCCAAATACATTCATTTTTTCTATTTTGCCAACTCGTGACAAATCAGGAAAAACGCCAATCTTTGTGAACTGCTCAAAATTTTTGGGCGATACTGCGTAAATTTTACTGTCTAATGGAGGATTCTCAATAAATTCAGGTTTTTTAGCCTCAATGATAAGAATTTTGGTATTTGGACTATGACTTAAAACATCAGCAGCAAAAGCACTTCCAACGAGTCCTCCACCAATAATAATAATATCAAATTCTTTATTTACTGCCATAGATTAATCTCTTTGCAATTTTGTTCTGAATAAATGGAAGATTACTTAACCCAATTATTCCAGCTCCACGTAAATGCTGAAATAATTGTCCAGGCTTCTCAACAAAGCTTGCCAGAAAATGGGTAAACCCAATTACACTATTAGCATCATTTGACCTAAACTCATCAAACCGCGCTATCCGATCAAAATCAATTTCCTGGCTAGCTTCAAGCAAATGAGCAAGAGTTGCTACATCACGTAAACCCAGATTTAAGCCCTGTGCTGATATTGGATGAACAGTCTGTGCTGAATTACCAAGCAGAATCAAGCGTTTTTTTAGCCTTGTTTGTGCCTGAGTTAATTTTAATGGAAACGAAGATATACTTCCGGATAACGATGCCCCGCCTAAACGACTGGTATAATGCTCATCAAGCATCTTTATGAATAGATCATTATCAATTAGCACCTTCTCAACAAGTTCATTATCAAGTGCCCAAACCACCACATAATAACTATCGTGAGGTAATAAGACTAAAGGACCAATTCCAGTAAAGCGCTCAAAAGCTCCATCACCGACTGGAGCTTTAAGCTTTATTTTTGCAATCACAGCCTTTTGCTGATAATCATGCTCAATTCTTTTTTTATCAGCGGCTAGCAATTTCCCACCTTCTGCCATAATCAATAACTCACTGGTATAAGTTAATGAATTACCTGTCAAATCAGTGCAATTTACAACTGCATAACCGGAAGAGTCATTAACATTATTAATTGTAGCATTTAATAACTGAATATTGGGATAAGATTTAACCTGATTTAATAGATGCTCGCATAAATCAGAATAAGCAATAGTATAACCAAGCTCAGGTAAACCAACCGACTCCGCTCTAATATTACTAATACCAAGACCAGCATGGGATATTTGGACACAGCGAATCGGGCTTACTCTAGCAGACAACCAACCATTTACTCGCGCCAGAACCTGCATACTAGCATAAGAAAGCGCAAGAACCCGACCATCCTGATGATAATCAAATTTCTGATCAACTACCATCACTTTTTTATTCTGTTTAGCAAGATAAAGTGCTAATGTAAGCCCAACAGGACCACCGCCTGCAATTATTATCTTTTGATGTAGCATTTAGATTTATCTAACATTTATAATCAAGCACAATCGCCGACTGAATTCCATTAACCAGCAGTGGAAGAATATCATTTTGAGCAATTGCTTTGTGAGCTTCATTTTTAAGATAAATATCTCTGGTTTTTTCGCTTGCAAATTCCATAATAAAGGCATAATTAAAACCCTGATCCAGCGATTCAGGGCTACAATTTTTACCATAGCTAAAAGACAAAATCTCGGGAACTTCTTTATTTTTTAATGCTCCCAACTTCTCAATACTTTTTTTAATCTTAGATTCATCAATCATTGGCGAAAATGCCAGTAAGACCAGATGTTTAATCACCGATGGCTCCCCAAAATAATATAAAATAATAAAATAAAACCCAAGAGTAAATCTTGGGTAATCTATTAATATTGAACCTGCATCTTCATAATGTCTTCATAACTCAACGTAACATCTTTAGCCTTAGCTTTAGCGTAAATTGTATCAGTTACTTTTTGTTCAATCGCCATTGCACGCGCATTATTAACACGCTGATTATCCTGATAGTACCAGCTAACATAATCAGCTGGATCTTCATACATGGTAGCCATTTCTTCAATAACTTTTTTGACTTCATCATCTGTCGCAGTTATTGAATTCTCTTTAATGAACTCCTGAACCAATAAGCGAAGCGTAACCATTTTTTTAGCATCATTTTCAAACATTTCATGAGTAAACTTCATCTGATCAGGTTTATATCCCTGACGTTTCATATTTTCTTCAGCATTTTTCATCATATTATGAATTTCTTCATGAACCAAAGCACCCGGTACTTCAAGAGGAGAAACTTCAGCTAAAGCTTGAAGAGCATTATCACGTGACTTGATTCTTAGACGGCGCTCAACTTCACGTTCCAGATTTTCTTTAATCTCGCTACGTAGGCTTTCTTCCGTTCCATCTTCTACACCAAGAGTTTTGATAAATTCTGGTGTTAGCTCAGGTAATTCCTGTTTTGCAACCAATTTAACAGTAATAGTGAATACTGCGGTTTTACCCTTTAGATTTTCAGCATGATAAGTTTCAGGGAAGTTAACATTTACATCCTTACTCTCACCAGCTTTCATACCCTCTATTCCAGCCTCAAAGTCAGGCAACATCCACCCTTGACCTAAGACAAAAGGATAATCTTCAGCTTTACCACCTTCAAATTCTTCACCATCAACTTTTCCTAAGAAGTCAATCGTAACTTTATCTCCAGTAGAAGCAGCCGCATCGCTATCTACATGAGTAGCACGCTGTTTACGCAAAATATCAATTGTTGTAGCAACATCTGCATCTGTCAAATTACATACTGGTTTCTCAACTTCTTTATCCGCAAGATTACCCAAAGCAACTTCTGGCATCACTTCAAATGTAGCAGCAAAAATAAACTCTTCACCTTCACTTGAAGTAAGATCAAATTTAGGATAACCAACAATATTTAATTTATTCTCAACCAGCTGATCAACAAATTGTTTATTAATCTGTGCATTTAATGCATCTTCATAAGCCTTACCACCATACATCTGTTCAACTATATGTTTAGGTGCTTTACCTGGACGAAATCCTTGAACTTTAGCCTGTTTTGCATATTTCTTCAATTCATTTGCAACTTCATTATTCACAAGCGTCTTATTTACATTAAAACTGACTTTACGCTCCAAAGTGCTAACCACTTCAACTGACATCTAAATTTCCTTAAAATAACAAATACTTAAATTAAACTGGTATTATAGCATAAAACTATTTACCCTCAATATAATTATCCCCATCCCATGCTAAACAATAAAAACTCAATTATTCAACATAATATGATGGATAATTAAAGATAATCTGATCCAAATTAAACCCCTGATTTTTAGCTATAGCTAAAATCCGCTGAATATCTTTTAGTGGTGGGGATTCAACTTTTGCAAATAACCATAGGTACTTATAATCTGGTGTTCCAGCCAGAAAATAATCTTTATCAAGATAGAGAATCCAATAGTCATTACGCCCAAGATGCGTCCAGCGTAACCAGCCAGGCATTGAGGTAGCCACAAGCCTACCATCTCCAGCATAGTTTTCTTTTGTCAGGTAAACAAGGGCATTAAAGGCTTCTTTATCACCTGAAACAGTTGCACAGCTATTAGTAAGCTCCATTTCGCCACTCTCAGCCTGAATCTGGGTAATTATTGGCGCCTGACAATGTCTAGCAAAATAAGTAGGTAACCTAGAGATTTCATACCACTTACCCGAAATTGTAGCCGGATCAAAATTTTTGATAGCCACTACAGTTGCTACTGCGCTTTCCGTTAAAATATCCTTTGCATAAATATGATTAACCAGAACCATTAACATAGTTATACCCAAAAATATTTTTCTCACTCTAAAGCCTAACCCTATAAAAATTTAATTAACATAAATACCACTTAGCTCTACAACTTCAACACTTAATTTAAGGTTTAAATCATTACCTAGCGACTTTAATAACCGTGCTGAAATACAAGTTTTCAACTCTTCGGCTAGCCGCTTTAATAATTCTTCACTTCGCCCCTTCAAGACTCTAACCTCAAGGTGAATAAAAGCATTTTTAACTTCCCCGTTACCAAGAAGATAATCTTGATGTCTGACCACTCTACTTTTACACGACTCCAAACTCGTAGGCAAATTTTCTACCAGCATTTGCTGACAATCATGTAAAATATTTAAGAGCTGACGGTTTTCCTCAATAATATTATCCGAACACTCTAGTATTAAATGTGGCACTTTAAACCTTTTTAAGCGTAAATTTATAAGATAAAAAATATGGCAATTATTATACGCGAAGTTTTACAATTAATTGATTAATTTTTATAATGGTATGGACTAAATTATGAATAATCTGATTATATTTGCTCACCCCAACCTTGCTAGTTCCACTGCAAATAGCAAAATTATTGAAAATCTTAGAACTAGTAATCTGAATTTTAAGATACGTCACTTAGATGCATTATATGATTCATACAAAATAAATGTCGATGCAGAACAACAGGAACTAATTAATGCAGATAATATAATACTTCAATTTCCTTTTTACTGGTATTCATGCCCAGCATCTCTCAAGAACTGGATTGATCAGGTGCTCACATTTAATTTTGCCTATGGTCCAGACGGAGATAAGCTAAAGGGTAAAAACTTGATTTTATCTTTTACGGTGGGAGGTCCAGTAGAATCATATACCCCTTTGGGTTACAATCACTTCTCTGTGCATGATCTGATAAAACCATTTGAACAAACAGCATACTTATGCCAAATGAATTATCTTCCACCTATTTTTACTCACAGAATGATATATATTCCCGGAGTTTACAACATAAAGGAAGAAGTTGAGGATAGAGCGAATCTACATACACAAAGGTTAATTACCGCACTACAAAATCTAGATAAGAATATATAATGACAAAATAATTCACAGCAAAATGATATAATCTGTTTCTTTTTATAGCAAATTTTACTAGCTTTATTTGGGAATAATTTAAGGAGGCAACTTTGAAAGCAATTAACACACCAAATGCACCACAAGCCATTGGACCATATGTACAAGCAGTCCAATTAGGAAATCTCGTTTATACTTCTGGGCAGATACCGCTAGACAAAAATGGGATTCTTATTGGCGAAGAGATTAAAGCGCAAACTGAACAAGTCATGAAAAATCTTGAAGCTATTCTAATTCATTCAGGTACCGATTTAAACCGAGTAATTAAGACGACCTGCTTTCTTTCAGACATGAATAACTTTGCAGGCTTTAATGAAGTTTATAGTCGCTTCTTTGACCGCAGCTTTCCAGCTCGCTCATGTGTTGAAGTTGCAAGACTGCCAAGAGATGTCCTTGTTGAAGTTGAAGCAATTGCTGTAATACCACTATAAATAGGTAAGCAATGGAACAACAGCTAACTACAAGTCAATTACTACTATTTACCGAACGCTATAACAAGTACAAAAAGAGCTTGGGAATCGCGATTTTGTTATGCTGTTTTACTGGCTTTATTGGTGGACATAAGTTTTATATGCGAAAAACAGGTAGCGGAATATGCTACTTGATTTTTTGCTGGACTCTTATTCCCACCCTATTATCAGCTCTAGATCTGGTAGTATTACCTTATCAGATTAATCGTTATAATAATTTATTGGCAGTTGAAATTCTAAGTGACATTAATCCAAATGCAGAAGCTGCAGGCACTCTGGACATATTTAAGAATAAACACTCAAAACCATTACTTTTTTTAGCTAAAACCATTTCATTTATAATCATAATTATGGCAACTTCTGCCATTTATAAAACATTTCTAGCAGATGACAATAGCTGGGAATTAAGCGCTCAAGGTCCACAGAGGCTGATTGATCAAATAGATTATATTCACAGATCTCAACAAAAAGAACCAGCCCATTATGCTATAAATTATGATGGATTAGCACTAACTATGCCGTTAGAAAAAGCTAAGTTAATTGGCTATGACCAATGTAATTCAAATAAAATCTATACTGTATGTAGCAACAATAAAAACACCTACCCTGATTTTTATCACTATCAAGTAAAGTATGCAATTGCTCAATTTGATAGTAACGACCAACTTATTATTATTCATATTTATCCTAATAGCCTCCCTAATTACAATCAGCTTGCTAGAGAAATCCCGTTATCTGCGCATGGAACAAGGCATAGTGTAGAGTATATGGAAGTATCCGGATCACATGAAGAAATATTTATAAATACGATTGAATCGAGTATTGATCTTTACGATAATGAAATAATTCAGAACTATGCTAAAAAAATTAGCCAACAAAAGATTCTACAATAGTAAAAAGCACCCAATGGTGCTTTTTACTTTAATCACATATTATCATAAAACGTCCTGAATTCGGTACCGTCATAATAAGCATAAAGGGTTTGCGCAACACTAGTAGTTCCAGTTTCGACATAACCATCTTTATCTATAGCGATTAAACCAACATAATCACCATCAGCATCACTTTCGGCAATAGAACGCTTCACTGCTTCAGCTAAGGACATACCATCTTTGACACGGGTGTGAACTTTTGCCGCTACAGCTTTATTCACGATTTGCTCACCAATTCCGGTACACGAAATCCCCATTGCTGAAGAAGCAAAATTGCCAGCTACTGTCGGACTGTCGCCAACACGCCCTGGAACTTCAAATCCGGCTCCACCAGTAGAAGTAATAGCACACAGCCGCCCCTTATCATCTAGCACAACCACTCCAATTGTACCAGTAAGACCTTTCTTCAGATCAAGATATTCATCCCAACGTTTCTGCGTCATTGGATTATACGGCATCATTTTTAGCTTCTGATAAGCATGATTAGTCGCATGTTCTGCAGCAAGAATACTATGATGCTGCTTTTGTAACTCATAGGCTACCACTGATGGATAACGAACATTCTGAATATTAATAGCCGCAGAAAACTTGTTATTAATACTATCCATAAAAGATGCGGACATTCTTATCTGTCCATCCTGCTGAACTCTTGAACCTGTACCAGCATTGAAAATTGGATCGTCTTCAAGCATCTTTGCTGCCAATAAGGCCGTGGCAACAGCATCATCATTAGAATCAAGAAATGAATAAGCTTCCTTTAAAATAGGAAGCAAATGGTCATGATATTCAACAAACGGCGTACTGGGTGCTTCCCGCGCACCACAGCCACCATGAATAACTATTCGTTTCATACACTTTGCTTTTTATGAATAACTTCGTGCATTTTGGGATCATAACGATCACCGTCCAGCAATGTATGAATCTTAACACCAACCAGACTTATCGCATCCCCTGGTGCAGTACTTGCAACAGATGAATATTCGACCTTTGACATATCAACGATTGTTAAGGCTCCACTACCTACTGCTTCAATATCGCCATCAGGACCGATAATTGCAGCGGTGTCTTCATCAACACCAATCCCAGTTTTGTAAGGATTATATGATAATGCCGTCAACAATCTTCCCAAACGGTTACGCTGTGAAAAATGCTGGTCAATCATCACCTTATTGGTTAGCCCTAGCCCTGGAGCAATCGTAACACCACCAACGCGCGGAATCAAACCAGAATCACCTGAAGCAATCATATGTTCTGGAATGAATGCTGCCCCAGCAGATGTTCCAGCAACAGGAACTCCTTCAGCATTACGCTTACGAATCATTCGTGCAACAGTAGTTCCACCCAGTACCGTAGATAACAGTAGCTGGTTACCACCGGTCATAAAAATTCCGGTAGATTCAGTCAACTGCTTTACGAATATCTCGTTATTTGCATCCTGACGATTAACAATATTATTGTTATATATCTTAGTAACCCCTAAACGGGCAAAAATTTCAACATAGCGATCACCTGTATCTTCCAGGTTTGATGCTGTAGGAATTATCGAAATAACTGCATCTTTGCCGCCACTTAATTCAACAAACCTTTCTAACACCCGAGGATTAACTTCTTTTTCTTCGCGCCCACCAATAGGTATAATAAAGCCACGCTGCGGCTTATGTTCCATACTCATTTATTTCCTTTAGCTCATGAACATAAAATAGTTAATAACTAATAAGCCATTATAACTCAATGGCTGTAGCAAAAAAACTTTGTACAGCCATAAAAAAGATACTTAATCCATTATTCTACCAAATTTTACCAGAAAGTTCTTACATTTATGCATCTAAGATGCAACATTAACACTCTTCAATTTGGCAATAACTCCGGGGATATCTTCCTGACACAACATAATAAAAATTTGATCTTCATTACTTTTAGCGAGTGCAATTTCTGCAGCTTCAATCTCAGTATCAACTGTAGCAATAATGTTATTCTCATCAAAACCATTCTTGATCAAACTTTTTTTAAGCATCTCTGCAAGTTCACCACGTTCTGCTCCACGAGCATAATTATGGAACTGTTTGATGATGATATTGTCAATTTTATGCTCAATTACACTCTTTGCAATGTCTTTAATCATAAATTTACGATCACCAGAGAAGCCAAGCAATGCGGTCAACTTTGTTTCAGGGCCAGCAATCTGTCTTGCGAACTTGAAAATAGTTGCCACCGCAGCATGATTATGACCATAATCAACAATAAAACGGCTATTATTAATTTCAAAGAAATTAAACCGCCCTTGATTATTTTCATCATTAACAAAAGCCACTAAACCATCATGAATTTCCTGATAGGTACGCCCAAGCTCAAGACTTAGACAAATCGCAACTAATACATTTTCAATATTATGCTTTGCCAAACCTTTGTAGGTTAAATCAACATCATTGATATTAGCAATAAAATGTTTTTGTCCATCACGATGCACATAAAAAGCATCATTATCAACATAACACGCATAATCGCCATCTTTTAGATAAGAAAGAATCTCAGCTTCGGGTAGTTTTTGGCTAACATAAGCTTTAAGATTATCTATCTTCAGCATAAACTGATGGGTCAGGGAATCATCCAAATTAATAATACTATGTCCACCTGGTTTTACACCATCATGAACCAAAAACTTAGCTTCAGCTAAATCTTCGACCGTATCAATTCCATTCACACCAAGATGATCAGCGCCAACATTCATTACTGCAGCACCATTAACGCTTGAGGTAACAATCCCACGCTTAATGAGTCCCCCACGGGCAACCTCAAGCACCGCAACTTCTACCCTTGGATCAGTAAGAACAGTCTGGTTACCTCGTGGGCCAGAAAGATCCCCCTCACTAACGATTTGACCATCTACCATCACCCAGTCAGTTGAACAATAACCAACAACTTTACCAGCATGCTTATTTATAAAACTGGTTAAACGGACAGTAGTGGTTTTGCCATTAGTACCAGTTACCATGACACTAGGCACTTCATAGATTTTATCCCACGGCACATCACCAAAACCAATATCATCAAGCTTAGCAATAAACGCGCCCTTGCCGCTACCAATACTGATAGTTCCCTCGTCAATAAAGACATTTAAAGAACGTTCTCTTGCCTCTTGATAGATATTCCGCACAGTAATATAGCGTTCGCGAGATAAGACATACTCTAAATAACTAACTTCTTCATTAAAATCAGGTATTTCAAGACCATCAAATACGGCTGTCACCATATCCAACGTTATGCCTAATATTTTACATCCAGCATAAGTATAATCATATTCAGTAGGGATTGCAAAGATAAATCCTTTACTGTACACACGCTTATAGATTGGGACATCGTCCCAACCCAAAGCATCAAGAACTTTACGCAACTCAGTTTCGTATGCAGTAACAAATGCAGCCTTCTGCTCATCGCGGGTAACGATCTCCATGATCGCCCCCACATCTTTGAAGAACACATTTGCACCAGCTAGCACCCGAATCGCTTGTGCATCTTTTTGAAACATGCTAATTTCCTTAGTCGTTAAGCTCTTCTTCAACTTCAATTATTACACCACGACTATCAGAACGGATAGTTGCGTTACTAATTGCATCAGATACCAGATCAAGTTCTACTTTATCTAGTAAATGATCTTCTGCACGCATCTCAACTTCTTTAACTCGTGTGTTACTTTCAGATTTGAAGGAAGTAATCTGTTTCCAGCAACGATTTACTTTATCAGCAAATACCACTACAAAATCACCTTCGCGAGCATTACTTAAAGCTGTATTCACCGCTTCAGTTTCATCGTGAATAATCTGGATATTTTCAGACTTGGCACCGTATTTTACTAGTAATTCCTTGATTAACCCAGGTATTTCACCATCTTTACGACCACGACGGTTATCATCCTGTTTAAGCACATAGTGTGTAAAGTGAGCAGGTAATAACTTAACACTTTCCTCAATCAATTCATTAGTACGATCACCCGGGAACGTAATTACTGCAACTTTTTTACCAGGTACATTCATTTGGTCAACAAACTTACAGATCATATTGATTGCAGCCGGATTATGACCGTAATCTAATAATACTTTAAATGGATGCTCATCATAGAAATTCATACGACCTGGTGTCTGATGATAGCTATTAACAAAGGTACGCATACCATTACGTAAATCATCAAGACTCATACCCATACTGTATGAAATTGCAATAGCAAACATTGCATTCTGTACGTTATGAATAGCTTTACCTTCAAGTGTAGCAGGAATCAAATGTGTCCATAACACTGGTACATGTACACCATTATCAAAAATAGTAATCATGTCACCATTAACACCTTTTTCAATAATAACTGCCTTACCACCAAGACGGATATGCTCACGTACTAACTGATGTTGAGGATTCATTGTTACATAGAAAATATGCTCAGCTTCAGTCGAAGCCGCCATTTTCAAACATTCAATATCATCGGCATTTAATACCGCTGTCTTACGAGCTGCATCAGTTACAATACGTTTAACTTTAGCTAATTCAGCTAAGCTATTACCTGCTTTGATATCAATATGATCAGCAGATACATTCAAACACGCACCAACATCACAAAACTCATAACCAAGACCACTACGAATCAAACCACCACGAGCTGTTTCAAGTACCGCGATTTCAGTATTTGGATCTTGCAATACCATTTGTGCAGATACGGGACCAGTTGTATCACCCTTAACTGTCAATTTACCATTGATGTAAATACCATCAGTTGTAGTTAAGCCCACTACTTTACCAGCTTGTTTCCATAAATGCGCAACCATCCGAGAAGTCGTAGTTTTACCATTAGTACCAGTAATCGCAACTGTTGGAATACGTGCCTTTTCTGGCTCAGGGAATAGCATTTCCATTACTGCACCAGCTACATCACGTGGTTTGCCTTCAGTTGGCGCAACGTGCATACGGAAACCTGGAGCTGCATTCACCTCACAAATTCCACCACCGATTTCATGGTATGATTTACTAATATCAGTGATTAAGAAGTCAACACCACCAACATCAAGACCAATTGCACGAACTGCGCGCTCAGCCATTTCTTTATTATCAGGATGTACTTGATCTGTCAGATCAATTGCAGTACCGCCAGTTGATAGATTTGCTGTTGCACGTAAATAACATACTTCGCCATCTGCCAATACTGTTTCTGCAGTGTAACCTTTTTTATCTAACATTTGGATTGCTTGATAATCAAGGAATAGTTTTGTCAAAACTTTTTCGTGTCCAACTCCACGGCGTGGATCCTGATTAACTATATCTACTAATTCAGCAATAGTCTTTTTGCCATCACCGATTACATGTCCAGGTACACGTTTGGCAACTGCAACCAGTTTACCATCAACCACTAGCATACGGTGATCTTCACCCTGGATGAATGATTCTACAATTACCTGACGTGACACTTCTGCTGCAACGGTAAATGCTTCAACAATTTGCTCATCAGTAGTCAAATTGATTGAAATCGCACGACCATGATTACCATCAAGCGGCTTAACCACTACCGGAAAACCAATTGCGTTGGCAGCACGCACAGCTTCACGCGCCGAAGTAACAATTTTCTGACGTGGCACTGGTAAACCAAGGCTATCTAATAAATTAGCACAAGCACCTTTATTACATGCTAACTCTAGTGCAATATGGCGTGTTTCACTGGTAATTGTTGCTTGAATACGTTTTTGATATTTACCATAACCAAGTTGCACCAAAGAAGCTTCATTTAAACGCAAATAAGGAATATTACGTTCAACTGCCGCGTCAATAATTGACTGGGTACTTGGACCAAAATTCATTTTTTGCGCAAAACGGATAAAGCGTACTTTTTCCGCTTCAAAATCAAAGTCTTCTGCAACTTTATGCTCAACCTGAGCTTTAATTTCATCAGGCATAATTGAAATCAACAAGTCACGAGCCAGTTCGCAAGCGCGAATACCAACATCTTCTTGTTTATATTCAAATACTAAATTATATTCACCATCTTTACCTGTGGTGCGTGTACGACCAAAGCTAACCGGCGTACCTGCCAAAGTTTGAATCTCAAGAGTTACATGCTCCCAGATATGACCAATCCAAGTACCTTCATCTTCTCTAAGCCTACGAATAAAACCACCCTCTTCACCGTGTGAACAGTGATGTTCCTGCAATGAAGGAACTGCAGCAATCAACTTCTCAATAAAACTTTGCCCTAGCTTGACAGACGGATATTTTTCCAAAACACCTATATCAACCACATGACGAATTACCGGAAAATTTGCATAAATATTTGGCCCAACATATACGTTAGTCGCTAGGATTTTCATTTCACATACCCTGTAAAAAAATATTAAAACCAGCTCCTATTTTATAGCAAATCTCGGATTTAGTTGGTACATTTTGATACAAAAATAATACTGCAATGCACAATTATAGATAACCCTCTTATTTTTGAAATTTATAAAAAACAAATCAATACATTAAACAATCAAGCCACAATAAACATAGATGCATTTTGCAACATTTTTAATAATTTACCAAATATAAGCAATAAAAATAATTGCAAAATAAGCAATAAATAAAACATAAAAACAACATAAACTATAAAAACCTAAAAAAAAACTTAATTTTGCATGAGAAAAAATACATCTTTTAGGGAAATTTGCGTGCTAAAAATGAAAAAATGCCTCATAAAAAGAGGCATTTAAAAGAGAATACTCAAAAAAAGAGCTTAACTATTGCTGGATCAATTCTATCTTATATCCATCAGGATCAGCGACAAATGCTATTACAGTAGTACCATGCTTCATTGGCCCTGGTTCACGCGTAACCACCCCACCATTTAATTTGGCAACTTCACACGCTTGATAAATATCATCAGTACCTAGAGCAATATGCCCAAAGCCAGTTCCTAAATCATAGGAATCAGTATCCCAATTATGAGTTAGCTCAATCACTGTATTTTCTTTTTCATTGCCATAACCGATAAAAGCAAGGGTAAACTTACCTTCCGGATAATCATTCCGGCGAAGTAACTTCATCCCGAAAGCTTTAGTGTAAAAATCAATACTCTTATCCAGATTACCAACACGCAACATCGTATGTAAAATTCTCATTCGTATTCCTTATCTTTTAAAAATTATTTCGTATCATTCTTAGCTGTTTAAAATATTCAAAACCATTAGTAATTACTGATTCTGATTTTTTACCAACAACGGACCATAATCTAGCATCATTATCACGCAAAAACAGATTATATTTTAACTCATCGCTTAGCACAGTTGGCAGACTATTTTGCTTTTCGAATAGTTTGCTGTCGATCTTATTTATAAAGTCAGCATAGTACTCCTGATTTTCATTATCCAATTCAAGAGTAAAACGCAGATTATTTAAGGTATATTCATGAGCTGGATAGAAAAGCACATTATTATCAAGCCTTTTTAATTTAGCTAGCGAATCATACATAAGCTGATAATCATTGGTAAAAACTCTGCCACAACCTAGTGAAAATAAAGTATCACCACAAAAAAGATGCTTATTATCAAATAAATAACAAACGTGCTCATACATATGCCCAGGAGTTAGAATAACCTGAATCTGAGGAAAACCATCAATCTGAACATTACTAGCATCAGTTAATTGATCTGAGAAGTTATCAACAATCTGTGGCGAATATTTATTAACTAGCCCAGCTACACCACCGATATGATCACTATGCCCATGGGTTAATAGGATACTATCCAAATGAAGATTATTTTGCTGCAAAAACTCATCCACTGATTCAGTAAGGGTGGGATCAACCACAATTGCTGATTTTTGGTTATAAATAACCCAGATATAGTTATCATTTAGTGCCCGCAAGGCTTTTATCTGATAGTTCATATTTTTGCCATTGCCTGCTCTAGATCAGCAATAATTGTTTCGGCTGCCAATAGGCCTAAAGAAATTCGCACCAAATTTGGTTTCAATCCCTTTACCTGAACCTTATCATAATCATCTGCCACATATGGCGCCATAACCAAATTTTCATAGCCACCCCAGCTAAACCCAAGATGAAAGGTAGTCAGGCTATCAATAAATCTTGCCAAACCAGCGTAATCTGAAATATCAAGTTCAAAACTGATAAGCCCGGTATAGCCATTAGCTTGCGACCAGTAGAGTGCTTTTTCTTCTTCATTATATGCTAAAGGATGATTCACCTTAACTATTTTAGGATGAGCAAGTAAAAATTCAACTACTTTAGCCGTCGGTAACTGAAGAGCCTCAAGTCTTGAAGGCATAGTTCTTAATCCGCGTATCAGCAAAAATGAATCATGTGGAGACAATACCGCACCATGTAATTTGAACGCATAGATATCAATATCATGCATTAGCTTCCGTGAAGTAATAACCGCACCAGCCATTACATCGGCATGCCCACCTATATACTTGGTACAAGAATGAACCACGATATCAATACCTAAAGTTAGTGGCTTTTGATAAAGTGGTGTCGCAAAAGTATTATCTATTACCGATAGCAGATTATGTTCACGGGCAATCTTAACTAATTTACGTAAATCTACCACCTGAATATCTAAACTTCCCGGAGATTCAACATAAATCATTCTGGTATTAGTCTTAATCGCAGAACTTAATTCATCAAGATTATTTGTCCGAAGATAACTATGCGTAATGCCAAAGCGCTCAAGAAATCCGGCATAGATCATTGTTGGCGCATAGATAGTATTAAAAAATATAATGTGATCACCAGTTTTCAGATGTCCAATTATTGCCGCACTAATTGCCGCCATTCCGGATGAAAATACCCGGCAAGCTTCGCCCTGCTCTAGACGAGCTAGTTTACCTTCTAGTACATTAGTGGTTGGATTATTCCCACGAGTATAAACGTACTGATGATGCTTATGCAGATGATAATTACGATAATCTTCAAAGCATTTGAATGAAAATAATGAACTTTGCACAATTGGTGGAGTTATTGCGTTATATGAATTACCCTCATCAACTAGACAAATTTCCTTATCTCCTGCTGAGATTGAACTCGCATAGTGAGTAGCCATTTAATCCTCCTCACTTTCCAAATCAAGTTTAGCATGCTTCAAAGCATCTATTTCTGCTTTAGTTAATTTGGGAAAATCAATATCTAGTCCATTAATTGAATCGGCAATAATATCAGCAATTATCGCCCGGGCAATTTTCTTATCATTTGCTGGGACTATCACCCATGGCGCATAAGAATGTCCAGTATTAGATAATAAATCTTCATAAGCTTCTACATAGTTATCCCAGAATTTGCGTTCTTTAAGATCAGCTGGTGAAACCTTCCAATATTTAGCCTCATTAGTCAAACGATCAAGTAAGCGGTTTTTTTGTTCAGCTTTGGATATATGCAAGAAGAATTTCAAAACAACAATTCCATTCCGCGCCAAATGTTTCTCAAATGCATTAATATCCTCATAACGAGATTGCCAGAAATCTTTATTAACTTCTGGAGTGAGTTCGCTAGGTAATTGCTCCATATATTCAGGATGAACTTTAACCGCTAGGACATCTTCATAATGCGAACGATTGAAAATAACAATCTCACCGCGTGCCGGAACGGCTTTCTGATAGCGCCATAAAAAATTATGCGAATGTTCTTCTGCGGTTGGAACTTTAAATCCCTGTACCTTACACCCTTGTGGATTTACTCCACTCATGATGTGGCGGATAGTTCCATCTTTACCCGAAGTATCCATCCCCTGCAAAATTATCAAAACCCCATATTTCTTACATGCCCATAATTTTTCATGAGCAGCAATCAGCTCTTCACGGCTTTTTTCCAACACTTGAAAAGCTAAATCATGTGCTTTCTTTTTCCCAGCTTTTTTTACATCTTCTTGACGATAGTCACTTGGATGTTTGGATAACTTAACCTTTTCTAGCTTACTAATAACAATATCTTTAAATTGCTTGTTTATCCTTGGTTTGGTGATAGACATTTAATTTCCCCTTTTAATTAAATAATATGTAATTAGCTAGCTTATAATAAACTGATCATGGAGCTTAGGAACAATTTTCTCAATACTCTCACTCGCGATGACCATACTTAGATTAATATTACTCGCACTATAAGACAGCATTTCGGCTTTTAAACCTTGATCTTCAAGAAGGTTAAAGACGTTTTGCATCAATAAAGGAGTATCCATAATTTTTTCACCAACTAGCGAAATACTACCTAATCCACTACGATATTCTGCAACTGCAAATTCATTTAATTGTTTTAATGCATCTTCAAGATTTCCGACATTATCAAGCGTAACTGAGACACTAACTTCCGAAGCACTTAGCATATTTACTGAAATATTATTTTCACTTAATATAGCAAAAACTCGTTGTAAGAATCCTTTAGACAAAAACATGTCCGGAGAACTGATATTAATTAGCGGAACATCCTTACGCCAAGTAACAGCTTTGACATGATGGGTATTATCTGCATCATGATTAATTAAGGTACCGTGATTATCCAGGTTAAACGTATTTAAGACCCGTACCGGAATATCTGCCTTAACTGCAGGCTGAATCGTTCGTGGATGAAGGACTTTTGCACCAAACATTGCAAGTTCGGCGGCTTCCTGATAAGAAAGCTGATTTATTAATCGGGCATTTGTTACTTTTCTTGGATCCGCCGAAAAAACCCCATCAACATCAGTCCAAATTTGAATTTCTTTAGCACCAATCGCATAGCCAATTATTGCAGCCGAATAATCCGAGCCACCACGACCAAGAATAGTAGTTTCACCATTAACCGTCGCACCAATAAAACCAGTAATCACCGGAACTATTTCATTTTCAACTAAGGGCAGGATATTTTTCTTAGAATGTAAAATTGTCTCGTCTGATAGAAAATCAGCGCCACCAAAATTATTATTAGTAATTATGCATTTAGTGGCAAGAAGTCTTTCTGCCTGAATTTTATTATTTACAAGATAACGACTGATCAAGTAAGATGACATTTTCTCACCAAAAGCAACAATGCTATCATGCCGTGCAAGTGAGGAACTAAAATCATGTGCTTGCATAATATCTTCAAGCTCTTCAAGATAAAAATCAATTTGTGCACTAGCATTTTGATTACACGGAGAATTTTGACTAAAAATATTATCAATCCATTGCTGATGCTTTAGACGTATTTCTGCCAAGATATCCTGTATCTCACCTTTATTACTAGCATTACTCAATTTTACCAGTAAGTCGGTTACACCACTTAGGGCTGATACAACAATAATTGGCTTTTGCTCTAGATTGCTTCTCACCTGTTTTGCAATTGCTGCAACACTTAAAGGATTAGTTACTGACGTCCCCCCAAATTTCATTACTAGCATTCTTTTACTCCCACGCATCTTGATCTGAAATCATTATTTTAGCGCAAACCCTAGCATTCATGTGGATATTCAAACTAAATCTGCCAGCGGAGATAATAATATTTTGCAGCGCAACAAATTTAACCACACACACTATCGATAACACTCTGATTTTAAACAATATTAACAAATTAATTTATTTTATAAATTTGAATAAGGATAAAAAAACAATCTCTCATTATAATCCCGGCATGTTTAATTTACTGGAGTACTTAATGAAGAAATTACTATACTTAATCGCTATATTTTTTATCGGAAAGACTTATGCTGTCAATACCAACCTTCCACCTAGCACAACAATTAACTCATCAGAGTCAGACATTATCTTAACTAAAGAAGAAATTCGGGCATTAAAAAAACTGGCTGAACAGCAAAAAATCGAATCCTATTCCGGTGATTTGGGAACCGCACCAATAGATAAAACTATTAGTTCAACCGGAGCTGCTTTAGAAGAAACACCTTCAGGTCCACAGGTATTTGCCTTTTTTAGCCAAACTCTAGCAAATGGTTTATACTATGAAGGTCGTTTATATACAAAATATAATATGCAAAGCCAAAACCCAGCTTTCCCAGATGTTCCAGCTTCATCAGAGAATAATCCTGAAGGTTATAAGGCTGTGTTTAAACTTGGATATAACTTTCATATAACTGATGATTATGATATTACACCATATTTACGACTAGAAGCAGGTAAAAATATGAGTCTGGTATATGCAGACACGCAAGGAAATTATATTAACTCAACAAATTATGCAATTTTACCCGGCTTTAAACAAACTTTTAAGTTAAGTGATAAATTTGCGCCATATATAGACATCTATGGTGGATTATCACAAGTCTCACTGACCGGAAATCTAACAGAAGGACCAACTCCAAATCAAACCATGAATGGTAGCGTCCAGCAATATCAACTTACCACCGAACTGGGTTTTGCCTACAAGATTACGCCACATCAGGCAATTATCCCATATATGCAATTTGTCTATAATAGCAATAACCCAGATACCATTGCAGCTGAACCATATAGCAAAGGTGGATTTAATATTAGCGAATTAAGTAGTAGTCAACAAGTGTATGCAATAAAGTATAGTTACTCATGGTAAAGATGAAGTTCTGACATTATTATATCCATACATTATCAGAAATTAATTAAAGATAAATATAATCAAACATTAAATGGGAAATTAAAGTATAATTTACTGAAATAAAATTATATCTTATAAGGAAATGATATGGATTTAGGTGCATTTTCAGTAAGTTTAGCAGTAAAAGATATTGAAGCTTCACGTAAATTTTATGAAAAACTTGGGTTTAGCATCTTTGCTGGAGATCAGGCACAAAACTGGCTAATGCTAAAGAATGGTGAGCATGTGATTGGTTTATTTCAGGGAATGTTTGAGAAAAACATTCTGACATTCAATCCAGGCTGGAATTGTAATGCTGAAAAGCTGGAGAATTTTACCGATATCCGTGAGATTCAAAAGCAGCTAAAAGCACAGGGGGTTAAATTTACTGTCGAAGCAGATGAAAATTCTACGGGTGCCGCACATTCTATGCTAGTAGATCCAGATGGAAATACTATCCTTCTGGATCAGCACGTTTAACGGAGATATATTCTCTCACAACTGCTAATAATCAATGTAACAATTAGATTCGCAATTAGTGCTATGATACCGACATTTAAACCGTTTAATACAGTAGGTAAATAATCGTTAAAATTGACCTTGGTTAGTATCGATATAAACATGATCATGACGCCAATTAACATACCACCAATTGCCCCTAATTTACTAACTGGGTTATTCTGGCAAAAGCTAAAGACTAGGGCTGGGAATAATTGAGATACCAGCCCATAACCAACGATCAATAATCCAACTATAGTTTCACCACCATAGCTATTGGCAACTAGTGCTATTAGCATTATAAATGGGACACTTAGTTTGACTAGTAACATTTCTTTCCGAGCACATGCCGGAATAACTGGAATCATGATGTTTTTGATAAAAAGGGTTGCAATCGATAGAAGAATTATTGACCCCGGAACTAGTGCCGTCAATACCCCGGCAGCACCGATTACACCAACAAACCAGGGACTAAAGGTATTTATTACTAGCCGAATAAGCGCCAAATCACTTTGTGCTTTATTTAGTCCGGGTAATTGCAAAGCCGCAACAAAACCAATTATGAAAACAAACATCAGTAGGAACTGGTAAAGTGGCATCAAGATAGCATTTTTCTTTAGTACATTCGCACTTTGTGAGGTATAGAGTGAAGTGAAGCTATGTGGCCATAGATATAAGCCGATTGCACTTAGTAAAACGGTTGAAACAAACCATACCGGATTAAAATCCTTATTACTAATCATCGTAAATCCCGGATGCTTAGCTTCCACCAGATTAATCGTATTTTCAATTCCACCATAATAATGATATGGCAAATAAACACCTAGAAAAAAGACAATGGCAAGAATCAATATATCTTTTACTACCGCAACCCGTACCGAGCCATGCATACCAGCAATTACAACATAAATCACCATCAGAGCGGAACATAGCCAAATTGCAGAATTTGCCGAAATAACACCATAAGAAGTCTCACTAACAATGATACCAAGCCCTTTGATTTGTAAAATTAGGTATGGAATCAGCGCGATAAAACCAATTAGCGAGACTAAAATCCCCAATGCCTTACTATCATATTTCCGGATATAGAAATCAGATTGGGAAATCAGATTATGTTCTTTAGCATATTTCCAGATTGCGGGTAATAGCCAGTAGCCAAGAACGTAAGCAATCGGGGAATAGCAAAGAATATAATAGCAAGCACCACCTTTATTGTACGCAAGGCTACTACCACCAAGAAAAGTAAAAGTCGTATATAGTTCGCCGCCCATCAGAATAAAAACAAGTATAACGCCAAAGCTGCGTCCGCCAACCGCCCATTCTTCAAGCTGATGACTTTTGCCTTTTACCTGTACAATTGCTAAAATAAATGCTAGCGTAGTAATAATAGCTAAAACAAAAATTGCACTATTCATTTGTTTTATTTTTCTCTAGCAAAAAAACAATATACATAAAAACCGTAGTTAGAACAATCCAAAACATAATCCAGAATAAAAGAAATGGCAGACCAAGAACTCTCGGCTCTACCCGATTGGCAAGAAAAGGGGCAAATAATAATGCAAAACATGGAATTGCTGCAATTAAATGAGTTAGGCGCATTTATTTCCACCCAAATATTTTGCTACTGCCCCAAGAAAGATTTTCATACTAACGGCTAAGGCATCTTCATCAATATTAAAGCGTGGATGGTGATGAGGATGAATAATCCCTTTTTCTTCATTACCTGCACCAACAAAAATAAAACAACCCGGTACTTTAGCCAAATAAGCTGAAAAATCCTCACCAGCCATATTAGGTGCCATTTTATCAACCCACCCACTACCAAGCGTATCAACCACAACTTCTTCAACAAAGTTGGCTACTTCATGATTATTAACTACTGGATCATAACCATAAGTATAATTAAACGCATAATCTGCACCATGTGCACTAGTTATTCCACGAATAATCCGTTCCATAAGTTCAGGAATGGTATGCCTAACTTTATTATCAAAGGTACGAACCGTCCCGGCAATTTCTGCCGTATGTGGCAAAATATTATGCGTTGTACCACTAATAAACTTGGTAACCGAAATCACTACTGGCTCCAGCGGATTAATTTGCCGTGCAACGATCTGCTGTAAATTGGTAACTACCTGTGCACCAATAGTAATGGTATCAATCGCCTGATGAGGAAACCCACCATGTCCACCCTTACCTTTTATTTCCAGATTAAATACGTCTGGTGCTGCCATCATTGCTCCACCAATTACGCCAACTTTCCCAATTGGCATCGTTGACCAAAGATGAATCCCGATGATCATGTCTACATTCTCAAGAACCCCCAGATCAACTAACTCTTTTGCACCACCTGGCGGTGTTTCTTCGGCATGCTGGAAAATCAGACGAACTTCTCCAGCTAATTCATCTTTATGTTGGCTGAGAATTTTGGCTACCCCAAGTAAGCTTGCCGAATGTCCATCATGTCCACAAGCATGCATTACCCCATTATGCTGTGATTTGTAATCACATTCATTTAATTCAGTAAGGGGCAAAGCATCCATATCGGCACGTAAGGCCAATACATTACCCGGCTTATTCCCGATCAATCGAGCCACCACACTATTTGGCGTTGGGCGTGAAATCTCATAAGCACTAAATTGAGTAAGTAGATCCGCTACATAATTAGCTGTATTAAATTCATTATACGATAGCTCTGGTTTTTTATGTAGCTCACGTCGCCAATTTATAACTTCTGGATGTATATTAGTAACTAATTGGGTAATATTCATTATTATTCCTTTATTCTATAAGCGTTTAAACGCTCTAAATATGCCAAAATGACCTAGCTATTTTGCGCTAACTGATTTTACCAATAATTCCCGTCCAGATAAAAAATCATAATTAGCATAGGCACTACAAACGGGGCAAGGATCAAATAACTTTTGCAGATGAAATTCAGTATTACAGGATTTACAGATTACCCGCGCCGGAATAATATCTATCTTCAATTTAACATCTGCTAATTGGAACTTAGCTGCAACCACCGGAAACCAAAATTGCAAAGAGTCAATATCAACCCCAGCTAATTCCCCAATAGCAATATTGATACTGACAATATCTTCTGGCAGAATAGTTTTCTGCTTTAATACCTGTTTTATAATTCCTTCACATAAAGAAAATTCATGCATGATTTATAACTACATTGCATAGTATAGTTTATGTGCCGAATATATTTTCCCACTTGGCAGGCGGCATTTAGCATGCTTTTCCGCTTTGACTTCACCGCCTTTAATCGCACAATAAACTTGTTCTGGTTTATCATAACCGGTTATCTTTATCCCACCAACAGGACATGCACCACTATTTAGTGCTTTAACCTCACATTGGCGATTATCATCAAAAATACATACCTGATAGGGCTTATGACTACCTGTGTATTGAGTAACCATTTTACCGCCATTTTGGCTACATAATCCGGAAACATTATAATTCATTAATTTTTTATACTTAGTTGGCTGACTAGTATTACTTCCATCAGCATATGAAATTAACGCTGTAAATGTTAATAGTATAGTTAAAAACCATTTAACCATATCAATCCCCAATCTTAAACAACAAGGGTTAGAGTTTATCACCGTTAGATGATATAACCACATGTTTTTCAAGATTATTGCATAACAAATTGTTACCAATAAATATTTTAATGAACAACTAATGCATTTAATGAACTCAGAGAAATCGTGCTTCCTGGCTTAAGAGATTTTTTCGTAACAGTAGTTGCAATATTATTATCCAACATATATTCAACATTATAATTATTGACTTTCTTGACAGTCTTATATTGAGTTGTACATTGCTGACTCGTTTTCTGCTCAGCAACATATTCTGGCTGATTTGAGCGCTGGATCGCCCTTCCCGTTAATGCACCTGCGGTAGCACCAACTACAGCGCCGATAGCCGTACCAACACCACCTTGTTTAATTTGATTACCAATGATCCCCCGGCAACAGCTCCAGTAGCTCCACCGACAACCCCTCCAGTCATGCCATTTTTTTGATTTTGAACATACTCCGTGCTAGTTACATTTTTACAGCTTTGATAAGGTTTCTTTACCTCCTTATAATTTGGGGTTACTGAAATTATCTTTACCATTTGGCTAGTCGTTGGATTTTGTAGAGGTAATGTTTCTGGATTATTGGCAGGTGCAGCAACAGAATCCAGTTGTTTTTTCATATCATAATACTTGGTAACACCAACACTCGCTGCTGCGACACCAATGATACCCATACCAGTTAATAAATAGGTCTTAAATCTGCTTTTGGGTGCATAGCCCCTACGTGAATACTTGTATCTAGGCTCAGGATAGTTATCATTATGTTGATCCATATCATAACTATATTCACGATTTCGATACTGGCTTTTTTTATGACTCATATTTACCTCATATATAGAAGGATACAACCATGATTATATCCTGTAATTATTCAAAAATCATATTGTAGAATTACAAACCATAAAATATTTTACAATAAAAAAAGCCTGCAAAAATGCAGGCTTCCCATAATTCTGAAACGAATTAACGTTTAGAGAACTGTTTGCGGCGACGTGCTTTACGCAGACCACATTTTTTACGTTCAACTTCACGAGCATCACGAGTAACAAAACCAGCTTTTGACAAAGCAGGTTTTAATTCCGGATTAAAGTCAATCAAGGCACGAGTAATACCATGGCGAACTGCACCAGCCTGACCTGATTCACCACCACCCAATACATTTACTTTGATATCGAATGTAGATAAATGTTCAACAAGCTCAAGCGGCTGACGCACGATCATGCAGCTTGTAGGGCGAGCAAAATATTTGTCATATTCTTTGCCGTTAACTTCAATTTTACCTGAACCTTTGATGATAAACACGCGCGCTACTGAACTTTTACGGCGACCTGTACCATAATTATAGTTTCCAACCATTTAATGTAATCCTATTAAATTTCTAATTGCTTAGGTTGTTGTGCAGCATGCGGATGAGATTCACCAGCATATACCTTTAATTTTTTGATCATAGCATAACCTAAAGGACCTTTTGGTAACATTCCTTTAACAGCATTAATCAAAATTTTCTCAGGTGCTTTTTCCAACATTTGGTTGAAAGTACGCGAGTAAATACCACCAGGATAACCAGTGTGACGATAGTATATTTTTTGCAATGTTTTTTTACCAGTAACAACAAGTTTGTCAGCATTGGTAACAACTACAAAATCACCAGTATCTACATGCGGTGTATAAATAGCTTTATGCTTACCACGTAATACGTGAGCAATTTTAGATGCCAGACGACCTAATACTTTATCTTCTGCATCTACAACAAACCACTCGTGATTTACTTCATGAGCTTTTGCCGAAAATGTTTTCATATATGAGTTCCTAATTTTTAATAATTACAAATATCTGAGTAATTAACTCAGTGCCTACGACATTAAATATTTGTAACGGTAAGTGGTAGGCGTGGATTATAGCATAGTATTAGCAAAAAGCTCAAGCGGCTGGATACATTTTTTTAAACCCATTGACAGCGCTTACTCTATTGTGTTAAATTTTCGCCTTTATTAGCATTTTCTAAATTTATGAAACCCAAAACCCCTGCCATATTCAAGAACGTATTCATTATCTCTATTGTTGTAATTGCCGGATTAGCTTGGACATTCAAAATAACCTACGAAAGCTACCTAAGCCGTAAAAAAATCCATGAAGGATTTTTGATTATTACTGCCATACAAAACCGTCTTGAAGGATATGCTGATGAAAACTCTGGCATTCCATACTACCCAAAACTGGACAACGAATCTTTTGGATTGCCAAATCCATTTAAAATAAATGGAACCTATATAAATCAGGTTACCGCATTGAAACCGCAAAATAGTAGCGAAATCTCACTCATCGCAACAGTTAACACCATTGAAGTACCCAATCTTGAAAATGGCGATGACCACCCACTATCTTCACCCCATATAAGATTTACTGGACGATATGCACATGGTGGCATAATCTGGCAATGTAGCTCTGACCTCGCACAAAGATATCTACCAGACAATTGTCATGGCACATAAAAAAGAGTGCAAGTGCACTCTTTTTTATTCAGTCTCAGCTAAGTCGTTATCGATAACTTCAGTTTCAATTACTTTCTCTAGATCAACCAATTTTTCACCATCAGATAGATCAATCAATTTAACTCCTTGAGCTGAACGCCCTGTCTCACGGATGCTATCCACTTTAGTACGAATCAGGACACCACCAGTTGTAATCAACATAATTTCATCTTCATCAGCAACTAGTTTGGCTGCAACCAGTTTACCATTGCGTGCAGATTCACCAATTGCTTTAACACCCTGTGTACCACGTGAAGCAAGCCGATATTCAGCAACGGTAGTTCGTTTACCATAACCATTTTCAGTTGCCGTTAATACATTGTCATTAACATCATCAGTAGTTAATAAAGCAACCACACGACAATCATCACCTAACTTGATCCCACGAACACCACGCGCCTGACGCCCCATAGCCCTAACTTCTTCTTCATTAAAGCGAACCGCCTTGCCACCATCCGAGAAGATCATGATTTCTCGTTTACCATCAGTTAATTCAACCCCGGCAACATGATCGCCATCATCAAGACCAATTGCAATAATACCACGGCTGCTTGGACGTGAGAATTCACTCAGATTAACTTTTTTCACTACACCCTGCTCAGTTACCATAAAGACAAATTTATCTTCACTAAAGTCTTTCACTGGCAGAATATTGGTAATTTTCTCATCCATTTGTAACGGCAGAAGATTAATAATTGGTTTACCACGCGTAGTACGGCTACCTTCAGGTAGGTTATAAACTTTAAGCCAGTACATCCGCCCAAGCGTTGAGAAGCATAGCACGTAGTCATGTGTATGGGCAATAAATAGGCTCTGGATATAATCATCTTCACGGGTTGCCGCGGCAGTTTTACCACGTCCACCACGTTTCTGGGTACGATACTCATCTAATGACTGAGTTTTAACATAACCCTCTTTAGATAAAGTTACAACCATATCTCGTGGCTTAATCAAATCTTCCATATCAATATCAGCTGAATCAAACTCAATCTCAGAACGGCGTTTGTCACCAAACTGTTCCTTGATATTAGTCATTTCAGTTGCGATAATCTGGTTAACCCGCTCTGGTTTATTCAAAATATCAATTAAATCAACAATCAGATCCATGATTTCATGGTATTCCTGAGTGATTTTTTCTTGCTCAAGCCCGGTTAAACGTTGCAAACGTAGTTCTAGGATTGCCTGCGCCTGAATTTCAGATAGATAATATGCACCATTAATCAAACCAAAGCGCTTATCAACACCATCCGGACGCACGTATTCAGAATCAACTCGCGACATCATAGTGACAACCAGCGAAGATTCCCAGCTACGTTCCATCAAACGCCCTTTAGCTTCGACTGGAGTTTGCGAAGTTTTAATAATTTCTATCATCGGATCAACATTTGCTAAGGCAACTGCCAAACCTTCGAGAATATGTCCGCGATCTTTGGCTTTTCTTAATTCAAATAAAGTCCGCCGTGTTACTACTTCACGGCGATGATAAATAAACTCTTCAAGAATTGATTTAAGGTTAAGTAAGCGCGGCTGACCATTAACCAGTGCTACCATATTAATCCCAAAACTATCCTGCATCTGAGTAAGTTTATAGAGATTATTTAGCATTACATTGGCATTTTCACCACGGCGTAACTCAATTACCACGCGCATCCCGGATTTATCCGATTCATCACGAATCTCGCTGATACCTTCAACGATCTTTTCTTTAACCAATTCACCAATCCGTTCACACAGCTTGGCTTTATTCACCTGATATGGCAATTCATCAATAATAATCGCTTGACGATCTTTGGCAATGTCTTCAAAATGAGTACGGGCACGCATGATTACACGACCACGTCCAGTTTTATAGCCTTGATGAATATCCTTGATCCCAAAAATAATCCCCGCGGTTGGAAAATCTGGTGCCGGAATAATCTCTATCAATTCATCAATAGTCATTTCAGGATTATCAAGAAGCGCGAGTGCACCATCGATAATTTCGGTAAGATTATGTGGCGGAATATTTGTTGCCATACCCACCGCAATACCAGTAGTTCCATTGATTAACAGATTTGGAATCCGCGTCGGCATTACCTGGGGTTCAGATTCAGAACCATCGTAGTTTGGACCAAAATTTACGGTTTCTTTATCAATATCAGCCAGCATCTCATGGGCAATTTTTGACATCCGGATTTCGGTATAACGCATAGCTGCCGGAGAATCACCATCAACCGAACCAAAGTTACCCTGTCCATCAACAAGCATGTAACGCAATGAGAATGGTTGTGCCATCCGGACTATCGTATCATAAACAGCAGTATCACCATGTGGATGGTATTTACCGATCACATCCCCGACAATACGCGCGGATTTTTTGTATGGTTTATTCCAGTCATTGGAAAGCTCATGCATGGCATATAATACTCGGCGATGAACCGGCTTTAAGCCATCACGAACATCAGGAAGCGCACGTCCAACAATTACGCTCATCGCGTATTCAATATAGGACTGTTTCATTTCCTCTTCAATGTTGATATTTACAACTTCTCGTGCAAATGAATTAATCAATGGCGACTGATCATTACTCATCGGATACCTTTAATTCTAAAATCCGTTATCTAAAAACTTAAAACAGCCAGTATTTTATCACATCCTCGGAACGTGCAACAGACTCAAGCATAAGGCACAAATTTAGGCTTATTTTAATAATTCAGAATTATTAATTCTTGGCTTCAAAAACCAGATTACCGCAACAACCGCAATCACCCCAAGTACAGTATCAACGATACGATGTTCTGTTATCAGGTAGCCATCTGGTTCAATAAGATTCATCATCACCGTAACGGCAATTGTCAGAAAAAATGTATAAGCACCATAATGACGAGCTAATGCAATTACCATCAAAAACATCAATGGCAGCATCAGTAACGAAAGCACAATTTTTGATGAAATTAGCATAATTACGATAAATGCCAAAACGCTACCAAGTAAAGTCCCAGTAAGTCGATGACTAATTTTTTTCTTGGAAACATCCAAATCTGACTTTAATAACAGCATTGCTGTCATTGGCACCCAATACCCTTGCGGCAAACTAAACAAATAAGAAATAGTATTACCAATCACAACGGCAAGGGTAAGTAATACCACAAAACGTAAATGTTTTCGATAATCCGGAAATAGCCGCGCCAAACTAAGTGGACGGGCTTTAGTTTCAACATCATCTTTGATTGGGAATTTTCTATACCATAAATAAGCTGCAAGCCAAGTCAGTAAGCCTCCTAAAGTAAAGAAAACACCATACCAAATCGCCCCGGGCAATTTATCCGGCATCCCACTACCAACGATAAATAAATCAGCGCTAAACAAAAAAATGCTGGATAGCATATGATCAGCACTAGCACTAAAAGCTACCAAGGGGATTAGAATTAGTAAACCAAGCGTAGTTAACCAGTACGAATGCCCAAGATAACTCCCCATAAAAAAGGCAAAGCCAACGATGATGGAGGAAGCAAAAGTATAACGTAACCTACGATTCAATGAACCACGTAGCGCAATAGTCTGAAGTAGTCCAATTACAAGAGCGCCAATCAATGCCATTAAGACATTAAGATTTTGTAGTTTAAGAACTGAATGGATCAGCCCAAACAATGAAACAATAATCCCTGACTGCACACCAAGAACAATCGTTGCTTGATGTCTAGTTTCAAAATATTTCTGTTTTAGTTCTGCTAACATTATTTCTCCTCGCAAAATGTTTAGCTGGGGATATACCAATTATATACTATTTTCCCTCAATTAGCACCGCATATGGCTCTAGCTCTAAATCATTATACCTGATAGCATGATTATTGTGATTAAGGATAAAATCGGTATTGCCACGCCGGATAATCTCAACTCCATCTGGAGTTAGCCTTGCCGGGATACTTTGTAAACTAAGTACCTGCGATGCCAGATTAAGCCAAAATTCTTTATCATTAATACCTGTCGCGATATGGATTAATTTACCCGCCCCAATAACGGTTTCGGTTACGGCAGCATAGCTAGAAAATTCATCGCTATAGTTATAGATGGTTTGAGCATCGCTTCCAGTGGTAACTTCAAGCATATCGCGCCATACACCAGCTTGATATTCTACTCCGGATGGATTACGAATTGTAACTTGGCTATTATTCCCAAGCGATTCGATATAATAGGCTTTTAGCCCGGCAACTTTAAGCCAAGGATTATCTTGATTAAAATAAACCGAATTATCCTGATCTTTAATTGCGGCACGGAATGAACTAATTACAATTCCACCGTTTTGGATAAAATCGACTAGCTTAGTGATTTGCTCTTTAGTTAGTAACAGCGGTGCAGGCAATAATACCACTTTATAAGTATCGATTGCTTGGCGAATATCAATTACATCAATCGCCACATTATGCCGGATAAATCCCTGATAGAGGCGGAAATGCTCATGATGAATATCCATTGAAACTGACTGTGGCTGGATTTTCCAAGCAAAGATATTATCCGGATTATAGATTAGTGCTACTTCGGCTTTGATTGGTTGATTAAGTTCACTTGCATATCGGCGTGCTTCATTAAAAACCTGCTGCATTTCGTGATAACGTGGACCATCCTGATTATCATGATCTAGTACCCCATAGCAAAACTGCTCTGCACCTTTAGTTGCAGTACGCCAACGGAAATAAATTAGATTATTGCAGCCATGTAGCATTGCCTGCCACGACCATAATCTTGCCTGCCCCGGACGCGGTAAATAACCCATAATCGTATGCGCCTGTGCGCCGATTAGTTGTTCGGTTATCCAAAAATTCTTGCCCGGTAAAAAGCCACGTGTCTGATCTAGCTTCATAGCTATCTTACCATATTCGACTGGCTGCTCTAGTCCACCCCAAACCGGATAGTTATTAAGAGCTACTACATCTAGACACTCGGAAATATCGGTAAAGTTCTGTGCCTTATTATAATAATCCCCCGGATAATTATGCGTAATTTGCTGACTTTGCGGGATTATCTTACGTAGTATGGTAGCCTGTTCACGAGTAAAACGGGTAATGGTTTCTGCCCGGAAACGATAAAAATAAAGCATTAAGCCCGGATTTTTGGCGGGAATCGTTGGGCGCGGTAGTTCTATCTCATTAAAATCATTATAACTTTGCGACCAGAAAACCGTACCCAAACGATAATTAAGCTCTTCGACTGACTCAAACTGAGCTTGCAGATAATTCTGAAATTCACGCTCACAATGATTACAGTAGCACCAGTCGCTAGTTTCGTGCCCAAGCTCATTATCAATTTGCCACGCAATTACCGCCGGATGATTCGCATATGCTTCTGCCATTTTAGTCGAAATCAGCGCACTTTTTTCACGATAAACTGGGGAGTTAAGACATGCCTGTCGCCGTCCACCGAAATGGCGCTTAATGCCAACCTCATCGACCGACAGCACTTCAGGGTATTTTTTGGCAAGCCATGCTGGCAAGGTTGCCGTTGGTGTTCCGAGCATCACTTTTAAACCATAGTGTTCGGCTCGATCGAGTACGTGGGCGAAATAATCAAAGTTAAATTGCCCTTCCTTTGGCTCCATCAAATGCCAAGCAAATTCGGCAATCCGAATGCAATTAATCCCAGCACTCACCATCCGCGCCAAGTCTTGTTCCAAAAATTCTGCATCCCATTGCTCGGGATAGTAATCTACACCTAAATACATCTTACACCTTATGTATAGAAAAAATTTATTTACAATCTTTTAACCTTAAATCTTATTTAAGACTATATAAAAAAATTAATGATAAAACCAAGACTATGTAGTTAATTAATAAAACAGATAAACCAAATTTCAGTAAATGATTTTCTTTGATATCCCAGGTACTACTATTCATATTGACATCTTTTGCTATTGTTATAATTAATACAATAATAGGTAAAGAAGTAAAGGCAGCATGCCCAGCAGCACTATTTTGTAATGCCGAAAATAATAATCCATGATGTAAGCTTTCCCCTATATGCTGTTGTACAGTCATAACTAACGCATTTCCACCTAAATTGGATCCAGTTATAAATCCACTCATAACGCCCAATAATGGAGATAATATAATTACTGACGAAGCTCCACCAATGTTTTGTATTGCTTTAGCCAGTGTTGTAACCATCCCTACTTGATTCATTGTTTGCGCCAAAAGAATAAAACAAAATAAACTTAAACAAGCAATACGAACGCGTTTCCATAAGGGTTTATGTTCAATTTTAATAGGATTTACAAAGTAGCAGATCATGCTAACAAGAAGTAGAACTATTCCTGGACTATTAAATATGCTTAAAGATACTGAGCCACTTTTTATTACAAATAGTTTATTTAAAAATATATGTACCGAGTTGATACTTCTTGTTATTAGGATAATTAACAAGATAGAAAGATATGGAGAAATCAATTTCAGTCTCATAAAAAGGTTAGAATTTCCTAAACCATCACCTTCCATTTTTCTATTTTTTAAAACTAAAAACCCTATTATTGCGGTTAATAACCCGGCCAAAATAGCACTAACTTCAACATAACCATAATAGTTAAAAACATGTAATAGTATTGAAAATAACATACCAAAAATAATACCAATATACCAAAGGCTAAGTTTATTCATGATTTTCAGACTGATTAATGAAATAATAGGAAAAATTAAAAAACTCATCTCTGATGTAGCGTTTCCAAGCTCTTTAATCGAATAGCCACTTAATCCTGCACCAACTACAGTTGCCAATCCGAGCGTTCCCCAAGGTAAGATCATCATTCCTAACATGGATAGCTTATATGCCTTTTCTTCTTCAAATAGTTTAAAAAATATCGGGATACCTAAAAATAATGATACCCCAAATCCAGTTAATGATTCTAATGCTGGCAAAATACCAAGTAGTAAAATTAAGGCAAGTTTCTCCTTATCTATCTTAAATTCAGATATCCAGTTAACCAAATCAATTAGTTTTCCTTGTCCTTTTAAAATAGCATTTAAATATAAGCCAGGTACTATTACTATAACAGCACTAAAAGTTAGTATACAACTAGATGAAATAATTGATATTATTGAATTGTTTGAATTAATATTAAATTTCTTACTAAAAGTAGCTTCTAAAATTGCTAAAAACAATCCTACAAGTGCAGCAAAAATTGTACTTTTCTTGAAAAAAATTATTGCAATTGCGCAAACAATAATTGGACTCATAGCCTCAATTATCGAAAAAATCTCCATTTTATGTCTTTCTCACCTAAAAATGATTTCTCGTTATATAAACAACTAATTTTTCTTTGACTAGAAATGCTATAAGGTTTTTAAAATAATCATTTATTAATTAGATGTAAAAGCAATCAGTAAAATGCTTTGTGGATGCATAATCGGTAGCTGAATCCCAAGATTAGCAATAACCTTACCACTTAATAACAATTCTCCATTACATAGCGGCACCGACTTTTTCATTAAATAACCAGTATTTTCTTGCGAATTTAATAGTTTCACACGATAATTTTTGCTTTCATCCAGATAAGGAATCATTAATTTGCTAGACACTTGATTAACTGGAAAGCCATTTTGGGCAACCGCAAATAGTGCCTGAGTTTTATCAGCACTGATTACCCCATAGATTTTTTGCCCGGGGTCAAGAGTATCAAGCCAGATAAAATCACCACGATGAATTAGACTACGATATTTTTTATACAAATCGATATATGTTTTTAATTGTGTACATTCATAAGCAGTCAATTCGAGTAGGTTTTGTTCAAAGCCAAGATTAGCAAAAAAGGCAGTCAAAATCCGATATTCAAGAGTATTTAAGCGATTAGTCGTATGTGCCTGCTCGGGTCCAAAATGTGAACCCATTAATTCTGGTGGAAAAAAATAGCTAAATCCTTCCTGAATACTTTGTCGCTCAACTGGATCATTACAATCCGATGTCCAGACTCGATTGGTATAGCGAAGTATTCCCAAATCAACCCGCGCACCGCCGGAAGCACAACTTTCGATTTCAAGCCTTGGAAAAAGCTGATTTAATTCATCCATCAGCCGATAAGTAGCCAAAACCTGATCATGAACTCCCGAATAGCCAAGAGAATTACCCGGCTGTACCAGATCACGATTCATGTCCCACTTGATATAAGCAATGTCATATTGATTAAGTAAATCAACCATACAAGTCTTGATATAACTATAAGCTTCTGGATGAGCCAGATTTAGGACATACTGATAGCGTCCAAGGGGCTGCTGGTAGCCAGCTAAGTGTAATACCCAGTCAGGATGCTTGCGAAACAACTCTGAGTCAGGATTGACCATTTCTGGTTCAAACCATAAGCCAAGCTCCATACCAGATTTTTTAACCTGTTCAATTAGTGGAGTTAGCCCATTCGGATATTTATTTTTATCAACAAACCAGTCACCAAGCCCAGCTCGTTCATGATTGCGTCCATTGAACCAGCCATCATCAAGAACAAAGCGTTCAATACCAAGGCTGGCAGCTTTGTACACCAATTTAAACAACATTTCCTGATTATGTTCAAAATACATTGCTTCCCAAGTATTGATATGAATTGGGCGATAGCTACGTTTATGCTTGGCAAATCTGCCACTTTCACGAATAAAAGCATGGAAGTTATGACTAAGCTGATTCAAGCCTCCATCCGAATAAGTGGCATAAAGTTTAGGGCTGGTATAAGTTGCACCAGAGGATAAAGTCATCTCACCGGGAAGAAATTTCTCACCAAACTGAACTAGTTTTCTACCATCACTAACCATGCTTAATTTATAAGCATGATTGCCACTCCAACCAAGATGAAACGCGTATACTTCGCCAGCTTGATGACTAAATCCATTACTACCACAAATTAATAGTGGTGGATTATCATTTGATGTCCGCCCTTTGAGATTCTCTACCAAATAGCAGGGTTGATTAATCAGACTTCGTTGCTGTTGAAATTCATGAATCCAGCGCCCGTGAAATTGAATCATTTCATTGACTTTCGCTGGTAATGCTAGTGAGATAAATAATTCATTTAGCTGGTAGCTATCATTAACAATATTCGTTAAGGTGATTTCCTGTTCGAGAATATCCCAGTTGTTTAGTTCAAGCTTGATCGTCAGTTGTAGACCAGCAATTTCATCTCTAGCGTCTATTTCTAGACTTCCTGATGATGCCTCCCGGTAAGTTAGCTGCCGAAATTGTGGCGCCCAAGATTGCTGTCCACGACTACCTGAGAACGCATTTAGCTGAAATGCGCCATTCCCGAGCAAAGGAAAGATAGTTAAATACTGTTCATCATCAAGAAAGGCTTGGGGAACTGGCAATTCGCTATATTCTATAAATTGTGCCTCTTCCGTACTAGTAAGAGATAGCTTTTTGCCCCAATAAATAATTTCTGGAAATTTGCTAGGAATGACAAGTAAGATTAATTCAGTCTTATTCCCAGTTAGCTTGATTAACTTCTTCATTATCGAATACTTTATTTGTAATTATTCATCTATTAATTAAGTATAGATTAACTGCTTCAATGTATTGTAAAAGCGAAAAACAAGGTGACACAGTTTACATAAAAGTAAATAAGGCGCCTTGTGACGAAACCATTTACAATATAGTGAACAGTTAAGATAGTTCTTCTTTGCTGACACCAAGCTTAGTACATAATTCGCCAAGAACCTTGTCATGGAATGCTTCAGTTAGTTGCACTTTTTTGATAAAGACTATAATTGAAAGTACAAATAGAATTATTGGGATACCAAACATGACTATCTTAAATTTAAGAATACTCCCCGGCATAGCTGCGACACTTTCAGCGGTCGCATTATTGGTCATTGCCACCCAGATTGCGGTAAAGCCAACCACACCATTGGAAATTGCTCCTGCTAGTTTATCGAGTAATGGTCTAACACATAAGGTAACGCCTTCAGAGCGAGTACCAGTTTTTAGCTGCCCATATTCCACGCTATCAGTTAACATCAGAAGGATACACACAAATAATATCGGATAAGGAAAGAAAAATAACACATAGCCAGTTAAGATTATAGAAAGCTGTTTACCTGCTAAAGCAAAAATAATCAGCCCAATTATCATGGTAATCACGCCAACGCAAAAAAGATTTTTGCGCCCTTTAAATACGCGACTAAGAACTGGGAATAATGCAACTGCAATAAAACCAATTGCCAGATTAAGCGTACCAATTATCGCAAAACTTGAAGCATCGCCAAAAATATAAGTGAAATAGTAAAGTAAAAATGAAGAGCAGATCACATAACCAAGAGCAAATAAGCCATAGGATACCGCAACCCAGAGTAACTGATCGTTATGTCCGATTGCCTTAAATACCGTCATGATATTAGTTTTTTCGGTTGATTGACGAAGAGCGGATTCCTGCTCTTTAGCCCCGATCACGGTGATAATCCCACCAACTAGCGAAACAACCGCCACCAAAATCGCAAAGACTAGCCAACCCTGTTTATCGCCAATCACATTACCTGATTGCGAGTGGTTTTTAGAGAAGAATAGTACAATTGGGACAATCGAAAAAGTAACAATCGACTGCCCAAGAGTAGAGGCAATCCGCGCAAATACGCCAACTGATTCACGTTCTTTACTGTCAGTTGCTAATGCCGGGATCATCCCCCAAAAGGCAATATCTTTAAATGAATAAACGATATCCAAGACAGCAAAAATCACAATAAACATAATTATATAAAAAGTTGGATTGGAAGTTGAAAGCCCGCCAAGATCAGTAAAAAGTAAAACAATACAAACTGAACCGATAGTCCCACCAAATAATATCCATGGTTTAAATTTACCGAGTTTAGTTCTGGTATTATCAACTACACCACCGATCATCGGATCAATGATAAGTTCGACAAAGCGTAGTACAAATAGCATGGTAGTAACTATCGCAATCATGCGTTCACTAGTCGCTTCACTTATTCCGGTGTGTCCCGGATTAAATAACTGTGAAGTAATAAACATAATCAGATACGAAGATAAAGCAGCATAAAACACATCATGTCCAAATGCACCACACGCATAAGAAAATAATGTTTTACCAAACCCCTTTGGCTTATTCATAGAAATTCCCCAAAACATCAAATCAGCTAATGAAAGGCTGAATTAATAATTAACACAACAACCAAAACACAAAAATCTTATCACATCAAGGGATAAACACTAGTTTAACCTGCTGCAAATTACGGCTGTACGCTTTTGGATTAAATAATGATGGAATAAATTTCTCCATCGGTAATCCATCATATTCACCAATGACCTGAGAATTATACGGAAGTGTAATATCACTATCTTTTTTGATAATTATAAACTCGCGATCGAATTTTTCCAAATCAGGAACACTCTCGGTGTAAAGGACATTCGAGTTAGCATGAAATTGCAGATTATTGATTATTCCACTTACCCCGACTATAGTTATTGGTGCTAGAGAATGATTACGCGTAAAATGAGCGACGTTGTAGCCAATATCATACTTCTGATAAATTCGTCCATTCACAAGCATGATAAACACAAAAGCAAATGAGATCGCTAATGCCGGATAAATAGTTATCTGAGATAGATAGCTGATCTTATTCTTGGTTTGGATGATGTAGATTAGTAACCCTAATGGTAGAATGATACTAATACTCGCTATGTCTAGTTTGAATAAGTATAGCGTCAGACCAATCGTAAGGATTATCAATAAAATACTAATTACTAGTTGGAATTGTGCAAGCTTTTTACCACTTTGGCGATATAAATAATCAGCACAAAGTATCGCGGCAAATGGCATGATGATATTGGTATAGTGATCAAGCTGGAATTTGGTAGCACTAAACATGATGAATGTGAGCCAGAATGCGGCTAATAGATAAACTTGCTTAGCTTTAAGTATTTTATTAGTTTCTTTTTTAAAGTTCTTTATTAACTGATAAGTAGCGATGATAAATACCATGCTCCACGGTAAAAATGCCCATAAATAAGTATGAACAAAGAAGAATATATCACCATGTTTATTAACTATTGGTCCACTATTAAAGAATCTACCAAACTGACTACCCCAGAAATACCATAATATCCCGGAAACATGGGTTTGTCCAAAGATCACTTTTTCTGGATGAGCATCAAACTGGAGATAAAGACAGATTAATTCAGGTAAGATAAATACCAGACTTAGCCCATAGCCAAGTAACCACTTAGGAGCTATTATCTTTTTAAACTGACCGCTATAGATCCATGCTGCAACTAAACCACTAAAGATAGTAATTACAACAAAGATACCTTTAGTCATCAAAGCTAGTGCGGTGAAGAAACTTGCCAGTAATAATGATTTAAGAGAAGATTCTTTATCATAAATGAGCCAATAGTAACAAGCTGGCATTATTTCACCAAGAAGATAGGCTTCTGCTCTTACATCCATTGCCGATAGCATAAGATGCAAACTAGTTACATAAATCAATGTAGCCAATAAGCCAACTTCGTGATTATAAAGATGTTTTGCTAGCCGATAAGTATAATAAGCACCAAGAATATGAAATAAATATCCCGGTAATACATAGGCAAATGAATTAATCCCAAACATCTTAAACGATAATGCTGCCATCCAGAATGGGAAGTGAGGCTTATCGAGCCAATCCTGTCCACCGGAGTATAAATCGATCCAGTTATTACTATTCGCAATAGTTTTACTGATTACCGCATAAAAATAAGCATCATTACTGTTTAAGACAGGAGAAAATAAACCACAACCACTGATTAACAGGCAAACAACAATCAGTTTTAACAAAGACTCCTGATAATTGCTAGCTTGCTGCATAATCAATTTACAAAAGACATAATTTGCCAGTCATTGGCAAGAGCGATTTCACGCAGAATATCATCAGGATCAACAGCAATTGGCACATCAACCTGTTCAAGTAACGGCATATCATTATGTGAATCTGAATAAAATGTATAGTGCTCCGGATTATTACCAGTCTTTTGGAGCCAGTCTTCTAGATGAACTAGCTTACCCCGCCCCATACACGGCTCGATTTCTACTTCGCCAGTATATTCACCAGCCTCATTTATCTTTCCTCTAGTAGCAATTAAATAATCTACCCCGAAAAATTCTGCTACAGGCTTTGCAATATCTTCGACCGTGGCAGTAATCAAGATAATAAAATCCCCGGCTTTACGATGTTTTTCATATTGAGCTATTGCTTTTGGGCTAATTGCTGGTTTTATTACCAGATCGAAAAACTCCTGTAGTAATTCTTCACGTTCTTCTTTTGGGAAAAGCTGCAAAATACCCAGCTCATAGCGGTAGGAGGCCTCCATATCAAGAATCCCTGCCTGATAATCAAAAAGAAATTTTTGGCGTTGTTCGTGTTGGGCTTCAGTTATTAAACCACGTCTAGCCAGAAAGCCATTCCAGACCGTGCCCGTATCGCAAGGAACCAAGGTATGATCCATATCAAATAAAACTAATTTCATTGTTACTCAATCAGGATAAAGATTTACTTGTGGCATACAAAGTTAACAGCCACATAAAAATCAAAATAAAATAATTTTCAGGAAATTGGATAAATCACAGAATTTGCAATTGCTTTAATCTGTCCAAAATGCCATTTTTATTCAAGCCAATACTTCCCAGCATTGCTTTAGGATCACCATGCTCAATAAATTGATCTGGTATGCCAATTGTAATCACCTGCTTTTTATATATTCCCATTTCTAACATTGCCTCAACACAAGCACTACCAGCACCCGCCATAATTGCATTTTCTTCTACAGTTACGATATAGTCGTGCCCAGCAACCATTTCACTAATTAAGTTCCGATCCAATGGTTTGACAAAACGCATATCACATACTGTTGCATCAATCTCATTTGCAGCTTCAAGAGCAGGATAGACCATTGAACCAAAAGCAAGAAAAGCAATTTTTTTACCGCTACGTAATACCCGACCTTTACCAACATCCATCAATTGGCTATTAAATGTCTCAAGTTCTTTACCTATACCCGACCCTCGTGGATAGCGAACTGCAACAGGAGCATTTAATCTAAATCCAGTGTAAAGCATTTGATAACATTCATTTTCATCACTTGGTGTCATAATTATCATATTAGGAATACAACGCAAAAAGCTAATATCAAAAGCACCATTATGAGTTGGACCATCAGCACCAACAATCCCCGCACGGTCAATAGCAAATAACACCGATAAGTTTTGAAGTGCAACATCATGAATTAGCTGATCATATCCACGCTGCAAGAAAGTTGAATATATTGCTACAATTGGTTTTATACCCTGGGTAGCAACCCCAGCAGCGAAAGTAATAGCATGCTGTTCTGCTATACCAACATCAAAGAATTTCTCTGGATACTCTTTGGCAAATTCAACCATACCAGAACCTTCGCGCATTGCCGGAGTGATTGCTAGAAATTCATTATCCATTTTGGCAATATCACATAAAAACTTACCAAAAACTTGCGTATAGGTCATGGCACTCGCTTTTGCCTGCATTCCTTCATTAGGATTGAAAGTACTTACTCCATGATAACCTATGGGATCATTCTCGGCTAGTTTATATCCCTGCCCTTTTTTTGTCACAATATGTAAGAACTGAGGACCAGTGAGATTTTTTAATTCATTCAATGTATCAATAAGTTGATCCAGATCATGACCGTCAATAGGACCAATATAATTAAAGCCCAATTCCTCAAACATGGTACTTGGCATTATCATGCCTTTCATATGTTCTTCAACCTTATGTGCCAGTTTCTGCATACTTGGCACTACACTTAATGCTTTATTAGCGGTATCTTTAACTTTGTTATAGAAACGCCCGGCAAGAATCTTTGATAAGTATGTGCTCACCGCTCCAACATTTTCAGAGATGGACATTTCATTATCGTTTAAGATTACCAGCATATCGGTATTTAACCAACCTGCATTATTTAAGCCTTCAAACGCCAAACCAGCAGTCATTGAACCATCACCAATTATGGCAACCACTTTATCCTGCTTACCACGCTGACGATTACCTACTACCATGCCTAAAGCGGCGGATATTGAAGTTGATGAGTGTCCAACACCAAAAGTATCATACTCACTTTCATCACGCTTGGGAAATCCTGCCAAACCATTAGTCTGACGCAAGGTATCCATTTTATTACGCCTACCAGTCAAAATTTTATGGGGATAGGATTGATGCCCAACATCCCAAACAAGCTTGTCATTTGGCGTATCATATACGTAATGAAGCGCAACCGTTAATTCAACACTCCCAAGATTGGAAGCAAGGTGTCCCCCAGTTTTACTCACATTATGCAAGATATATTCGCGTAACTCATCTGCCAATTGTTTTAATTCGGTACGATTAAGATTTTTTAAATCGTGAGGATAATTGATATTTTCTAGTATATTTGTGTAGGTCATTATTTAATAAATTCTAAGACAAAATTTTATTTTAGTAATGCAATATAAATCAGTCCACTTTTTGGACAATAAACAATCCAATGATTATTATGAATTGCGATAATAAACACAATCCGCTAGGTATTGCAATTGCTCGCTGTGTTTATGAGCTTTAATCAAACCTTTAATTTCACTATGCAACTGTTTAGCAATATGTTGTGTTTGCGTCAAGCCTAGAATATTAACATATGTAGCCTTGTTATTTACCTGGTCTTTATTTGCCGTTTTTCCTAAAGTTTCAGTATCTTCAGTAGTATCAATAATATCATCAACTATCTGAAACAAGAGTCCTATTTTTTTTGCAATTATATCAAGCTCTTTTAACTGTAGCTCACTTGTATTTTGTCCCGCCAAGAAACCTGCAAGAATCGCAGCTCTTAAAAGCGCCCCTGTTTTTAACAGATGCATTTCCTGTAACTGCTCAAGAGTTAGCCTTTTGCCCGTACTTAACCAATCAATTGTTTGACCACCGACCATCCCCTGCGAACCAATTGCATGCGCAATAAGATTAATAATATTAAGCCGCGACTTTGCTTCTACATGCAGCTCGGAAGAACTTAAAACTTCAAAACATAAGGCATGCAGAGCATCACCAGACAAAAGTGCAACTGCATCACCAAATACTTTATGATTAGTTGGTCTTCCTCTACGCAAATCATCATTGTCCATAATAGGTAAATCATCATGAATCAGTGAAAAACAGTGTATTAACTCTATTGCACAGCCAATTGTAATTGTTGCATCAAGATTTGCATCACTGAGGATCCCAGCGGCTATTGTAAATCTAGGGCGAATTCGCTTACCACCATCCAAAGTTGAGTATTGCATAGCTGACAACAAAGTACCACATTTTGCTGGCTGAGCCAGAATATGATGTAATTTTTGTTCAATTAATTTAATATGATTATTATTTATAAAATCCTGATTATCCATTTTTCTCTTTACTGAGTAGCAAAATCTTTTAATTGGTTTGAGTCCTGATCAAGTATCTTTATTTTCTGCTCAATATCCTGTAGTTTTTCTTGACAAAATTTAACTAGATTAACGCCCTCTTTATATTTATTTAATGCCTGCTCCAAATCGATATTACCAGCTTCAATATCATCGATGGTTTGCTCTAGCTGTTTTATTGCCATTTCAAAATTTAAATCCTGCTTTTTAGTCACAATTTTTCCCTGCAATTAATTTTTTTATCGGCTTTATAGCAACAATACATAAAATAAATATCCCAAAGCTAAAAGCCGCATAAGTTTCAAATGAACTACGATAAACACCTTGTAATGTAGATAATGTAGCATTACCACTATCATATACGGCAGATTGTGCCAGATAGCCCGCAAGTTTACCACCAAAACCAATCGACATTAGAAAAATACCCATCATTGCACCATTTAAACGCTGAGGAACGAGAGTACTCACCATCGCCAAACCAATTGGTGAAATAAATAATTCACCCAATGCAATTATCAAGTAGCTCATAATGATAAATAGTTGATTTAGTTTAACCCCATGGTTCTGCGCATAATATAGACCTAAAACCAAGATAAAGAAACTAATTCCATTAAATAAAAAACTTAGACTAAATTTTGCCGGAATTGAAAAATCATTATCACGCTTTTGCAGAAATAACCAGAACATATTCACCAGCGGACCAAATAAAATAACCCCAAGAGATTCAAACGCTGTTAATGAGCTTTCAGGAAGTGTCAGGTGAGTTACCCGCGCGGTACACAGACTAACTGAGAAAAACTGTTGAAAATAAACCGCCCAATACAATATTGAAAATAACACCAATATAGCAAAAGCTATTAATTTTTTTCTTTCAACTCCTGTGTGTATTTTAATATTACTTAAGATAAAAGCTGCACTTAATATAGCAATTATAACAAATAGCCATTCAGCAATTGAATCATTATAAATACCAACAAATGCAATTGCTATCAACGCGAATATTGCAATAAATGCCTTGATATTATCAATTCGCGAATGTCGAATTTCACGAATATCATACAGGTTAAACTTCGCTTTACCCACTTTAAAGGTTATAAACGCAGTTGCAAGACCAATTGCGGCAGAAGCAAAAACTGCGTGCCAACCAAGATAGGTCTTGATAAAACCACCAAGAAAACTACCGCCTATTGCCCCAAAATAGATTCCAACATAGAATAAAGTATAACCCATTTCTTTCTTTTCAGGGGTTTCCTTATAAAGAAGACTTAACATGCTTGAAATATTAGGCTTTAATAATCCTGTTCCCATCGTAACGGTTGCAAGACCAAGGACAAAAATATTCACTGAAACTGCTAGAGTCAATAATAGATAACCAATGCATAGTGTTGCTGCGCCAACCAAAATAGCCTTATCATAACCAAAATATTTGTCGGCAATAATCCCACCAAATATGCTATTTATATAGGCTAAAGCTGTAAAAGACCCAACCATAGCATATGTAGCGGAGTCATCAAGATTAAGCTTTTGGGTGGCATAAAAAACCAGTAAAGATTGTAAAACATAAAACCCATATCGCTCCCACATTTCGGTGAGAAAGAAGATAGAAAACCCTTTTGGCTGAGACTGATTGAGCATGCATTAATCCTTAGTGGCTTAAAAAATTACTGACAATTATAGCATAGATTATAAATAAATTTTTCTGCGGATGCTCAAGGATTAAAACGGGTCAGTCAGTTATATTTTTATTAGTTATAATATAAAAAAATATTTGCAAGTATACGAATTAGCGGATATAATAACTACCTCATCAACACGGAAGCTTGGCAGAGCGGTTGAATGCACCGGTCTTGAAAACCGGCAAGGGTGCGAGCCCTTCGTGAGTTCGAATCTCACAGCTTCCGCCATCTAATACTATTAAGTAAATAAAACATCTCAAAAAAATAATTTCCAAGAACAGCTTCATAATTATTCAATTGGTTTAATTTACCACATTACTGATCTATAAGCTCTACCAGAACATGAAATAAGAACTAGGTAGCAACGGGTGCCACACTTTACAGAATAAGCAGAAAATCTTACAACAGCTTTAGCAAGAGAAGAACAAATATTTGTTTAAGCCCCCCTAATACACTGAGAGCTAAATTAACGACGCACCACTTCAAGAACACCATTTACATTAAACAACTTACTCATAAACCAAGTAAAATTAAACTCTTTACCAGGTACCTGGATGGTAAAAGTAGCAATAGCCTTGTTATTTCTTGTAACTGTTCGTAAACCAATAATATTTATTTTCTCAATAGCAAATACGTCTGTAAGATCACGTAATAAGCCATGTCGGTCGTTAGCAACTATCTCTACATCAGTGTTATAAGAAGAATCCTTAGCTGAATCAGCCCATTCGACATGAATAATTTTATGAGGAGTAACTTTTGATTGCCTGCGAATTTCGGCACAATTACTGCGATGAACAGCAACACCGTTACCTTTACTAATAAAGCCAATAATTTCATCACCAGGAATCGGCTTACAGCATTTTGCAAAGCTGGAAACAATACCACTTACACCTTCAACCAATATACCGCCCGAAGATTTATTAATTGCCCGTGGTAATTTTTCCTTACGTTCTTCAAGTTGTTTCTCTAAGTCACTATATGTCAACTCCACCCGTTCTGCTTTTATCGGCTCAATCAGTTTCTCAATTACATCATGCAGTGTTTGTGGCAAAATATCGCCTTTACCCAATGCAACCTGTAAGTCTTTTTCATTGGTATGATTAAGCTTGGATACAATTTCTTCTGTTTTTGGTCGGGACGCACTAGGAAATTTACCTAATTCGCGTTCAAAAATTTCCTTGCCCGCCTCAAAAAAATCTTCATTATTCTGATTCCGAATATAGCGCCGGATGTGACTAATTGCTTTACTACTTTTAACCCAACCTTCATGCAACCAGTTTATACTAGGCCCCCCAGCCTTAACCGTCATTATTTCTACGCGTTGACCATTACTTAGTGGAGTGGCAAGGGTAACAATGTGTCCATCAATCTTTGCGCCACGACAGCGATGTCCAATGGAACTGTGTACTGCGTATGCAAAATCAATCGGAGTTGACCCAGCTGGCAAAGTTATCACTCTTCCGTTAGGAGTCATTGCATAAATGCTATCACTAAATATCTCATTTTTAAATACTTCAGTAATATCTTTCTGGATCGCAGATTCATCGCGCCAATCAAGGAGCTGGCGAATCCAAGCTATTTTTTCTTCAAACTTAGGATTATTCTCGCCACCTTCTTTATAACGCCAATGCGCTGCTACACCATATTCAGCATGATCATGCATCGCATATGTCCTAATCTGGATTTCAATAACCCTATCTTCTGGACCAACAACGCAGGTATGCAAACTCTGGTAATTATTTGGTTTGGGATTAGAAATATAATCATCAAATTCCCCCGCAACCGGAGAATATTTGGTATGTACGATACCAAGTACCGTATAGCAATCTTTAATTTCTGGAACAATAACACGCAATGCACGTAGATCATATAATTTTTCAAAACCATAGTCTTTTTTATGCATTTTTTTCCAGATTGAGTAAATATGCTTAGCTCGCCCACTCACCTGAAAATCATGGATACCACTTTCAATCATTTGCTGAGTTAGATAATCCTTGATATCTTCAATATATTGTAGTCTGGCTTCTCTACTCTCGTCTAGGAGTTGTGAGATCTTTTTATATTGTTCTGGATGAATATAACGAAAAGATAAATCCTCTAACTGCCATTTAATTTGCCAAACACCAAGACGATTTGCAAGCGGTGCAAATATCTCCATTGTTTCAAGAGCAATTTTTTGTTGAAGTTGCGGATCTTTACAGGTCTTGAGATTCAGCATTAATTCGCCACGCCCAACCAGCATGATTAAAATAACCCTAATGTCAGTCGCCATCGCAAGTAGCATTTTACGAATAACTTCAATCTGTTCTTTCTTTTCATGCTCATCAATAGCTAATTCAAGATCACCAGATTTACGAATCTGAGTTACTCTATCTATCTCACCAACCAGACTAACTACGACGGGTGAAAAATTCGTAAGTTTATTTCTCCAACTTTCACAAAATTTTGGTAATGCATAAAGAATCGTTGCGGTTACAGCATCTGAATATAGATGTAACTCAGCAACCGTATTTGCACATTTTAGTGCATGAATAAGCATATCCGCAGTAGTAGGGTAAAAAACCTGCCCTTGATAATACTCTTCGGCTAATTCTATTGCTTTTTCAAATTCACTAACTTCATCAGCCTTAAAGCGGGTATGTTGTAACTCGAGCCAACTTTGTACATCTTTAAAACTATTTTTTACGGTAACCATTTATACTCACTATTTTTTCTTAACAATAACAATGCTAAACATTTTTTAACTACTTATACTGTATAATCCCTGTAACTGCCGTAATATGTGGCAAGAGCAAGGCGCAGGGCGACGAGGTTTACATAAAAAGTACACAGGAGCCTTGCAACGCAACTATTGCGAGTTATACGAGCAGTTACACATTTTCTACTGTAAATAAGCGATTATATTGCCTAAATGCATACCTGTCAGTCATCCCTGATATATAATCAGCTACAACCCTTGGAAGACCATCTTTATCTATTCTATTTTGAAACTGTGGCGGTAAAATTTTAGGATCACTGATAAAAGCACTAAAAAGTGCTCTAACAACATTTTCAGCCTTATACCTAAGTTGCATTACAGTATAATGTTTATACAAATTCTTATGTAAAAACATTTTTAACTCTCTTTGTAAGGCATGATACTCATCACTATATCGAACTATTGGTGGAGCTAACCTTACATCACTACTAACATTGTCAATCTTATGTTTAGCTATATTTGACATGGTACTTTCGATTAATTGATAGATACTACTATTAATCAGATGGCGCACTAATTCTTTATGTAAGCGTCGCCCCGCTAATTGCGGATATTTGGAACAAATCAGACTAAGCTGTTCGCGAATAATAGTTACTTCTTCAAGCTGTTCTAATGTCAAGAGATTAGCCCGCAAGCCATCATCAAGATCATGAAAATTATAAGCTAACTCATCTGCAATATTAGCTAATTGTGCCTCAAGGCTTGGTTGCTCTTTGTTAATAAACCTCAGCCCCAATTCACCCAACTCTTTAGCCTTACTAAGGCTACAATGTTTTAATATGCCTTCCAAAGTTTCAAAAGTAAGATTTAAACCATTAAATTCTGCATAGCGCTCTTCAAGCTCGGTAACTATTCTCAAAGATTGAAGATTGTGCTCAAAATGCTCACCATGCTTAACCATGCATTCATTCAAAACATCCTGACCAGAATGACCAAATGGCGTATGCCCCAGATCATGTGCAAGGCAAATAGCCTCGACTAGATCCACGTTAAGCCTAAGCGCACTAGCAACAGAACGCCCAACTTGTGCCACTTCAAGACTATGGGTTAATCTAGTCCGGAAAAGATCACCTTCATGGTTAATAAATACCTGCGTTTTATATTCGAGACGACGAAAAGCACTGGAATGGATAATTCGATCACGATCACGCTGAAAATCAGTACGATATTTTGGTGGAGCTTCGTTATACTGACGACCACGCGTAACAGAAACTGCATAATTTGCAAGTGTGTGCATGCCAGTTGTCTCTCTCTAAGATTCAGATTAATCGACCTAATTTAATTAAGTAGTCTAACAATATTATCACAAATACGAGTAGTCGCGTTACTTATAGCTAAACCATGTGCAGCTCTACTCATTTCAATAATTTTTTCATGAGGTAACTCACTAAGAGTTGATCTTAATGTTTCAGGAGTCAGCTTTTCTTGAGGCAATAATATTGCAGCTTGATTTTGTGCCAGATATTTTGCATTAGTAGTTTGATGATCATCAACGGCATATGGATACGGAACAAAAATCGCAGCTATTCCAGCACAAGCAACTTCCGCAACAGTTGAAGCTCCAGCTCGGCAAATAATCAAATCGGCATCGGCATATGCTTCAGCTATATTATCAATAAAATTCACTACTTTTGCACTTATTCCATTAGCTTTATATAGTTCTTCAACTGGCTTAATATCACCGCGACCAACCTGATGAAGAATATTCCCAAAATTACTCCCAGCTAAAGCCAATGGAACATTATCATTTAATGCTTTGGCACCAAGACTACCACCAATGATTAATAAATTCGGTTTTTCTTTTATGGCATCATAATTACGCTGATTACCAACTTCAATTATCTCATTGCGTACCGGATTACCAACTAACTCAGACTTAGAAGAAACTAATACCTCAGGAAAGGCAGTTAACACCCGATCAGATATTTTTGCTAGCATCTTATTGGTAAGACCAGCTACCGAATTTTGCTCATGAATTAAAACTTTGCGGGCTGTAAATTTCGCCATCAAACAAATCGGAAAGGTCGCATAGCCACCAAAACCAATAACCGCGCGTGGCTTATACTTAATAATTATGCTTAGACAGCAGAGTGAAGCTTTAATTAAGGTATAAGGAAGTGAAAGTTTACGTATGAATCCTTTATTCCGAATACCACCAATAGTCACCGTTTCAAGAGTAAAACCATTTTGTGGAACAATCTGATTTTCAAGCCCGCTTATTGCACCAACCCAAATAATGGTATATTGATCTTGCAGTGCCTTTGCTACTGCCAAAGCTGGAAAAATATGCCCACCAGTGCCACCTGCCGAAATAAGGATTACAGGTTTCATTCGACCTTAACTCCCTGCCGGACTAATTTATTTTCATAGTCAATTTTGAGTAATATTGCTAACGCAATACAATTAACTAAAATAGAGCTACCACCAAAAGAAACAAATGGCAAGGTTAACCCTTTAGTTGGTAAGATCCCAATACTTACACCTATATTTACTATAGCTTGCGCAAAAAACCAGACACTGATTCCCTGTGCCAATAAGCCTTGAAATTTTCGCTGAGGCAACCGCTTTGCCTCACTAGCAATAATAGTAAATCCACGATAAAAAATTATCCAAAAAAGAACCAATACTGCGATAACACCGATAACACCAAACTCTTCACCAATAATAGCCATGATAAAATCTGTATGAGCCTCGGGTAAGTAGTATAATTTTTCGATACTATTCCCTAAGCCAACACCTAGCCAACCACCATGACCGTACGCCAAAAGTGAATGGCTTAATTGATACCCCTTGCCTAATGAATCCTCCCAAGGATTCAAAAATCCAACCACCCGTTTCATACGATATGGTTCAAAAACAATCAACAGAACAAATGCAACCGCACCAAGTAAAACCATCGCAATAATCAACCGAACATCAAGATCAGAAAGAAAAAGGATTGTAAGTGCAATTAAAAATACTACTGTGGTTGAACCCATATCAGGTTCAGCAAGTAATAAACCACAGATTGTCAATAAAGTTATTGTAACTGGCAGGACATCACTTCTAAACTTTCGGAAACTAAGGGTTTTGCCACAAAAATAATTTGCCATATAAATGGCAATACCTATTTTTGCCAGTTCTGATGGCTGCAAATTAAGTAACCCCAATGGCAACCAACGCCTAGAACCATTTACAAGACGACCAACATGCGGGATCAAAACTGCAATCAGAAGGATAATCACACCAACAATAATCTTGTTAGAGTTTTTTTGCCAAAACGAAGTTGGAAGATTAAATGCCAGGACGCCTATAACCAAGCCAAGACTGATTGCCATTACATGGCGAATCATATAAAAATATTGATTACCACTTCCTGAGTCTTTTCCAGCATACGCTATTGAAGCCGAATAAACCATCAATAGACCTAGTGTCAAAAGAAGGATTGCCGCAAACAATATATTATTATCAATTCCAACTTTTATATTTCGCGGCTTTGCCGGGCTAAATTGGTTAAGGGTTTTTCTGAATAAGCGCATTTACAGTATCACTAAAAACTTGTGCCCGGTGTTTATAATTGGTAAACATATCCCATGAAGCACAGGCAGGGGAAAGTATCACTGCATCACCAGCAACGGCATTTTTATGGCAGGCAGCAATGGCATCTTCAAGAGTTGAATATTTAGCAACACTCGGAACTCCATCAAGAACTTCAGCAATTTTATTCGCATCCTGCCCAATTAGTGCCACAGACTTACATTTATTTTTCACCATCGTACGTAAAGGGGTAAAATCCTGCCCTTTACCGTCTCCGCCAAGTATCAGATGAACCGGACGATCAATACCACTAACTCCAGCAATAACCGCACCAACATTTGTACCCTTTGAATCTTCAATGTAAATAACATTCTTTGCTTCAGCTATCTTTTGCATGCGATGCTCTAGTCCGGCAAATTTAGTTAAGGGTTCAAGAAGATCAGCTAACTGATAACCACAAGCAACTAATAGCGCAAGGCTAGCCAAGCTATTTTGATAATTATGCCGTCCAACCAGCTGTAATTTCTCAGTATTAAGGACAGGTATATTATTAACCGCAAGAAAAAGCCCTTCGGTATTTTGAATCAAGGAATACTCCGCATTTTCACTACCAAAGAATGTTTGCGGTAAATGACTACGACTCATCGACATAACCAAAGGATCGTCAAGATTTAATATCTGAACTTTGCAATTATTAAAAATATTGGCTTTGGCATAAGCATATTCAAGTAAATCTCGATAACGGTCAAGATGATCTTCGGAAATATTTAAAACTGTAGCACTATCAAGCATTAAGCTATGAGTTGTTTCCAACTGAAAACTAGATAATTCAAGAACAATTAGCTCTGGATAAGTATTGCTTGCTTCAATTGAGATCAGCGCATCAAGTACCGGAGTACCAATATTGCCCGCTACAAGTGTATTAACTCCCAATTCAGAAGCAAGAAAACCAGTCAAGCTAGTAACTGTAGTTTTTCCATTACTCCCTGTGATTCCAATCACTTTAGAGTCCCAAGCTGAGATCTCTTGAGCAAAAAGCTCAATATCGCCTACAACCTGTTTATTATTAGCAAGTGCTTCCTGAATAGCTGGCTCGTAAATCGAGACTCCCGGACTTACTACCACAACTGTGGCAGCTTCCAGATTTTTATAATCAAGCTTGCCACCAACCACGGCTACATTATCAATAAATTCGGGCGGGGTATCTCTAGTGTCTAATACATTTATAATATTGGACTTCCGATGACTAAGATAACGATATATCGAACGCCCGGTTTCCCCAGCGCCAATAATTACAAATGTTTCCTGACTAAAATCTATTTTTCGCATACATACTCATTAATTAGGCATTTATCTTAGCTTGATTGTTGAAAGACTGATAAGTAAAAATATTATACTAATAATCCAAAAACGCACTACAACCTGAGTTTCTTTCCAACCTTTTAATTCAAAATGATGGTGAATTGGTGCCATAAGAAAAATTCTTTTTTTCCTAAGTTTATAAGATCCAACTTGCAGCATTACTGAGATAGCTTCAATTACAAATAATCCACCCATAATACCAAAAACTATTTCCTGCCGAACAATAATCGCAATCGTACCTAGTGTAGCACCTAGTGCAAGTGCACCAACATCACCCATAAAGACCTGTGCTGGGTGAGCATTAAACCACAAAAAGCCCAGTGTAGCACCAACAATTGCGGCACAAAATACAACCACTTCATGCGCTAATGGAATATGAGGAAGATAAAGATAGTTGGCAAAAATCTTATGCCCGGCAATATAGGCAAAAATTGCAAGCCCCAGAGAAACAATTATTATTGGAACGGATACTAGACCATCCAGACCATCGGTTAGATTAACCGCATTTGAGCTACCAACAATAACAAAGTAGGTCAAAATAAGAAAACCAACTACTCCAAATGGATACTGGATTGATTTAAAAAAAGGCACCACAACTTCCGTAGTATTTGGCATTTCAACTACATAGACTAGATATAATCCGGTAATTAGAGCAATCAATGACTGCCCGATCATTTTCGCACGCGGGGGTAAGCCTTTCGGATCTTTGTAAACAATTTTACGATAATCATCAATAAAACCCAAAGCTCCAGTTGTAATCAGGACAAATAATAGTATCCAGATATATTGATTAGAAAGGTCAGCAACAAATAATGTAGTAAGAATAATTGACAGAATAATCAAAACCCCACCCATAGTCGGAGTACCAGATTTTACTAGGTGAGTCTGCGGACCATCGCTACGTACAGTTTGTCCAATTTTTAAGCTAGTGAGCCAACTAATAACTGGTTTGCCTAATAGCATAGAAATGCTGAGAGAAAATATCCCTGCCAAAAGAGCACGAAAAGTCACATAATCAAAAACCCGGAATGCCCCAATATGTTTTTCCAGATATTGTGCCAATAGGTAAAGCATTCGATATCCTTTGCAAATGTCACGGTATTAGCACGCAAAGTGCCTTTACAATATTTTTCTACCTAAACTGAGTTCTTCTGCTACTTCTCCCAAATGCATTGAATTTGAACCTTTGATCAGCAACGTTGCATTTTTTGGCAGATTAGTCAGGCAGTATTTTACTATATCCTGATTAGTGGCAAAATGGATTTTATCCCGACTAAAAAATTTTGCCGCGTGAGCTGCCAGATCACCTACGGTTAGGAACATATCAACATTGGCGGCGGCAGCATATTCACCAATTTCTTGGTGAAATTCAAACTCATGTATCCCAAGCTCTTTTAAATCAGCAAAAATAAACCAGTATGGGCGGGGCAAACCTTGAATTGCATTCAGGGCTGCTTTTACCGAATCTGGATTTGCATTATAGGTATCATCTATAATCAATGCGCCATTAAATGCATTTTTTAATTCCAGCCTACCCTTATAACCAGAATAGCTTTCAAGCCCACTTTTAATTGATTTTAACGAACACCCGAGATTTACTGCTAAGGCAATTGCAGTTAATGCATTGTAATAATTATGTTGCCCCAAAACCCTAAGCTTTACTTCCATCTCACCAAGTGGTGTAACATAATAACCAACTCCATCTTCTATTAACTTTAGATAACAATCGGTCTCTTCTTTACCATAAACAAATGTTTTACATTTTTTTATATCATTGTCTAACCAAAGTTTTGTATATTCACTGGAAATATCAACACAGGCAACACCGCCATCATTAAGTCCATGATAAATTTCGCCTTTAGCCCGAGCAATATCTTCAATACAACCAAAGTGTCCGGCATGCGCAAACATTACATTATTTATGATAGCAACTGTTGGATGCCCAATTTTACTTAAATAATCCAGCTCACCACTATGATTCATACCCATTTCAAAAATTGCTACTTTATGACTTTGCTTAAGCCCAAGTATAGTCAAAGGTAACCCAAGGTGATTATTCAAATTACCACTTGTCGCCAGGACCTGTTCCTTACCAAATTCACGATCACAAATACTTTTAACCATTTCTTTAACTGTGGTCTTACCATTACTACCGGTAATGGCAGCAATAGGTATTGTAAACTTCTTCCGATAATTAGCAGCAAGCTTACCAAGGGCAAGAGTAGTATCACGAACCCGAATCAGATTTGGCAATTCCAAAGGGAAATCAGCATTAACAATTGCAAAATTACCAGATTTTGCCACCACCTGACTGACGTAACTATGTCCATCATTGGTATCACCACGAATTGCCACAAAAAGACTATTCTCTTTAACTTGCCTGCTATCAATAAAAACTTGTTTTATAATAGCATCACAATCAAAACTCTTTGACAGTTCCCCTTCTGCCATCTGTGCAATTTCTTTTGCGCTAATTTTTAGCATGATTTTTAATCTTCCCCTGATTATGGTAGTTTTATATTATATTTTTAAATAACCCCTAAGCACTAATCACTCCTGCTGCAAAATTTATCGATTATTATTTTTTTCCGCATTATTATTTGGGTAGATTAAGTACCGATCAATCTTTAAAAGCCCGATTTGCTAGCATTTGTTGTACAATTTCAAGATCACTAAATGGATACTTCGTACCTTTTACTTCCTGATATGGTTCATGCCCCTTACCTGCAATAAGGACAACATCATCTGCCAAAGCCATATTAATTGCCTTATGTATAGCCTCCTCACGCTTGACTTCAACCAAATAGTGCTTATTATTTGCCATTGCTGGTAAAATATCAGCTATTATTGCTTCAGGCTCTTCAAATCTTGGATTATCAGTAGTTAGAATTATCTTATCGGCATATTTTGCAGCAGCTTCTCCCATTAATGGTCGCTTACTACGATCCCGATTACCACCACAGCCAAAAACACAAATTAACCGACCTGTGCCTTTTATTTCTTTTAATGTGGATAAGGCTTTCTCAAGAGCATCTGGAGTATGCGCGTAATCTACTACAACTAATGGCTTACCATCAATTATCTTGGCATCCATTCGTCCGGTAACAGGTTTCAATTGAGCAATTAAGTCCTTTATTTGTGAGAAATTAATATTATTCGCCAATAATGAAGCAATTACCGCTAAAAGATTATAGATATTAAATAAGCCTATTATTGGTGCATAAATTCGCACTTCCTCTTTAGCGTAAGTTAATACAAACTCACAACCACGATTTGATAAGTTTATATCTTGAGCACGAACGTCCCCGCTATTAATACCATAGCTTATTATATTAACTGTGCTTTGAGAGGTTACCAAATTTGCAATTATTTTCTGACCATATGGATCATCACTATTAATTACAGCATTCTTTAAGCCACTCCAATAAAAAAGCTCTTCTTTTGCCGCAAAATAATTATCCATCGTCTGATGGTAGTCAAGATGATCCTGAGTTAGATTGGTAAAAATAGCAGTATCAAAATTAACCCCATTAACCCGCCCTTGATGAAGCGCATGAGATGACACCTCCATCGCCAAAACATCTATAGCTGCATTTTTAAACTTTAATAATAGTTGTTGTAAGGTAACTGGATCGGGTGTAGTTGAGGCATAATCGTTCAAGTTAGGATATACTCCTGCTCCGGTAGTGCCTATAATTCCGGTTTTATAGCCAAGGAAAGCATAAGCCTGATTTAGCCAGTGAGTAATTGAGGTTTTACCATTGGTTCCAGTAACAGCAAAATTCTTTATGGATTTAGAAGGATAACCATATTTATGTGCAGCAAATATACCAACTAGTTGCATTAAATTCTCAACTGGATGGTTTTCTAATTTTATCGGAACACCAGAATAAGGTGGTTGATACAAAATTGCAGCAGCACCTTTCTCAATCGCAGAATTAATGTATTCTCGACCATCATTTGCCGTACCCCTATATGCACAAAAGACATCGCCAAGATTAATCTTACGACTATCAATGACTAAGTTAGCCTGATTGGCAAGCAATATGCCCAGCACATTAACGTGCTGGGCAATTATCTCATCTGAAAGCAGATTATTTTTTAAACTAAACACAGCTACTCCTATTTATCCGGCTGAACCCCAAGCACTTTTAGCGTTGGCTCGGTAATTGCGGCAAATACAGGCGCAGCTGTCTGTGCACCATAATAAAGTCCTTTGGTAGGCTGATCTATCATTACAGCAACAATTATTCTAGGATTAAGCGCTGGTGCAAACCCAACAAATGAACCAATATGTTTTTTGTCAGTATAACGCCCATGTTCAAGAATCTGTGCAGTACCTGTTTTACCCGCAACTGTATAATCCGCAACCCGAGCATTCTTCCCAGTTCCTTCCTCAGTAGTTGCAGCTAGAATTGAACGCATGGTTGCTGCCGTACCCGGTGAAATAACCTGCTCACAAGTTGGAGTATGTCCTGACTGTAGTTTATTAAAGTTAACCGGAAGCAAACAGCCATTATTGGTAAAGATAGTATAAGCATGAGCCATCTGAAACAAACTTACCGAAATACCATAACCATATGACATTAATGCCTGATCTACAGGATACCATTTACGCCAGTCATTTAAAATACCTTTGGTTTCCCCAGGAAATCCAGTTCCAAGTTTTTGACCAAAACCTATTTTACGATAGTATTCCCATAAAGGCTGCGGCTTATATTTCATGGCAATTTTTGATGTACCGATATCACTTGAATGCTGAATAATTTCTGCAACAGTCATACGTGGATAGGCATGATCATCTTTGATTAATTTTGGTCCAACCACATATGGATGAGTATCAAAGACGGTTTGAGGCGTAACAATTTTATCATCCAAAGCTTTTGCTATTACCAATGGTTTCATGATAGAACCCGGATCATAAACATTAACTGCGGCACGATTTTTTAGCATGTCAGGATCAATACCACCTCGATTATTTGGATTATAAGTTGGCATATTAATCATTGCCAGAACCTCTCCAGTACGCGCATCAAGAACTACAGCCGAACCACCCTTAGCAGCAGATTTTTCAACCTGTGCTTTTAATGCAGTATATGCAATATATTGTATCCGATTATCAATTGAAAGTGCAATCTGCTGTCCATTTTTGGCTGGTTGCATAACTCCCACATTTTCTACTACATGACCACGCAAATCTCGGATAATCTGTTTAGACCCAGCTTCTCCCTGCAAAAGTTTGTCATCAGCATACTCAATGCCCTCAGCACCTTTATCATCAATATTATTAAAACCGACCACGTGAGCAGTTACCTCACCACTTGGATAATATCGCTTAAACTCTTGCAAACTATAAATACCGTCGATATTCAAATTTAAAACATCTCTTGCCTGCTGTGGCGACATCGCCCGTTTCAAATAAACAAAGGTCTTATTTTTATCATTCAATTTAGTATTTAATTCAGCAACTGAAATATTCATTGCTTTGGCAAGCTGGGTTACCTGAGCCTCACTCAGGTTCTCCATTTCAGATGGATCAGCCCAGATGGAATCAACTGGGGTACTAACTGCTAATGGACGATTATTTCGATCAGTAATAGTTCCACGCATTGCAGTTAATTTCACTGTTCGCAAAACTCGAGTATTTAGCTGATCAGATAGGAATTTACTACTAACCGTGTTAATATATGCAAGACGCAATAAAACGGCACAAGTTAACCCTAATGCAATATAGTTTATGATACTAGCGCGATCTCTACCTTTTGTCAATGAAGCGTTGGATGACTCCGGCTTTATTTCTGCTGCATCACCATTTTTTATTCGCCAGTACAGCTTTTGGATATCGTCATTTGCTATCATTTTATTTTAATTCCAAAATATGTTGTTTATCTGCCTCTACCAGCCCCAAGTTATGCAAAGCATAATCCTGAACTGCCAAACCGGAAGAGTAAGTACCTTCTTCAATCTCTAAACGGGTGTACTCCTTGTTTATCCCATCCATTTTATTTTGCAATTGAGATAACTGCATATAATAACTTCTTGCCTGAAAACGCTGATTTATCAGTTTAAAAGCACTGCCAATCAGTATTGCCACCAATAGAAGATTAAATAATTTAAGTACATTATCCATAATAATTTCTTATTTTTGTGTAACTTTTAGTCGTTCAAGACAACGTAATACGGCACTTCTACTCCGACTATTTTCATCAACTTCAACCATAGAAGCGCGAACCTTTTTGGCTATTACCTCAAACTCTGCTTCTGCACCAGTTACCATTGCCCATTTTGGCAATTTATCAGCTGAGGCACGCTCGTTAAATGCAATTTTAACTAAACGATCTTCTAAAGAGTGAAAGCTGATAACTACAAATCGTCCATTCAAAGTTAACATCTGCGGAACATCTGAAAGTATTTGTTCCAGATCACCTAGTTCGTTATTTATATGAATTCGTATTGCCTGAAATACTCTGGTTGCCGGATTTTTCCCTCGCTCACGGTATGGAATCTGTGCTTCAATCAACTTTGTCAATTGATGTGTAGTTGCCAATGACCTGACTTCACGCTCACGCAAAATTGCTTTAGCAACTCTTCGTGAAAAACGCTCTTCACCATAACGCCAGAAAACATCCACCATTTCTTCTTCACTAGCGATCAATAACCATTCTGCCGCCGTGATTCCTTTACTATTATCCATCCGCATATCGAGCGGAGCATCATGGCGAAAGCTAAATCCTCGCTCTGCATTATCTAATTGTGGTGAAGAAACCCCTAAATCAAGCAAGACTCCGTCAACTTGGTTTATTCCCAGATCAAATAACTGCTTTCTAATACTTGCAAAGCTAGCATGAATAATTTTAAACCGACTATCAAAAAAATTCTGCCTTGCATGTGTGATTGCTTCCGGATCTTTGTCAAATGCAATCAACCGACCATTTACGCCTAACTTATCAAGAACTGCTCGGCTATGGCCACCACGTCCAAAAGTGCCGTCTATATAAATGCCATCAGACTTAATATTTAATAACTCAACCGACTCTTGAAGCAAGACTGAATAATGCATAACCTACTACAAATTAAACCCGTTAAGTAGCTGCGCCAAATCTTCTGCTGAAGACTGCAATGCTTTTTCTGTTTCCTGATGCCAGCTATTTTTATCCCAAAGCTCAAATTTATTGCCCATCCCAACCAATACTATTTCCTTATCTAACTTTGCCATCTGCTTCAATATAGCAGGAAGGAGAACCCGTCCCGACTTGTCAATTTCAAGATTCTCAGCGTAACCAAGGACTAGGCGCTGATAACTTTTCACTAATGGATGCAGCGAATTTGGTAAATTCTGCACTTTATCACGCACAACACCCCATTCGTTTTCAGGATAGATTAAGAGGCATTGCGCCGACTCAAGAGTAATAACTATCTTGCCGCCAGAAAGACTCTGGAGGATATCGCGATATTTAGCTGGTATAGCCAGCCGATTTTTCGGATCAAGATTAAGATGAGTTACCCCACCGAGCATTAAATTTACCCCACAAATAGACACATTACCCCACAATGCTACACTTTATCACGAAAACTTCAGCACTGTCAAATAATTGGCAAAAAAGCAGAAATATTTCAAAGGTTTTATAGTTACTAATAGATTTTTACCAACAATTGTAGGTAAACAACTACAAATTTAGGGAATCTTAAAAAGAAACAGGGTAGTAAATACTACCCTGTTCGCCGAATGACTCAAGAAGTGATTAATTTATTTTCTAATCAGAATTTCAGAATATGAACCATATCCCGGGTCATCACTTTCAGCTAGCGCGTCCTTGCTATAGCTTCTATAAGTAATCGTTACTGCTTGGAGCGACTGCGAATCGTGTGTTGGTGTTAGCACTAAAGTAGGATAAAAAATAACTCCATCATTGCTAAGTGGAGCTAACTCAAATACCAACGTATTCCCATTATTAATCCTTAATGATTTGACAGCAGCGCCTTCCCATTTACATTTACCTGAAGAGCATTTACTGACAATACTAATTTTGCCCTTGTTAATTTTAATTGTTTCAATATTTTTTCCATTGCCAGTATATGTTCCATCAAAATTGTAGGCGTGTGCTATACCGACACATGCCAATAAGATAGTAATCACTTTTTTATTCATAATAGAACTTCCTATAGCTAAGATAAAGGGCAGTAGGTACTGCCCTATTTGTTTAGGTACTTAATAATAAGATTACCAGATGTGTAGATACCGTTGACCAGTTACATCCTTACCACCACCATCAATCCGAACATTTAAACCAGAGTTAAATTTTATTTGCGAATGATCAATCATTGTCCCACCTGAAACAGGGTCAATTTGCTGACAGTCAGAGGTAGTACAAACTACACCTAGGCGCACCCTATAGTATCGTTGATCATAATATTCACCTTGAATTTTTAGCATAAATATATAAGTAGAGCCATTATAAATGTAAGACATCGGAACTGTATAGTTAAGGTTACCACCATTAGGAATAACCCCTTCCGTAAATAACATACCTTTGTCATCCAGCCATCTTAGCGGATTATTATATATACTTGAATTAATAATTTGATCATCAAAATTATGATCTGTATCAGAATTAAAAGATAGAAGTTTTCCATCGGGTACAGACAATTCTATTCCTATGCTAAAGTTTCTCTTATCAGTTCCATTATTTTTCACTCCAAGATGATGAACCCATTCATTTTTGGCATTAATAATACTCTTATTGGAAGCAACTACACCAAGCACATTCTTTACACTATCGTCATTTTCCTGCAAATAGTTATAATTAGAATAAACCTCTTTTTCCTCATTCTGACCGTTTTTATTTTTGCAAATAACTGAAATATATGTATTCCAAGGTTTAGATGGCTCTACCGCAGCCTTCCAGTAGGTAATATTTGGAATATCCGTATCTTTATAATTACAACCAATTGTAGCAATATTTTTTTGTAGCTCTTCAGATAAGCCCTGATAAGGAATAAATGGAATGCCATTACTAGCAAAAGTTGATTGCGCAACTTTAAGTTTATCAATCTGTTGCTGTGATACAGTAGCATCAACCTTTTCCCATGATGTACCAACTGGCGGTAGAATTGAGCTATCTTTAAGAATATCCTGATACCCTGGATCTTTCATAATCGCACTGGAAATATCATTCAAAATAATCTTCTCTTCCTGTGCGGTACTGGTTAATTTAGCAATCAAATCCGAAGCTATTAGATTACATTGGAATCTACGACTCAATACCTCTTCGTGAATGTTTTCTGCGGTACCACAAAGAGACACTAATGATTGTCGAATTGAGTCCAGTCGATTAGACTCGTTGATTTGATTATAGAAACTATTAAAACTCTTCAATTGGGAAGTAAGAAATATTTTTGCTGATCCGTCTTTTTGCATAACACCCGCCACATTACCATTTTTTTGTAAAAACTCACTAAAGTTTTTATAATGACCACCATTTAAGATCTGATAATAAGAATCACGTAATGCTGACCATTCTTCTATCTTGTTATTAATTTCAGAAATATTTCTGCTTAAATTTTGATGATCCATTTTATCTGCCAGTTCCTGAATCTGATAGCCGATGGCATCCAACTTGGCATCCATTTCGTTAAGTTTATTTTTGATTTCATCTAAACCATTAAGTACATCGCCCTGAAAACTATCACAGGCTCCTTTTACCACCCGATCAGCAAAATCAAATGGACCGTTAAAGCCTGGGATTGGGAATAATTTAAGGGCTGAAAACGCAGTTAAAATACCAGAGGTATATTGGCTACAGGTTGAGCCATTTGCCGATTTAAGCTGGACTTGGGCGCGATTTAGCGCTAATGACTTTAGCTCTGCCTGTTGTTTTTTTCTTTTTGAGAAAGGACCACCCGGAAGTCTTTTACCTGCATTTAAATCAGCAAGCAGCTTGGTATAAAATTGATCATCGGTTTGTTTCCCTTGTACCACCATTGCTTTATAATAAAGCCCTAATTCTTCAAAATTATCCGGGCGTTTGTCTGGGCTACAATAGCAATCAAAAAATGTATCCAAGCGACTACTTAGATTTGCAGCAAGTAGCTTATCTTTGGCTTTAAGCTGTCTATAAACATATGTTCCCAACATCACATCACTGGTTTCTATTTTACCGAAATTACCCGCGACATCAACTATGGTATAAGCCGTGATTAGTTTATTCTGATTATAAAATTTAAGCGTGATAGGAGCTTGTAAACGCTCATTAAAATCAAGAGGGCAAGTCGCACCTGGAGCGCAACTAAAACTCTGATTTAGAATTTCCTTATTTTGTTTATCTGTAATAATTATTTTGGTAAATGTAGTTTGCTCGGTATTAACTACGCTTAGCTTAATCGGTTTAACATAATAGCTATTATTTCCTGCCCGACTATTATCGCCATCATCACCACTATTATTAATGCAACCAGTAAGGGTTATGCTTCCTGCCAGCATCAGACTACTTACAAGAACACATGATAGTTGTTTTAATTTATTTGGTTTCATTGAAATTTCCCTTTTTATTAATAGTTAATTGGTTTATCTATTCGATGACATCATTTTATTCTTTGGCAAAAAATATAACTATAGACAAAAATGTCTAATAGCCGCTATAGGTAGATTTTATAATTAGCATTTTTGTAATGTATTATACTGTAATATAATTATATTTTATAATGCAAACAAACTTAATAGTATAGTTTAACCCAAAGATGTATACGAAAGGAGTAGATAAATTATCTACTCCTTTCGTATACATCTTTCCTGACTAGCTCCTTGCCTTATTATGCCTTGCCATAAAGACTTAATAATTCAGAGTTCTCTATTGACCTTGTTAGCTTCTATTGCCAAAATAGTGCCATCATAACCATCGCTCCAGTCACGCATCAGAATATTTAATTTTCCGCTTTGTAAGTTATTCCATTGCCATTGATAAACTTTATCTAGGCTTTCATAAGCCATTCTCTCTAGACTATAGCTCAGGTTTTTTGTGATGAAATCACCATCTGGAGTTAATTGCAATTGATTGACAAAGAAACTATCGAAACTGCGATTTTCAAGATATTGACTATTTTTATTAATTAATTCTCCAGTATTTGTAGTATTTGGCCATGGAGAATTAATCGTATTACGTGGCCACGCAAATGAATATTTTGGATTTTTAATGATCTCTTGTGCCAGCTCAGTATCAGGCAGAATAACAATTAAATTTGAACCAAAGTTGCTATTCCAAATATCTGCTAACTTACTACTAGGATTAAATTTATCATAGCTGATAATTCTGCCATCAAATTTTACCTGAATAAAATCCAGAAGTGTGGACAGGCTATTTTTGTCATAACCATAGATATGCTGTAAATCAAGAATAACCATTTCCTTTGGGTGCTCATTTAAAAATGAATCTAGTTGCATTAATGAAGCTTCAAAGCTCTTTTTGCTTAATAGTGTATGAGAAATATAGTTTTTACCATTCTGATGACATAAACGAATATCAAAATAGCGAATTCCCCGATTTAACTGTTGTGACATATCCAGATACTGAGCTTTAGCAAATCCCATTCCGAATTTCTTATACCACGCCGAATCAGGATCCGCTTCACATAGACTGGTTGATAAATCATTAGTTAAAGAGTCATGTGTTCCTGGTAATACTAGTGTTGATAATGACTTATTTTGTAATTGATCTTTCATATTCCCCATCCAGTTTGCATATTCCTGTATATTTTTATCCGCAGGGGTAACATTAATTACAATTAAATCTTTATCTGATCCACGATCATATGTATTGTGTGCATAAGAATTAGTTACAAAATTAGCCCCTTGAGAGCTTACCCACGCGTTAGTCCCAGTATTAGAAATACTATAAGAGGTGCGGGCAATAAAATCGCCTTTCGCGCTATATAGTTCAACTTCTCCTTTTGAGGTGCTATATGAGCAGCCTTTTAATATATCATTTGAAGCTTCAAGATAAATGTTTGCAACATTAACTGATCCAATGGTGGTGTTTATTTGTTCTTGACCGATAACACAGCTTGAACTAACTGATTTTACGGTAAGATATTCTTTAGTAGCATTATCAATTACCAATGTTGCCCCACGACCAGCAAAGGCAGTAATATGAAATAAAATAAATGAAGCCGCAATAATTCTTCTCATTTTTGTTCCTTATTGATTAACAGTTTATTAAAGTATTTTATAGATAAGATTATCCGATAAAACTTGGGGCAAAACAATCGACAGTTTTGTCTAATAAAATACCCCAACTACTTAATCAATTGGGGGTATTCATCGAACTTTCTTTGAAATGTTAGTCTTTTTTAGGTAATACTTCATAGTTTTCATTTGAAGTACCGCTAATTCTCCACTCGCTAGGAGAATTATTATAGCGATACTCAATTTGGTTATCATCGAAATCAAAGAATTTATCATTTTGTAGAGTCAATTTGGTACCGTCATCCCAGACTAAAGTATTTTTATTTTCACGATGACAGCTTTGATCATTATCCGTATTAAGACAACCAATCCCAATCCATTGTGCAGAAGAGTTAGAGTTGATAAATTCGATTTTTAATAAGGCCTGTTTTCCATTATAAGAAATCAAATGCCATTGAGCATACCAACTTTGTGGAATATCTTGATTATATAGCGTTTCTTTACTACCAGGGAAGTTCATTGTCACCCCGTAACCGTTTTTATCCAGTCCATAATCTTTCCATGGCAAAATTTGTCTGTCATTACCACTGATTTTATCTCGGTTATCCAGATAGCGTTCAGGATAGACACTAACATCTTCACCCAATGCTACGTTGGCAGCAGCCCAATAAAATCTGTCAATGTTGTGTAACTTATCACTCACTAGCGAGTCAGCCATGATATTTACATTATTTACATCGTGCCAGTTCCATGCAGTTGAAATCTGATTTTTAGCACTAAAAACACTCAAATCATCAGAATTAAAGCTATATGCCCCACGATTAGTATATACCAACATTTTAGGATAGTTAGTATCAAAACGTAAGTGATCATAGGTAGTTCCCATAATTTTTGTGCCTGCGTATTTATATAATATATCCTGGTGTACGTTGCTGAATTTAGCTGTTTTGTTAGAATTCTGTGCAATCATACATTTAGCACCTAAACGCAAAATGCCATGTTCATTATCAAGCCTGTCAAATACCATCTCACTAATTGCACATTGACCTACAGCTGGTTTATTGCTATTAAATGTATTATTATCAAGTAGTTCTGTAGCAAACAAATTATTAACCCTCGTATATAGATCCTGATTACTAATTGGGGCAAATCCTGCCTTCAGATTTTCACCCAGTTGTACATATTCACCATTATAGTATTGGTTTAGCAGTTTAACAGCTTCTTTAAATCCTTCTTTACCGTGCCATTTTGAATCAAGTTGTGGCAATGAATTTAGATCAACATTGATTCCAAGCGCGTACATATATGCCAGCTGAGCTAGCTGTATATTATAAAGTTTCTGATATGCACCAGATAATTCGCTCTGATAATGCATATTCTGCTGATTATAATAATCTATCTTAGCCATAAAGTTATTTTCAGGAACTCCGCTAAATAATGCTTCAACATACATTTCTTTCCGGCTTTTTAATAAATTAAAGAAAGAAGCGCCACCGCTGTTGGTATTGATATATTTTGCTTTAAACCGTGAAAACAAAATGCTTGAGTTATTTTTACCAATTACCTCTTCAACATCATCTTTTCTGGCTTTTTGGCTGGCTGCATAATCAAATAGAGCATCCAGATCCTTAGCACTAATACTTGAAGAACTATTGCCAAAAATATTTTGCTGAGTATATAGATGATATTGCTCTTGCACTTCCCGCGCAGTCGCATCTGGTTCTTTTAATACTTCTTCAAAATTTGCTTTCATCTGGGCATTGTAGAAATTTTTTACCAAATTTAGGATATCATTTTCTAGATTAAGTGATTTATCCAGCTTTTTATCCATTTCTGCTAATTTATCCTGAATATCTTTTAAACCATCTAATATTTGCTGCTGGCTATCATCTTGAAAAATAAGACCGCCTAACCAGCCGGATAGTAGATTAAATCCAAAATTACCCGGAAAAGCAAAGAAATTACCAGCAAAAGAATCAACAATTGTTTTACTAATATAGTTAGTTGGAGCATCTGATGCTTCTGGAGCTACTTTTATTACTGCTCGTTGGGTATTAGCTTGTGATGCCGTTGATTTTACTGTTGCTGCATTTGTATTAGCTGTACCACCAACATTGTTATTACATGCTACTAAAATTAAGCTACTGGTTAATACACATACTAATTGTTTTAATTTAGTTGTTTTCATTTTTCAGACCTTTTTAGAAGTTGATTACTTTATCTATCTCATGTCATCATTTTATTCTTTAATCAGAAAGATAACTATAGACAAAAATGTCTAACAGTCTGGATTTAAGCACTAGGCGCAGACCTAGATAAGACACTTAGCACATTGAAAATAAACAGTTTGTGACGATAAAATTGAATTTAATGGCAAGACCTAATTCGTAGAAATACTAAGGGAGTAGATAAAATATCTACTCCCTTAGCTAAAAAAGTGATGAAAACAATAATCAATAATTATGGCTAACCCTTAATCATTGGCACGACAAATGGTTTAAACAAGGACGATGGAATGTATTGAAAATAACCACGTTCCATTGCAAGCTTGGTTAGATAACCAGTATTAGAGCCTGGAATATTAAATTTCACACATAGTTTGGTAGCGATAATTGTGGCGATAGTACTTCGGCTAGTTTGTAAGGTTTGCGCTATTTGCTCCTGATTTAAACCATTGGCTAGTAAAAACATAACCTCCTCTTCCCGTCTAGTCAGTTCTATTTTGTCCGGAAAATTATTCTTGGTATCTCCGCTATCATAGAGAGTATAAAAGTGCTCCTGGAAACCAAAAAACTTGGACTCAATCGCGTGACTCTGAATTGCAACCACCTCACCAGCTTTATTGACAATTGGAACATATGTGACAAGGTAACTATTAAACTGGTTATTGTACGGTAATAAATCGAAGAAGCTTATTGCCCGTTTATTCAAAAATACATCTTTCTGGAAATCAAGTATCATTGCAGCATATTTATTGATAGAGTCTTTATGTTCATCACTATAACTTGAACCAAAAATTGCTCTGGCAAGCACATGGCAGCTATCATCTTCATAACTGATGCCAACAGCGTTTTCCCAAAACTCGTATCCCAATGATTTTGCCGACTGATTGGTACAAATCACAAGTTTAAAACTTTGATCATATAAGCATGAGTACATAGGAAGATCAAGTAATTGAATGAAATTATTAGTTATGTATTCATTTAAAAATGGTTCATGACTGAAATTTGCCATAATTGCATATCCTGAAGACTATAGAATAAAGTTTGCCCAAGAATCGAAATTATAACAGATCTCTAATGTGAAAATTATTAGAATGGATTAATATCACAACTCTAATTACAGGATTTCTGAAGTATAGTATAGTATTTATCATGTGGTGGATTAGCTAATGCTTTAAATTTAAAGCAGTATTTATAACCATACATACCACAGATATGACAGCTTGCAATTAGCCCGGTGTCCTTATCGATATTGCCATCAGCTGCCGCTTCTTGATAGATTTGTACTGGCGTATAACTAGCAAACTTCTTTTTATAGTATGAGTCACGTTTTAGATGAGTGATAATTTCAACTTTGTTTTTAGTATAATCATAGCTAAGGCTACCAATATCAGTACTTTCTGCATACGGTGCAATATTTGAATATTTTACGATGATCAGATTATTCTTGATTTGGACCGCATCTTTATAATTTCCCGGACAGTAGGTTAACGCACTTACCTGATACGCATTTTTACCAGTTATTGTTAGGAATTTACACGCAATATTACTATCCATATCCATTGTACCACCACTACCACCAAGAATTATATAGACTGAGGCTTTAGGGTAATTTATCAGCGATAACATATTTAGGGTAAATGAATTACCCTCCTTACCTAGATTAATCTTTTGCTTATTCAGAAGTAGACTATCACCATCGTTATCAGAATGTTTAATCATCACACTACCAAACTGATTACTAGAATTTTTTACTTCATAGCCAAGATCTTTAATTTCTACTGCATAAGAATAATTAATACTAAATAGCAGGCAAGATAATATTAGTCTTCTCATTTTGAACTACTTAATCAGACAATTTGTTGATTTGGCATTGGGTCCGCTACAGCTAATATCATAATTAGTACCTTTATTATCAAGCCCAGTACAAATAGGTACACCATTTGCCCCCAAGCTACAATTCATGGTTACTTTTTCACCAAGACTATCGCCAATGCTACACTTTAATTTATGGTCAGTAGAAGTAGCACAATTCATCGCAAATGTAGTTCCATCGGAGGATTTACCACTACAATTAGTACCTCCTTTGGCATCTGATTTGCAGTCCATATTCAGATTATGTTGCCCATTTTCAACATAATTACCACTACAGCTTGTCTTGCCATCACCTTTGGGCGTACAGGACAGCCCCATTACATTATTACCACTTTCAAGTGCATTACAATGAATAACACCATTGGCATCAGCCTTACAATCGGTTGATATATCCGCATACACGGAAGCAGAAAACAGAGCCAGAACACAAAAAATAATTTTAGACATAGTTATAAACTTAAAAAAGAGGCTAGCAATAAAGCTGCTTTAATACTTCAAGTACTTTGATCACATTATCATCGGCTAAGGAATAATAAATTGTTTGCGATACTTTACGTGTTTTCACCAGATTATCATTGCGTAAAATTGCTAGATGCTGTGAAAATGCTGATTGACTAAGGAGCGAGAGTCGTGAAAGCTCTCCAGCACTTAATTCACCACCCACAAGATGGCATAAAATCAGAAGCCGATCTTTATGCGCCATTTTTTTTAAAAGATTTACCGCTATCTCGGCTTTTTCTTTTAGTGCGGTTAATTCATCTAATAACATAGCAACTCCAAAGTTTGTTTTATTACATTATTTTAGGTTTTAATTGTTAATTCTGTCAAATAAAAGCACATTTAGCCCATATTCGCGGATATGATAAAATGAAGATCAAAATTAATACTGCATACTTAAGAGGGAAGAGACTATGCATAAACTTCGTTTACTGACAATACTTGGAGCTGTTACATTAAGTTCATTAAATTCTTTTGCACTTGATTCTGTAGCTAACGCAGATCCTCGTGGAAACATAACAATTAACCAAAAAACGACACCTGCAACGAATTTTGTTGAAATAAGTCCAGCTGCATATTATCATAATCTACAAGAAATCCGCAAAATGGTTGGACCGAATGTAAAAATTTGCGCAGTAATGAAGTCAAATGCATACGGACATGGCATAGATAATCTGATCGCCGAAGCATTAAAAGCCAATGTTGACTATATCGCAGCTGTCGATAATAATGAATTCCGCTTACTCTCCAACCGAATCAAAGCCGCACATAAAAAAACACATTTACTACGAATTGCACCGGTGACGAAAGCCGAATTAATCGAAGCCCAAAGAGGAAACTGGAACGTAGAAGAAATCGCAGGTTCGCTTGAAGAAGCCAAAATGCTATCTGATACTGCCGTTGAATTATCGAAAAAACTGGGTAGAAAAGTCATAATAGCTATCCATGTCAATGTAGAAACAGGCATGGGACGAATGGGATTCAGAGATGTTAATGAGATAAAACAAGCGATTACCCTACCTAACCTCAAGCTAGTTGGAATAATGACCCATTTTGCCAAAGATTATGAAGACCCCCCAATTGACTATACCGCAACTAGAGCACAATTAGATACTTTTGAATCGGTTGTTAAAGAACTTAATCTAGATAAAAGTGTTATTCAACATGTGGCAAACTCTGGTGCTGCAGCTAAATTTCCATGGGCACGCAAGGATATGGTTCGAGTGGGCTCACTAACTTATGGTGAAGATTTGGATGATAGGCAAGATCCACATCATGTATTACAACCCGTAATGCCTTCTTTCAAAAGCACCGTCGCCATTATCGAACGGAATGTTCCACCGCATTCACCAATTAATTATGATGCCATGCAGTACACTCGAAGCGATAAACCTTCTACTACAGCAACGCTTAGAATCGGTTATTATAATGGCTTCCCACAATACGCTTTTCAGGAAAGTGCGGTAGTATTAATTCGTGGGCAGAAATTCCCGGTAATTGGCAAAACCTCAATGAATATGTTGGTAATTGATATTACCGATGAAAATCAGCAAAATCCGGTTAAACTTGGTGATGAAGTTGTACTGGTTGGCAAACAGGGAACACAACAGATAACTTGGGATGAATTTGCCGCTCGCAACAAAATGGGTATTGTAGAACAAGTGCTACTAATAGGTAATCAATCTCCACATGTGATAATCAAGGATAAATAAAATTTCAACTAATTCACTAACATTAAAACAGCTACCACCATTATCATTATATATCCATATGCCGTGGTGTGTAAAGAAATGCCCGTATTGTGACTTCAATTCACATAATTTAAAAGGTGATTTACCAGAAGAACAATACATAAATGCATTATTAGCTGATTTGGATCAGGCGCTTCCCTTAATCTGGGGGCGCTCATTCCAAAGTATATTCATTGGCGGTGGAACGCCAAGCCTTTTTAGTGGCAAAGCCATCGATAATCTTTTAAGTCAGATTAGAACGCGCATCCGACTTTCTCCATATGCAGAAATTACGATGGAAGTAAACCCAGGAACTGTTGAAAGACAATACATTAATGAATATAAACAAGCTGGGGTAAATCGTATCTCGCTTGGGATTCAATCATTTAATAACAATCAATTAAAAGCGCTGGGACGTATCCATGATGCAGATGAAGCTAAATCAGCTATCGAAATAGTTGCAACTACCTTTGATAATTTCAACCTAGATATAATCTATGCGCTACCTAAGCAAACTATCCCGGATGCAGAAAATGATATTCGTCAAGCAATCAGCTTTAATCCAACGCATATTTCAGCATATAACCTGACAATTGAGCCAAATACTGAATTTGCAAAATATACTCCAGTGGGATTACCAGATAATGATACCTGCTATCTAATGCAGGATAACCTTACCTCTATTTTATCTGAGCATGGCTATAAACACTATGAAACTTCAGCTTTTGCCAAAGAAGGTTACCAATGCCAACACAATCTAAACTATTGGCAATTTGGTGACTATCTGGGAATTGGTGCAGGGGCACATTCCAAACTAAGTTTCCATGATAAAATAATTCGCCAGATGCGCGATAAACATCCCACACAATACCAAGAAAAAGTTACATTAGGCAAGCATATTCTTGAAGATCTAATGGTTAATAGTGAAGATTTACCATTTGAATTTATGATGAATACATTAAGGCTCATTGAGGGGTTTAATACCACTTTATTTAATGAACATACGGGGTTACCATTAAATAACGCTCTTCCCCCACTATTAAAAGCTCAAGAGAAGCAACTAATTGAAATTTTGCCAGATAAAATCCGCCCAACCAAGCTTGGGCAGAATTTCCTCAATGATCTACTGGTAATGTTTTTAGCGGATAATAAAAATTAATTCCAGCAAATAATTTACTGATAGTCAAAATGATTTATAATATACACACCACAAAAACATACCGGAGAATAAAATGCTGATATTGCTTATCCACCGTAATGGCAGGATTATTAATTATCAGATTTATAAATTTTTCCAAAAAAAATATAGTCTGCAACTAAATGGCAAAATCGATTTTAGCAATTTTGCTGCAGTTAATTTTACGGAAATTAACTCACAAAATAAAAAAAACCATGATGAAATACGTAATGACTTAGAGAATGACCTACTAAAGAGTCATATAGATTTTCAATTACTAGTTGCTAATTCTCCACTCATTAATAAAGAGCACTCCATAATTGTCAATAAAATAAGCCATGGGGGAGATACTTTTAATGAAATCACATTATTAAGCGAACAGGCAATTGAAAAGCTAGCTGAATACTCAATTCTCGCACCCGGAGATCAAGAAGCTGACCTTGAATTAACCAAAACATTATTAAACATGTTTCCCAAAGCAAAACACTACGCTTCATTTGAAACAGCATTTCACGCTACCATCTCCAATACGCATAAAATGCTACTACCAAGCCTTGAATATACTAGGGAATTTGCCAGAAATTATGGTAAAAATGGCTTATTATTTGCAGCAATAAATCAGCGCCTTAATGACATTACCGAAAAGAAAATAGCAAAAGGCAAATGGTTATTCATTGATATAGACGCCACAGAAACAATTATTTGTGCGGTTAAAAATAATAAAAGTGTTTATTCTACCGCAAGCTTCATCCATGATGAATTACTTAACTTTAAGTCATGTGGACTTATCGATCCACAACTTGCGCTAATAATTGAGGCAAAGCCTACGCAAATATCTAATTTATTTGCAAAGTTAAATTTATCTCAGCTAGATATTCCAAATAAATCAATCTTAGAAATCATAAAATCTGATGAGCCAGCGATAAAAATCTTGGGTAATTATTATTTTAACCAGCTAATTGCTACAATCGGTAAATTAGCAGCAATAATGAAAGGTCTTCATGGCATTGTATTTACTGGTAAAATTGCTGCCTTGGATCCACAAATCCGAGGTAGTATATGTGAGCAACTGGAATGGCTTGGTGTCGAATTGGGTAATAAAAACAATGCAGAAAATAAATTTAAAATCAGTAAAAAAAGTAGCAAAGTTGAAGTCTATGCAATTCAGGCTTCACCACTTGATGGCATGCTGTATCAATTATTAGATCGAATGTAATGAATATTCTAACAATAGACAGCTCTAACGAGTTTCTGGTATTAGGGGCACAATCAGCTACAAATACTGAAAAATCCATGATTAAAGCAGGTAATCGCCATTCTGAATTTATCTTACCAGAAATTGATAATATTTTAAAAAAAGTCCAATTAGATTCAGTCTCAGAGCTGGATATGATTGCCTATAACTATGGACCAGGAGCTTTTACCGGGCTTAGAATTGGTTTAGGCTGTGCATTGGGGCTTGCTTATAGCAATAATACCCCTCTGGCAGCAATTCCATCTTTTTTGCTTTATACTTGTCCGGAAAGTCAGAAATATCGTTTTCTTGCGGTAGCTTTAGATGCACGTCTAAATCAAGTATATTTTGCCGTAATCAATCAAGAGGATTTTAGTTACCGAATTAATCCGTGCCTGATACCACCAGAAGAAATTATTCAAATTTTGGAAAGCGATACTGTACTAAACTCTGATAATTGCTGGATTACGGGTAATGGTATCCCAGCCTATCTTGATAAGACCACTACTTTAAGCAATAAATTTGCATATCTGCATCAGGAATATCCGGATGCTTCAAGAATGCTGGAACTATGTAATCATGGACGCTATCAACGCTTTGATTGTAAAAATGCTGATTTGATGTATATCCGCGATAAAGTAGCCTTGAATCTTGACGAGCAAAAAAAGAGCAAAGCCCAATAATGATAATTCGCGAACTTGGAGCAGAAGAAGTTGGGCTACTAGCTGAAATTGATATATCGGTCAATCCAAGTGCATGGTCAATCGAAAACTACCTAGATGCGATAAATAATGAAAACCAGTATATATTGGGTATTTTTGATGAGTTGGATATTTTAATCGGTGGTATAACCTATAGTAGCGTTCTTGAAGAAGCAGAGATTCTACAAGTTTGTATTGCCTCTAAAGAGCAAGGTAATGGTTATGCATCACAATTATTTAATCATTTATTCGATACGCTAATAAACTCAGGAGTAACGCAGATTTTCCTTGAAGTCCGCTCTAATAATATCCCAGCAATAAACCTTTATCATAAGCTGGGATTTAATATCATAGCAGAACGAAAAAACTACTACAGAATAAATGGCAAACTTTTTGATGCGCTGGTAATGGCAAAAAGCATATGAAAAAATCTGAACAAAACTCTTTATCCCTATTAATTGGTAATTTATGGGTTCCCAAAGCTGATGTAATTGCTGATCTACGGACAAAAAATCAACTTCCAGAAGCTGAGCTAAGATCGATTAGTAATAAAGAGAAAATAAAACCTGATGCTGAAATGAGGGAAATTAATCCAGTAGCAATTATCGAAGAAGAGAAGCCGCTAATTAAACCAGTATTAGAAGAAGAGAGCGAATCAAAGAAAAACATCGTCAGGAAAGACACTCCAGTAGTCAATGAAAGTAGCCCGCAGGCGACTCAACTCACTCCAGAAAAAATGATATTAATTGATAATTGGCAAGAGCTTGAGCATCAGATCATTAACTGCCAAAAATGTAAACTTTGCTATGGACGCAAAAATGTTGTTATCGATCGTGGTAAGCGGAATGCACGCTGGATGTTTATTGGTGAAGGTCCGGGGGAGCAGGAGGATATTCAAGGAAAACCATTTGTTGGAGCATCTGGGCAATTACTCGATAAAATGATAACCGCCATGCAATTATCACCAGAAAATGATGTTTATATTGCCAATGTGGTCAAATGCCGTCCGCCAAATAATAGAAATCCAAATGAAGAAGAAATCGCAGCCTGTAGCAATTACCTTCTTAGCCAGATTGCTATGGTAAAACCAGATATTATAATAACTCTTGGGCGCTTTGCCATCCAGACTCTATTAAAAACTACTCTCGCGGTTGGTAAACTTAGAAATAAAGTTAATTACTACCAAGATACCCCTGTAATCGCAACTTATCATCCATCATATTTACTACGTACGCCGGAAGCAAAAAAGGACGCATGGGCTGATTTGCAGCTAGCGATGAAAACGTTTAAGTCATAAAAATAGGCATCATTAAATGATGCCTATTTTTATATTATCCAAGCTTTTCAACCTGCCCAAACTCCAAATCAACCGAAGTTTCCCGTCCAAAAATCTGTACATTTACACGCAACTTGAATTTATCATAAATAACATCTTCAATGATTGCATTAAAATCAACAAACGGACCATCAACAATTCGGATTTTCTCACCAACTTCAAATTCAACCTTGTGTTTGGCTTTTTCTTTAGAGTCATTAACTTGTTGTAGAATACTATCCACTTCTTTTTGTGAAATAGGTACTGGACGAGAGTCTTTGGCAACCCCAATAAAACTTGATACTTTTGGCGTTTTACGGATTAAAAGCCCCATCTCGTCACTATAATCCATCTTAACTAAAACATAGCCAGGAAAGATCTTACGATCATTTTCACGCTTTTTACCATTCCGTACTTCTTCAATCTTTTCTTTTGGTACTAGAATAATATTTTTCTTGAGAAAATCATCAATCTCAGCATCGCTAGCTAGTTCTGCTGTGATCCCAAATGATTCGCGAACTTGATTAGCTTTATCTTTTTGCCCAGCATATTCGTAATCATTAATTTTTTTGATAATATTAAGTGTCAGTGAACCCTGCACCTTATCTTCCATATTGGTAGCAACTTGTACTACATACCATGCGAGACTCATTAGCTGCCCTTTCCTAAGATTACTCCATACAGAAGCCATGCCAAGCCACTATCTACAGCCCATAAGAATAGACTTAAGATTAGAACAAACAGAAACACAATCCACGTAAATTGCATGGTTTCTTTTCTTGCTGGCCATACAACTTTTTGTAGCTCGCGCCATGAATCACGAATATAGCCATGTAAATTAATACCCATCGGAGCAAGGAAGAAAAATGTACCAGCAGCTGCTAGAATAGATACTACAAATATCCCCCAACGCAACCAAACATTTAACTCTAAACCATAAAATAAACCTAAGCCTAGAAGCAATAATATCAGGGATATATAATTAAATACCACACTCGGCTGTTTAATTTCTTCTGTTTTTACCGGTGAATTCATATTGTAAATACCGTTCTTATAAAAATCAATAGGCAGGAATTATATACTAATTCGGCCATTATAACAATTCTAATTACTTTTGTATTTGATACATAATATGTCATCTGAAATCAGATAACAAACAAGCCGGGAAGTTATAGTCCCGGCTTGTTTTATTTGGCAGGTCAAGAGGGCTTCGAACCCCCAACCCTCGGTTTTGGAGACCGATACTCTACCAATTGAGCTATTGACCTATATTTTTCTAACTATTAAGCAATAATTTTAGAAACAACACCAGCACCTACTGTACGACCACCTTCACGAATCGCAAAACGTAAACCGTCTTCCATCGCAATCGGTGCAATCAATTCTACAGTTATACGAATGTTATCACCAGGCATAACCATTTCTGTACCTTCTGGTAATGCTACTGCTCCTGTTACATCCGTTGTACGGAAGTAGAACTGTGGACGGTAGTTACTGAAGAATGGTGTATGACGTCCACCCTCTTCTTTGCTTAGTACATATACTTCAGCTTCAAATTTTGTATGTGGCTTGATTGAACCTGGCTTAGCTAATACTTGACCACGCTCAACGTCTTCACGTTTTGTACCACGAAGTAGTAAACCAACGTTGTCACCAGCTTGACCTTGATCCAATAATTTACGGAACATCTCAACACCAGTTACTGTTGTTTTTTGAAGATCACGGATACCTACGATCTCAATCTCTTCACCTACTTTGATAATACCACGCTCTACACGACCAGTTACAACTGTACCACGACCTGAAATTGAGAACACATCTTCAACAGGCATCAAGAATGCACCATCTACTGCACGCTCTGGTTGTGGAATGTAAGCATCTAAAGCTTCTGCTAGTTTATAAATTGCAGGCTCACCGTATTGACCTTGATCACCTTCAAGGGCTTTCAAAGCTGAACCACGAATTACTGGTGTATCATCACCAGGGAACTCATACTGGCTTAACAACTCACGAACTTCCATTTCTACTAGTTCAAGAAGTTCTTCATCATCAACCATATCGCATTTATTCAAGAATACAACGATGTATGGTACACCAACTTGACGCGCAAGAAGGATATGCTCACGTGTTTGTGGCATAGGACCATCTGATGCTGCTACTACAAGAATAGCTCCATCCATCTGTGCTGCACCTGTAATCATGTTTTTGATGTAATCAGCATGTCCTGGACAATCAACGTGTGCGTAATGACGACCTTCTGTTTCATATTCTACGTGTGCTGTATTAATCGTAATACCACGTGCTTTTTCTTCTGGAGTGCTATCGATTTGATCGTAACCTTTAGCTTCACCACCGAATTTTTTTGACAGAATTGTCGTAATCGCTGCTGTCAATGTAGTTTTTCCATGATCCACGTGACCAATCGTTCCTACGTTTACATGCGGTTTCGTACGTTCAAATTTTTCTTTAGCCATTTATTAACTCCAAATAAAATTGAAATAGAAATATGATTTTTAAACTAAACCTTATGGTGCCCAGGACCAGATTTGAACTGGCGACCTCTCCCTTACCAAGGGAGTGCTCTACCCCTGAGCCACCTGGGCTTTATATTTTTTACTTAATTGGGAAACTGGAGCGGGAGAAGGGAATCGAACCCTCATCATAAGCTTGGAAGGCTTCTGCATTACCACTATGCTACTCCCGCACGAACCTCAAATTTTATTCTGGCATGATTCTAATATATAGTTTATTTTTTTGCAAGAATTTTTTGATATTTTTCGCACTTAGTTGTCGGTGGTGGAGGGGGCAGGATTCGAACCTGCGAAGGCATTGCCGCCGGATTTACAGTCCGGACCCGTTGACCGCTTGGGTAACCTCTCCATTGACGAGGTGGTTATTTTAACTGAAAGCAACTACAACGTCAAGTTATTATTTACTTTATTTTCAGAGTTTTTTACACCCACCATTCAATTACATTACAAATCAGTAAATTAACTAGCAACGCTGTCACCTGCAACTTTTACTGAATGCTTGCATTTAGGGCAAATATGCTGTGTACCCTTAGTTTTAGTTGTATGCGTCATCATTACCGGATAGGAACATGACGGGCAAACTTCTTTAACTGGCTCATACTTGAATATTGTTTTACACGTTGGATAGTTATTACAAGAGTAAAATATTCCAAACCGCCCTTTTTTAGCAACAACCTTGCCCGTGTTACATTCAGGACATGTAATTGCATTTTCCATCTCTGGTTGATTAATATTTTCGATATGCTTGCACTTTGGATAATTGGCACAAGAGATAAATTTCCCAAATTTACCACTCCTGATTAGCAATTTCCCACCATCTTTTGGACATACGCGATCTGGTACTTCTTCTGGCGCAACAATCTCTTCAGTTTGTCCGTCTTTATCAATCTTACGCATATAATTACATTCAGGATAACCAGAACAGCCGATAAAACGACCATAGCGCCCAATCTTACTCATCAGTTTTTTACCACACTGCGGACAATCCTCCTCCAACACCTCACTGGTAAGCTCTTGCTTGGAAATATTTTGCTTTTCTTTAACTAATGTGCTTAACTCTTCCCAGAATACATCCAGAACTGGCAAGCGATTTTTAGTACCCAACGCGATATCATCAAGGGTGTCTTCCAGATTAGCAGTGAATTGCAAATCAACATATTTTGGCAAATGATTGGTAAGAAACTGGCTTACTACCATACCAATATCGGTAGGCACAAATCTCTTTTTATCCATTACCACATACTCACGCTTTTTCAAAGTAGCAATGATTGGTACATAGGTTGAGGGCCGCCCGATACCTAACTCTTCCAGAGCTTTAATCAATGAAGCTTCTGTATAACGTGGTTTAGGTTCAGTCTGATGAGCACTAATCTCAAGACTATCAATAGGAACTTCCTCGCCTTCGCTTAACTCTGGCAACCTAGCTTCCTGATCTTCGTTTACTTCGTCTTCAATGATTTCTTGATAAACCTTCATGAAACCATCAAAATTAACCATGACTCCATTTGCTCGAAATGTAGTATCCCGAACAACTAAATCAATCGCAGTAGTATCAAGTACTGCCGCAGTTACTTGGCTAGCTAAGGTTCTTCGCCAGATTAATTCATACAGCTTATACTGATCAGCATTGAGGAATGCTTTTACCGATTCAGGAGTGCGATAAATTGAAGTTGGTCTGATTGCCTCATGGGCTTCCTGAGCATTTTTAGATTTACGAGTAAAAACATTTGGTTTGGCAGGTAAATATTCACCTTCAAAATTAGCACCGATGTATTCGCGAATTTCAGCAATCGCCGTTTCCGACAACTGAATTGAGTCAGTACGCATATAGGTGATAAGCCCAACCGTCTCACTCCCTAACTGGATTCCCTCATAAAGTCCTTGCGCTATTTTCATGGTTCGATCAGTTGCAAAGCCTAGCTGCCGTGAAGCCTCTATCTGTAAACTAGATGTAATAAAGGGCGCCGTTGGATTTTTCTTTTTCTGTTTCTTGGTAATCTTTTTAACTACTGCTAAAGATTCACCACTAATTCGCTCAACAATTGATTTTGCTTCCACTTCGGTTGAAATAGTACGTGTCTCAATCTTACGCCCATTATCATCAACTAAACGCGATCTAAACTTAATTCGCCCTTTATGGCTTAATAAATGGATACCGAAATAGTCTTCTGGAACAAATTTGCGAATCTCATCTTCACGTTCGCAGATTAGTCTTAGTGCAGGAGATTGTACTCTTCCTGCTGATAACCCAGGTTTTATTTTTCGCCATAGCAATGGAGAAACATTAAAACCGATCAAATAGTCAAGAGCGACACGCGCCTGTTGAGCATCGACAAGATTATTATCAATTTGTCGAGGATGAGCAACCGCATTTTTTACCGCAGTTTCAGTAATCTCATTAAAAGTAACCCGCCGAATATTTTTACCCTGAGCAAGATTATTCTCACGTAAGATCTCATTTATGTGCCAAGCGATAGCCTCTCCTTCACGATCAGGATCGGTTGCCAGATAAATATCGCTAGATTTGTCTGCTGCAGCAAGAATGTCATCAACATATTTCTTTTTATCATCAATAAACTTATACTTGGGAGTAAATCCGTTTGCAATATCAATTGAACCATTTTTTTTGGGTAAATCACGCACATGCCCCGCAGAACCAAGAACCTTAAAATCCCCCCCAAATATTTGCTAATTGGCTTAATTTTTGCCAACGACTCTACGATCAATAATTTTTTTGCCATATTTTACCTGTTAGTGGATAGTGAAATTATTTAAAAAACCAAATGGAATTTTGGAATCCCCATGCGGCAAAATTTGATACTTATAATGTTGCAAATGAAAAATTAGTCCATCAATTATAGTTTGAACCTCTTCATCAGCTATGCTTGAATTTAACCCAAGTGTTGCCAAACGATCAAAAAGCACTTCTCTCTCACCACTACTAATTAACTTCTTACTTTCCCTTTGCAAAATCTGCTGAATTACAGTCAAAGGGAGACGTTGCTTTTCCCAAGAGCTAATTTCTCGCACAGTTTCAGGGTTAACCTCCATAAAGGAATTTCCATCAAGTATTGGCGCAAACCACTCTAGCATTTCGTGTACCTCTTTATGAGAAAAGCTGTGCTCAGTCAATAATTCATTAACCAAGCCATCCTTATTCAGATAAAGATGTTCATCTTTTTCCGTCATAAATAAAAATTGCAATAACTCTATCATTTATACCTACTTAAAAACACGCTGATATTTACCACCACCGCAATTAGCTATCTGACCAGAGAGCTCTAATTCCAGTAGTTTGCCACATAATTCACCAAAATCATAGTTTAATTTATTCCCAAGACTATCAAGGCTTATCGGGTCAAAGCCCATAGCAAGTAGAACGGGATCATTAGTATCTGAGGCAGATTGCTTTTCTTCCTTTTTCCCTGAAGAGACAAAATGCAACTCTTCAAAAATATCCTGAGCCGTTTCTATCAGTTTAGCCCCCTGCTTTATTAGCTTATGGCAACCACGTGCCATCTGATTATGAATTGAGCCAGGTATTGCCATCACATCTCGCCCCATTTCCAACGCATAGCCAGCACTAATCATTGAGCCACCATCAATTGCCGACTCAACTACCAAACAAGCACGACTTAAACCAACAATAATCCGGTTTCTTTGCGGAAAATTTTGACTAAGCGGTCTTGTTCCCAATGGAAATTCGGTTAAAATTAATCCCTTTTCTGAAATTTCCCGATATAGCCCTTTATTCCCTGCCGGATATTGAACATCAACTCCAGTACCAATCACGGCAATCGTTGAGCCTTCTGCCATAAGTGCTCCCTCATGCGAATAACGATCAATACCAGCAGCAAGCCCGCTAACAATGCAAACATTATTTTCAGACAATTCTCTTGCAAACATCTTTGCATTTTCCACGCCCTGAACAGTTGGATGTCTAGTCCCAACCATAGCTACTTTGTCTTTCCTTGCTAAAAGAGCAATATCTCCTTCAGCAAACAAAACCATAGGTGGAGCCGCAATTTGAGCCAATTCAGTAGGGTATTCTGGGCTTTCAAGAGTAAGAAGCTTACGTTTATCACTTTGTGTTTGCCAGTTTAAAGCTGTTTCAACTGCAGTAAGAGAAGCATCCGACAAAATGCTCTGAGCAACACCCTTACTTACAACATTATTCAAAATAGTCATCGGTTGCTGATAAACATTTTCCACTGAGCCAAAGCTCTGTATCAGCTTTAGCATGGTAATAGAACCAACCCCCGGCGTAAAAGCCAACCTGAGCCAGTTTATCAATTTAATCTCTTTTTCAGCCATTACTGTTGGCTCTGAATAATTGAGTTAATTAAAATTGGTCGTGCCGAATCTGTTATTAGACCGAAAGACATTTTATCATAAACTTTATAAATCAATAACTCCCCAATAACTGTCGGCGGCATAACTAAGTATTTAGGATGATCCATATTCGAAGTTGGATCAATCACCTTGCGAGTATCAGTTATATCAAAAATCATCCCCGTATCTACACCGTCTCGACTACCTCGATTGATAATTACCGTATTATCCTCCGCAGTAGAAGTGATTGCGTCATAAAGTGCAACAATTTTCCCGGTAATAATCATACTTTCCGAACGGTGTGGCGTTAAATCAGGAATCTGTTGTACTGGCATACTCACAACCCGATCAAGCGGACTAACATAATTAACAGTATTGGTTAATTCTAGACTACTAATAGGTCCAATTTGAGTAATGGTTGCATCACCATTATAGCGAACCTCAAAGCCAAGACTTTCTTTGGTATCCGGGTCACTGACTTTTCTAAACTTACTAAAAACTGAAACCTGATCGCCAACTTGTTGTTCTTTGAGACCTTTTACGTAAATATTATCGCCTGCGGTATAGGTAAAATCCCCTGGCGCTCCACCTGAAACCACCATAGGCAATGCTTCAAACTCCCCTTCCGGGATAAGAGTTGGACGTAAAATCAAATTCTTCAGCTTTTTGATAGAAATTGTCGGTAATTCATCGTTTGGTAAATCATGAACTTCAGGCTCAAGTTTCTCTACCGTAACTCCCTGAGCATGGCTAACTGTAAGTAACTTTACACCATCAATAGTTAATATTTGCAAGCTATCCCCGGGATAGATTCTTGTTTTATTAATACTACTAATCCCCAGAAACTGCGGCCAGTATCCTATTTTTTTCAGATACATATGCGCAAGCTTCATGACTGTATCTGTTTTTTTTACAACATAATTTTTTGGCGCAGTAGTCTTGAGCATATTAGCAGGAACACCACTACCACTAAATGTCGAAGACTTTTTCAAACTGTTATCCACAACCTGAATTACGTCTCCCTGACTGGAGGTGGCGGCATATGTTATTGGCAAACAAGCAAAAACCCCACAAAGCAAACCTAATTTTCCTGGCATAAGTAATGCTTTCTTGTTAGAATAATGTATTAAATAATTAATGGTTCACGCAATTTTGTATTTTTATATTTTAGCAGAATATTCTTTATTCCGGTATTAATCTTTCATTATATCGAACAAAAACAATTTGCCAAACCAACTATAAGGGCTCTTAAAATATAGAGACTATCATTAAATAATGGATTTATTAAATAATGGCTTTACTAGAAATATTACATTACCCTGACCAACGTTTACATCTAAAGGCAAAACCAGTTACAAATTTTGATGATGAACTAAAAAAGCTAATTCAGGATATGGCTGAAACAATGTATGCGAATAATGGAATTGGTTTGGCAGCAACTCAAGTAAATGTACAGAAACGATTATTTGTTATTGATTTAGCCAAAGAAGGTGAGCCTAGCCAGCTGGAAGCTTTAATAAACCCAGTAATTATAGAAAAGTTAGGCGAAACAAGTTGTGAAGAAGGTTGCTTATCAGTGCCGGGAGTTTTTGAGACGGTTAAGCGTGCAGAAAAAATAGTCGCAACCTATCAGGATGCCAATGGCGTAGAGCACAAAATTGAATGTGATGGCTTAAAAGCAATTTGCATTCAGCATGAGCTAGACCACCTGGATGGAAAGGTTTTTGTTGAATACCTCTCTTCATTAAAACAAAATTTCATTAAGAAAAAAATGAAAAAACTATTTAAAGATGAAAAATAATATGCCAATCAAACCAAAATACATTTACATCGCTGTGGTTGTTTATTTGATCACAGCTTTTTTTTCTCTCGGACATCTTCATCCAGATGAGTATTATCAGATCCTTGAGTTTGCTGCATATAAGCTTAATCTAAATTCTCCACACGGACTAACTTGGGAATTTTACGATCAAATCCGTCCGGCGTTTCAGGCATGGATAGTTGTTTATTTATATAAATTAATTGCACTAATTAGTGAACCAAACCCATTTTTTGTAACCTTTCTAACCAGAGCTTTTTCTGGAGCATTATCACTAATCGCAATTATTTTATTTATCAATACTTTCAAGGTAGAATTAAAAAGTCCAAGCAAACAGCAATGGTTTATGTTGCTAAGTATTTTTAGCTGGCTTGCAGTATTTAATGGTATTCGCTATTCATCAGAAAACATTTCCGCCAAACTATTTTTAATTGGGTTCTGTCTGCTATTCCAGACGGAATCACGCAAGAATCTACTTACTCTGATTGCTATTGGTTTTTTGATTGGAATGTCTTTCGTTGCCAGATTCCAGACCGGTTTTATGATAGTTGGGCTAATGGCTTGGCTAATTTTCATTAAAAGAATGTGTCCTATTTATTGGTTATCAATCTTAATTGGAATATTTTTAGCAATCGGTGCTGGTGTAGTAGTCGATCACTGGTTTTATGGTGATTGGGTATTCACACCGTGGCGCTATTTTGCAGCCAATATCCTACAAGGTAAAGCCGCATCCTTTAGCGTTGACCCATGGTATATGTATCTCTCAATCGCAGGCTTAGTTCCATATGGGCCATTATATATTTTGGCGGCTCTATATTTTATTATCATGCGTCCGAAACATGCGATTAGCTGGGTGATGGCACCATTTATTATCGGACATTTGCTAGTTGGACATAAAGAGTTACGTTTTCTAACCCCGCTACTGAGCTTCATGCCCTTTGTAATCCTTGATAGCCTACAAATACTTCAAGAAAAATATAACTGGCAACTTGGGAGTAAATTGCGCAAATTGAATACCTTTGCTTGGCGATTCAATCTATTTGGTGTGCTGGTGGTGATGTTCTTCCCATCTGCGATGCAAATTAGGATTAATGAACTGATGTATAAACACTACCAGCAACCAACAGCCTTTAACTATCTTACTGAAGGTGGGAATATACTGGATTTTTATAAACATCTAAATTTACGCCCGGTACCAATTAATAACCCAGCCAAAGTTGATTGTAAGGATAATGAAAACTGCTTGATTGCGCTCACCTGTCAGGAAACGGTAAAATATGGCGCACCACAGGGTAAGCTTATTTTCTCTGACTGCCCAAGCTGGATTTTTAAACTAGATTTTAATGGTTGGCTAGAGCGTACCGCCTTATATAATATTTATGAACTACGGACAATCGAATCACATTAGGAAGTAAAGTCTATGACAAACAGAACCGCGATCATTACCGGAGCGACTTCGGGGATGGGCGAAGCAACTGCCCGAAAACTAGCAGCACTTGGAATGAACTTAATCATCACCGGAAGAAATGAAAGCAAGCTTACCACCCTTGCCAGTGAACTGAACAATAATATAAAAGTAGTATCTAAAAGTGGCGACATCAGTAACCCTAATTTTATCAATGAGCTACTCGAATTTAGCTATACTAGCATAAATCCACAACCAAGTATTTATATTCTTAGTGCGGGAATGGGGCTTCCCGGAAGTATTCTTAGCTCTGACCCTGACAAATGGCGAGAAATGATTGAATTAAATTATATTTCGGTATTACACCAGCTGCGTCAGTGTGCCGAGCGGTTTATTAAAAATCCTACTCATGAAATACATGATATTATCGTAATTGGTTCTACTGCTGGACGTAATCCATCCGCCTTAAATAGTGTTTATGCATCGACAAAAACTGCATTAATTGGCTTAGTAGACTCTTTACGTCAGGAATTATGTCAACATAATATTAGGGTAAGTCTAATAGAGCCAGGCTTTACGGCTAGTGGCTTTCAAAAGGCAGCAAGCTATAGCCAAGCAACCTTAGACAAACTGCAAAATGAATTAGGCGAGATGTTACAGCCCGAAGATATTGCCAACACTATTGCGTTTATGGTAAATCAACCTGCTAATATCCATGTCGATAATATCCGGATTCGCCCACTAAGACAAAAATGAAGATAGTCTGCATTTCAGATACTCATAACCATCATCAAGTTCTTGATGGCATTATTCCCACTGGAGATATTTTAATCCATGGTGGTGATATTGCCATTCATGGTAGCATTCTTGAGATCCAGCAATTTATTGACTGGTTTAGCCAGCTGCCACATAAGTATAAAATATTTGTTGGTGGTAATCATGATGGTGCTTTGGAACACTCAAAGCACCTTATTAATATTCCGACAAATGTCATTTATCTTGAAAATGAGTTAATCGAAATCGAAGATCTTAAAATCTGGGGTTCACCTGTCAGCCCGCCATTTCGTAGTTTTGGCTTCATGTGGGATGATTTAAAGCGCCAAGCTTTATATGCAAATACACCTAAATGTGATATTTTGATTAATCATAGTCCTGCCCTTGGTAGTCTGGATAAAATCATTGAAGAACGGCATGTTGGCTGTGAATTTTTGAAAAAAGCTATCGAAAGAATAAAACCAAGGCTAGTTATCTCTGGACATATCCATGAAGGCTATGGAAAAATTGAACAAAATGGTATTATCTATGTCAACGCTTCAATTATGACGCGCTATTATAAGCCACTAAACCAGCCAATAAGTGTTGATTTATAGCCATGTATGTTGTTAATCTAGTTTTTGATATACCATTACGCCATCATTATAGCTACCTTAGCGATGAATACCTTGAAATAGGTCAACGAGTAAGTGCAAAATTAAGGAATAAAGAACAAATTGCTTTTGTAAATGCAATAGTCGAAGCTAGTCAGTTTCGCGATTACCCGGTTGATAAACTACAACATCTTTCACAAATATATTTAGACATAATCCCAAAAGATATTATCAGTCTATGTAATTTCGCTGCAACCTACTATCATCATTCATTTGGTAGCACGCTTTTTTGTGCAATCCCGGCACTACTGCGCAAAATTAACTCGCGAACTGATATAACATTACCGCAAAATAAACATTATCAATTAACTGAGACTGGCAAAACATATACACCAAGGGGGAAAAAACAGATTAATTTATGGCACCAGCTGAGTTTATCTAGTTTAAGCTGGCAGCAGATAAAAGAAATGCTAGGCGTCAAACCAGACAAATTAATTAATGACTGGCTTAGCATTGGAGTTATCTGTGAAAGTAGCAAACCATTAGCAGCAACTATAACTACAACTATTACCGCCAATGAAGAACAATTAAAAATCATTAATACCATTAGCAATCATCTCGATGAATTTCATCCCGCCCTACTCTATGGTATTACCGGAAGTGGCAAAACCGAGGTATTTTTACAGCTAATACATAAGGTACTAATTAAGCAAAAACAGGCTCTGGTCTTAATACCTGAGATTAATCTCACACCTCAATTAGCAGCAAGGTTTCAAGCAAGATTTCCTTTAGCAAAAATTAGTGTCCTGAATAGTGAAGTAAGTGAGAAGGAACGTTATATTAATTGGCTACAAGCTAAAAATGGTGAGACTGATATTATTCTTGGGACACGACTGAGTATATTTACACCATTTGCCAGATTGGGGTTAATTATTGTCGATGAAGAGCATGATGCCTCATTTAAGCAAAATGATAGTCTTCGTTATCACGCCAGAGATTTAGCAATTTATCGGGCAAAAACACTAAATATCCCAATAATCATGGCATCAGCAACCCCAAGCCTTGAATCACTTTATAATTATAAGCTGGGTAAATTTCATTTATATAAACTAACTAAACGTGCGGTTAGTAATGCCATCTTACCAGAAATCAATATTGTTAATCTGGCACATTATCCGGTTAATCAGGCAGGAATTAGTGACCCTGCGCTTGATGCACTAGCAAAATGTCTAGCCCGTAAAGAATTGGCGTTAGTATTTATAAATCGACGCGGATATGCACCGATTCTTAGCTGTTATGATTGTGGCTGGATAAGTCAATGTAAGAACTGCTCATCACGGATGGTATATCATAATAATAGCAACAATCTGAAATGCCATCATTGTGGTTATCAAACTCGAGTACCAAGCGCCTGCCCGAAATGTCACAATCAATACTTACATACAATTGGACATGGTACTCAAAAACTAGAAGAGTTTCTTGCACATCAATTTCCAAATGCAAAAATACGCAGAATTGATCGTGACACAACTAATCGCAAGAATGACTGGCAAGAGCTCCATCAGGAAATTAACCAACATGAGATTGATATTCTAGTTGGGACGCAGATGCTGGCTAAAGGACATGATTTCCCTAACCTTACTTTGGTTGTCGGAATAAATATTGATAATGCACTTTTTAGTTATGATTTTCGTGCCAGTGAAGATATGTTTAACATTCTTACTCAGGTAACTGGTAGGGCTGGGCGCGCAGCAAAGCCGGGGCAAGTTATTTTACAAACTAATTACTCGGATCATCCAGTTTATCAATTTTTGCAAAAGCATGATTTTGAAGGTTTTATAAACTATACGCTAAAAGAACGTAAGCAAAATCAGCTGCCACCATTTACCTATCAAGCATTAATCAAGCTAAGTAGTACTAGTGAAAAACAACTAATCAGGGGAATGCATGAGCTATCCCTTATTCAGAAAAAATTAAATAGTAAAAACATCACTGTATTCCCGCCAGTCCCCGCTGTCATGTATAAATTACATAACCGTTATCGAGGACAAATGCTTATTTCAAGTAAATCTAGAGAATATCTACATAGTTACTTGAATCAGCTAGAACCATTTTTAGCAGAAATTAACTACTTGACGGTCGCAATCGACGTTGACCCGCTAGAAGTTTAAAATACCTAGATAGAACTGATAAAAACCCGCAATATTAAATACTACTTGATATATAATCATTCTGGTTAATTGAATTACAATCATACAGGACAACAAATGAAAAAACTATTACTGATACTAAGCGCAACAACTGGCATAGTTACAGCAGCAAATGCCGCAGATTTATACAATATTGAATCAACACATAGCTTTGTTGAATTTCATTATAACCATATGGGGTTTTCTAATCCATCAGGCAAATGGATGGTAAATGGAACTCTTGATCTTGATCAAAAAAACCTAGCTAAAAGTAAGACCAATATTACCATCAATATTGGTGATATAGTTACCGGTGTACCTAAACTTGATGAGCACCTAAAAAGTGCAGATTTCTTTGATGCTACTAAATATCCAACAGCAACTTTTGTTAGCCAAAAAGTCAGCAATATCAAAGGTAAGAAGTTTGATCTAAATGGTTTATTAACTTTGCATGGAGTGACTAAACCTGTTACGCTACACGTTACTGAAAATATGATTGGCCTAAATAAAGTTTATGACAAACAGACTGCTGGCTTTAGCGCTACTGCTGAAATTAAACGCTCTGATTATGGAATAGACCTATATGTTCCAGCAGTTAGTGATCTGATTAAATTAGATATCGAGATTGAGGCTCAACTTGCGGATAATAAGAAAAAATAACTCTAAAAACCAGTTATTTGATAATTAGCCAAAATGGATAATTAGATTTATAGAATGAATCTCAGAAGCTTACACTTAGAAATTAGTATAGTGTGTTGAGCATAGGTTTAAAACCTTGATGAGATAAGTTATAATAATTACTGTTCAGATAGATGAACAATTATATTAAATTTTTAGGAAACAAACAATGAAAAAAATCTTATGTGTGTTATTAGCTACGCTTGCTACTGCTTCTTTTGCTGCTGAAAAAGACTGTTCAAAATGGACTGCTGATGAAGCTCCAAAAATCGCACAAAAAGTTCAGGGTAAAGGCGTTAAAGGATTGACTATTAATTATTCTTCTGACTTCGCAACTCAAGCTACTGCATTCCAGTCTGCATTACAAAAACAAGGTGTTAATGTAACAATGGCTCAGGTTAGCGGTACAGGAAAATGTGAATTTACTAATTTTTCTAAGTAATTCTTGAAACATAATGCTAAAAATTGGTTTTTTAGCGTTTCCCGGGGTGCAGGCAATGGATTTGATTGCACCCTATGAATTGCTTGAGGTATGGCAAAATTCAATCAATGAATCTTATATTAAACTATTTATAATTGCTAAAGAGCAATCAGCAATAGAATGTAGTAATTCCCGCTTTTTGCTAACCCCAGATTTCACTATTCATAATGCTCCACAGTTTGATTATTTGATTATTCCCGGTGGCATGGGCAGATGTCAAGCGGTAAATGACAATGAACTTATTTCATTCATTCAAAAACAGCGAGGCGGAATCAAGAAATTTCTGTCTGTTTGTACAGGTAGTTTTATCCTACAAGCTGCCGGAATCCTTGAAAATGAATATGCAACCACTTATTGGCGAGCATTACCAGAATTTATCCAAAAACAGCAAAAAATCAAAGAAGAGCGAATTGTTAAAGGAAATAAAGTTTGGACTGCTGGTGGAGTCTCAAGTGGGATTGATCTGGCTCTGGAATTAGTAAATGAAATTGCCGGAGCGGAACATGCAGAGCTTGCCCGACTATGTTTTGAATATTTTCCACTGCCATTTAGCTCGAATAAAAGTTACAATCTTGATCAATTAAAACCCTATCTGGGGAAAATCAGTAAATTATCAGACATTGCCAAATATATAGTAAAAAATAATTTATCCTAAAAGAGTCTTATGCCAAAAGCCGATCAAAATAATTCAGCCAACCTCAAATTAATCGTAGCTACAACAATTGGCAGTATTTTTGAAATATTTGACTTCATTGCCTTCGTTTTTTTAACTCCGATTTTGGCGGAAATATTCTTCCCTAAAGAGATGGCAAGTAAAGCAGTCTGGTTTACTTATTTGACGATTGCAATAAGCTATTTATTGCGCCCAATTGGCGGAATAATCCTTGGACATCTGGGTGACAAATATGGACGAAAATCAGTCTTTAGCCTATCGATTCTCCTAATGTCTGTTCCATCGCTGATTATCGGAATTTTGCCAACCTATCAACAGATTGGTTATCTGGCAACTCTATTATTAGTCATAATGCGCATTTTACAAGGCTTCTCAGTTGGTGGTGAAGTCCCGGGGTCAATTACCTATATTGCAGAGAAATTCAAATCAGTAAACTATTTTTTTGCCTGTGCTTGGCTAACCTTTGGTGCTAATTTTGCAGTTTCGGTTGGCTCACAGGCAATCAAATTACTCACAGAAAATACCAGTCCTGAATTTATGCATAGTATTGGCTGGCGAATACCTTTTATATTTGGTAGCCTACTTACCATCATAGGCTTTTATATTAGAAAAAGTATCACTGAAAGCGAAGAGTATCAAGAAATTAGACAGTTAAAACAGATTGATAAATTACCCTTACATGATCTAATAACTAATTATAAATATCCACTGATTACTGGTATTTTGATGGCAATAATCGTTTCTTTAACAACCTCGATCTTCCATGTGTTTTTGCCAAATCTATTTGTAACTTATTTCAAATTTAACTTAGGAGTAACAGCAGGTATCAGCTCAATTGGTGCGCTTAGTATGGCTATTTTCTCACTTATTTTTGCCTTCCTCGTAAAATGGTTAAACCCAGTTTTATTAATCCGTCTCGGACTAATTGCATTAATTACAATATTTGCTGGAATATATACAAATATCGTTAATCTCACGACGGTAGCTAATCTTTATCTATGGGTAATTCTGATTTCAATCTTCCTCGCAATGATAAACGGTTTATTTTTTGCAGTCCTTGCCGATTTATTCCCAACCAGAATCCGTTATTCGGGCATTGGATTTTGCTATAATATCGCCTATATCTTTGGCGCTGGAATAACGCCACTTTGGACCAGCTCCATTTTGCAATTGACCGGGCAATATCAAAATATTCTGCTTATTTGCCTGATAATTGCTGTCATTTCACTATTAAATACCATTAATATTAAAAAATTAACCAATTATAACTAAAGGTAACTATGGAATTACTATTTTTACAACCAATTTTTAAAGAACGCATTTGGGGGGCTATAAGCTAAAATCAGACTTTGGTTATCAGATACCTTCAGATAAAACTGGCGAATGCTGGGCAATTAGTGCGCACAGCAATGGTGAAACTACAATCCGTAACGGACAACACGCCGGAAAAACCCTTTCTGAATTATGGAATAACAACCCTGAATTATTTGCAACTGATACTAAGCGCTCATTTCCACTAATGGTAAAAATTCTTGATGCAAAAGATGATTTAAGCGTGCAGGTACATCCAGATGATAAATTTGCCCAACTAATTGAAAATGATCTTGGTAAAGCTGAATGCTGGTATGTTCTGGATGCTACGCCTAATGCACAAATCATTTACGGCCATAATGCAAAATCTAAGGAAGAATTTAAGGAAAAAGCCAAAGCTGTTAAATGGCAAGAGTTATTAACTAAAGTAGCAGTCAAAAGTGGAGATTTCTTTGATGTCCCAACAGGCACAGTCCATGCTTTAGGTAAGGGAACGCTTATTCTTGAAGTACAACAATCATCAGATACAACTTACCGGCTCTATGATTATGACCGCCGTGATGACAAGGGCAATCTACGTGAACTTCATCTAGATAAGGCTTTTAGTGTAATTACCGCACCTCATGAAGGACAAAATGCAAACTATAATACGAAGCAGCTCGGCGAGAAATCATTTCTTAGTGCACTAACCAGTAATAATCATTTTCAAGTTGCCAAATTGGAATTAAATGGTAGTGCAGATTTGACAGCTAGTGCACCTTATTTTCTGGTAAGTGTTTGTAGCGGCTCTGCAACTTTAAATGGAATAACAATAACCAAAGGCGACCATTTTATTATCCCAAATCAAATTCGCAAACTCGAGTTTGAGGGTTTTGCCACACTTATAATTGCCAATGAGACATAAAAAAAGAGAACCTTGATGGTTCTCTTTTTTTATGTTTTGATGATCTTAATGATCAGCAGCCTTGGTTTCCATTACCTCACGCATGCTACTAGCAAGCTTTTTAACAAAGATAAAGATAAGTAGCGCAATAACAGTTGCGGCAACTCCAATAGCTACAAATAATAGTTGATAGCCATGTAGAATATCAAAATTTGAAGTAGTTGCTGACTCATCAACACTACCAAATCCTGCTAGCATACCGCCAAATTTCTGCCCTACGGCTGTCGTTACAAACCATACTGCCTGAGCAAAACCACCAAGCTGCAATGGCATTAATTTAGATACCATCGATAGTCCAATTGCAGAAATCAATAATTCACCCAGTGAATACAAACCATAAGCAAGAAATAACCAGAACATTGAAATCTGTCCATTTGCATCATGAAGAAAACAGCTAACCGCAAGTAATAAATAAGCTAACCCACACACCAACATTCCATAGGCAAATTTTGCTGGAATTGAAATTGGTGCACCACGATGCTCCGATCGCACATAAATCGTAGCCAATATTGGCGATAACAGAAAAATATAAAATGGATTAAAACTTTGCGTTACTTCTGGTGGAATAGTAATACCCAATATATCATTTCTAACATTATGTACGGCAAAAAGTGTCAATGAAGTCGACATTTGCATATACATTACCCAGAAGAAGATTGACTGGATTAAAAGGATGAATGCAATTACCATCCCACGTTTTTCAAAATCACGTAATTTTGAACGAACAATAAAAAATATTACCGCAACTATTGCAGCTACAGAAAATAGTAAGACTTTACTCATTGCCGGATTACGTAAAAGTAGTCCTAAACCATAAGATACGACTACACCAACTAGTGAAATTCCAAGCATAACAAAGAATTTATTACCACCATTCTGCCCGACTTCATTATCAGCACTAACAAAATTCTTGCGTAATGCAAAATAAGACAATAACGCAATAAACATTCCAGCACCACATAGTCCAATCCCAAATCCATAAGAGGTTTTCTGGGCAACAAATGGAATGATAATCATACTAAAAAAGCTACCGAGATTAATTGACATATAGAAATAGGTAAAAGCAGAATCAAAGCGCGGATCAGTTGGTTTGAAGCAACGATTTACATAATTCCCAGCATTAGTTTTAAAGAAGATATTTCCAACCAGAACCATTCCCATCCCCCAGTATAGAAGATGGACGCTAGAAACAATACCAAAGCTTCCATAACCTATCATCAGGAAAATAATCCCCAATAAATAAGTTCTACGTAAACCCAAAACCTTATCGCCTAGGTAACCACCGATTACTAGTAAGGCATACAGTAATGCAGAAAATGAACTAAATAAATCAGTTGCTTCCTTTTCTTTCAGCCCAAACTTTTGAATAAAAAACAACACTGCTACCGCTTGCAAGCCGTAAAAAGCAAAGCGTTCCCAAAATTCAATAAATAAAACTGCATAAAAAGTTTTTGGCATATGCCAGAAACCATGTTTACCAGTATCATGAGCTGCTACATTTGACATCACAAAATCCTTCTATTAAACTCGAAAAGTTTATTATAAACATAACTCATAATTCACCTCTACGAATTTAGACAAGCTTATTAATATAAAAAAGCCAACAGTTTATCCACTAATTGGCTACAACTTAATTATTATTACTGTATTATATATTAATTTTTACAACAAGAATTTTGCAATGCAGTATATGAACGTATTCGTAAAACTCTCCCACAGAATTAACCCTGAAAATTCATCAATGCATTAAATAGTCCATAATTTAAACCAGACTATTTATAAATGAATAATCTTATGCTGATTATCAATTAATGACTCTGGCAATCAGAGCTTTTTCCATCCCAGCCATTCCCGGAAGCCTTACATAAATACCACTACCAGCGGCAACAGAAACTTGTGCTCCAACTTTATCCTGCATTTCCTGAAGCTCAATTACTCGCGTTCCTGATGGGTGAAGAATCTCCAATTTATCCCCAATGCTAAATTTATTTTTTACTTCCACCAATGCATAACCATTGGCATCGATTTCAAGCACTTCCCCAACAAACTGGCTTTGCCTTGATTTGGAATGATTATCCAGATAATTCTGGTAATCTTCGGCATGATGGCGTTGCAAAAAGCCATCGGTATAACCACGATTTGCCAAGCCCTCAAGATCAGCTAAAAGGTCTGGATTAAACGCTTCCCCAGAGACGGCAGCATCAATTGCACGCCGGTAAGCAGCAGCAACTCGCGCAACATAATAGATTGACTTGGTACGCCCTTCAATCTTAAGCGAATCAACACCGATCTTAACTAGTCGTTCAACATGTTCAATCGCACGCAGATCTTTTGAGTTCATGATATATGTACCATGCTCATCTTCATTAATTTCCATATACTCACCCGGACGGGTAACATCTTCCAATAAGTATGAATCATTAGCACAATTATTACGGACAACACCACCCGCAGCCGAGGTTAATGAATGACATTCATCTGCCTCTGATGAATTATTTGTAGTTAGCGTAACATCTCCTGCATCATTGCTATCTGTCTCATGGACTTTATATTGCCAACGACAGGCATTGGTACAAGTCCCTTGATTTGGATCGCGGCGATTAAAATATCCAGATAATAAACAACGTCCAGAATAAGCAATGCATAATGCCCCATGGACAAAAACTTCTATTTCCATATCTGGGCATTGCTGTTTGATTTCTTCTATTTCATCAAGCGACAACTCACGCGATAAAATTACCCGCGAAATTCCTTGTCTTTGCCAAAATTTTACTCCAGCATAATTAACCGTATTAGCCTGTACCGACAAATGAATTTCAGCTTCAGGCCAACGGTCTTTTACCATCATGATTAACCCAGGATCTGCCATAATCAAAGCATCTGGTTTCATTGCCATTAATGGCTCCATATCCTTCAGGTAGGTTTTTATCTTGGCATTATGTGGTAGAATATTACTCGCGATATATAGTTTTTTACCTCGAACTCTAGCTTCTTCAATTCCTTTTTGTAACTGTTCTAGCTTAAATTCGTTATTCCGAGCACGTAAACTATATCTTGGTTGGCCAGCATATACTGCATCGGCACCAAAATCATAGGCATATTCCAAATGCCTGAATGTCCCAGCGGGTAATAATAATTCAGGTTTTTTAATCATCTTTTATTTCCAATCAATTCCAAATAACCATAAATTTTTTTGTATATATGTAGTTACTTACAATGGTAATTACTCATGCTATGTAAGCTCTGTAACTGCCAGAATATGTAGCAAGAGCAAGAAGCAAGGCGACGCGGTTTACATGAGAAGTAAATAAGGAGCCTTGCAACGCAGCTATTGCGAGATAGTACGGCAGTTACTTACAGTGTATAGCTTAAATCTCCAGATCTAAAGCCACACCAATCGGCTTCATCAATTCCACGACTTAATGCCATTACCTTAAATAATTCGCCCATCTGATTTGCCGAGACTAGCTGATTTACTTGATTTGACAGCTTGATATATTCATCATTAGACAAGTTCTTTCTTAATTCACCCATTGTTTCAGCAATCCCCGCATTAATCAAGAATGCGGCTTGATTAACATAGCCAATCAAATCCAAACCAGCATCAATTGCAGTGGTAGCTATTTTTGTCCAATTAACACTGGTAGTAATATCAATTAACCCGGGATAAATAAGAACATCATCAAGGAGGTGGTGGCGGAAGAATCCTCTTAATCGCCCCTTATAAAACTCTTGATGGTAGTATTCTGTTTGTCCATAGCCATAGTCAATCAGTAAGATCACACCATGATTAAGCTTAGTAGCAAGGGTTTTAATAAAAGCAGAATTGGCACCATGCCACTCGCTTTGATAACCATTAGTCCAATGATTAGTTATATCATCGTTATCAGCTTGCCAGCTCGAATCATAGTCTTTATAGATAAATTTACCTTCGGCAGTATAGCTAACCCCGATTTCGTGAATGCTATCCCCCTTACGATAAAGTAATTCACAGGGTTGAGCATCAAGAACTTCGTTGGCAATGATAACCCCATCAAATTTCTCTGGCAACTCATTAAGCCAGACTACCTTATCAAAATAATCCCCAGCTATTTTCTGGATAGTTTCTTTCTGTAACGCAATTAGATCGGCACTTAGCTCCAGTATACAATAGGAGGTAATTTCGCTACCGATTGAATTTAATATATCTGCCGCTAGCTTACCATTTCCAGCACCAAACTCAAGCACTTGAGGGAATACACCAAAATTTATCACTTCCAGAATCTGGCGGGCAAGAGTATTGCCAAATAACGAAGAGACCATCGGGGAAGTAATAAAGTCACCTTCCTTACCAAATTTTTGGCGGGGATTGCTATAATAACCAAGTCCGGGATAATATAATGCCAATTCCATATAACGCTTAAATGGAATCAAACCACCACTTTTACTAATTTCTTCTTTGATAACTGAAGAAAGCTTATCCGTAAGTAACTGCTCTTCATGCGTAAGGTTAAATATTTGCTTATTCATCATCATTATTTCGTTTCGATTTTGTCTTATAGTTGGCAAAGAATTCATCGCGTGAGACCGCCTGCTGCCAGTTAAACCACCAATCTTGGGTATATAATTTAGCAAGTTCAGGATTATCTCTTATCACAAGGAGATTTTCGGCATTTTTCGTTTCAGCAGCTTTGGTAAAATTAAAAGATCCTGTTATTACAGTTTTATCATCAATAATCATTACCTTATCGTGATAAATAGCATGCTTGACATCAATCCGCATATCAAAGCCTTGATTAGCGAAAAAAGTACTCGAAGAATATTTCTGACTTACTTGTGATTTATCCAAAATTAACTTTACAGTTACTCCACGTTTCTTGGCATCCAGAAGACTATTAGCAATATCTTTGGAGGTAAAACTATACGCTGATACCAGAATAGTCTGCTTTGCCTCATTGACTGCCTTGACTATAGTAGCCGTTCCACCATTATTCGGACTAAAAGCAACTTCAATAGTTCCCGTTGCATTAACTACCGTTGGATGTGGTGAACCACTATGCCCAAATAACTGTTCAAACTGATTAAGAATATCATCGCGGGCAAATACCAGACCAATGATAGCCGAGATTAGAATAATTAACCAATATTTTTTATTGCGCATAATTTTAAAAAGAGAAGATTATTGATATGGTAACAAAAGGTTATTTTTTAAACCTAAACTCATTTACCTTAAATACAGCAACGCCAATTATAATACCAAGAATACTTGCCATTACAACATCACTTAGCCAGTGATTTATAGTATAGACTCGGGAAAAATTAACCATCAATGCCCAGATAACTAAGCCAATACGAATTTTTTTTGATTGGTAGGCAAGAAAAAATGGCATTATCGCCGCAAGGGTTGATATAGTATGTCCGGATGGCATACTATTATAAGCATACATCAAATCACCAAAATGCTTGGCACCACTTTCAAAAAAAGCAAAGAAATGCCATTGATCAAGACCAATTGATGGTCGCTGCCGATTAAAAATAAATTTAAGCACTCCGTTTGCCAAGCCACCATAAATGGAACTCATCAGACTGATTCTAGCTACTTGCGATAACTTATATTTATTGAAATAATTTGCAAGCATAAAAATAGTAAACAAAAATCCAGCAACAAAGCCGCCTTCAGCACAGGAGCAAATAAAATCCCAGAATGTATAAGCATGGATATTATCATCAAGAGCTTTCACCCATAAAGTTACTGGTAAATCAGCAAATTTTATTAATAATAATTCAAGAGCAAGTACAGGAATTACCCATAAACGGTAGTGGTATAATTCGCGGCTTAGCTGGCTAAATACCCCCCTCCAGTAGCCTTGGCGTAGGAAACTAATTAAAAACGGTGCTGCGACCAAGACATAAAAAGCCCCCATTACATTTAAAAATGGAGGCATATGATAATTAAAGAAACTCATCATTTAACCAATAAACTGTTTAACTGTAGCAACAATCTTATCCTGAGTTTCTTCATCAAGATATGGATGCATTGGCAAGCTTACAACTTTAGCAGCAACTTTTTCGGATACAGATAAATCCTGTCCATGATAGTTATGTGTAAATATTGGTTGCTTATGTAATGGAATTGGATAATGTACTGCGGTTGGAATCCCATTCTCATTAAGAAACTTGATCAAGCCATCCCGATCATTTACTAGAAGCGTATACTGGGCATAAACCGAAGTATTTCCAGCTGCCAGATACGGAGTTACACAATTTGCATCAGATAAAAGCTGATTGTAACGTACAGCAACTTTTTCGCGTAATTTCACCTCTTCTGGAAATATCCGCATTTTTGCTAGTAGCACCCCAGCTTGCAAGGTATCTAAGCGCCCGTTTATACCAAGAGTTGCATGATGATAGCGTTTATCCTGCCCATGAATCCGAATCCATTTTAATCTAGTGGCAATTTCATCATTATTGGTAAAAATCGCACCACCATCGCCGTAACAACCCAATGGCTTAGAGGGGAAAAAACTAGTCGTTGCAATTGTAGTAAGACTACATGATTGACGCCCTTTATATGTCGCGCCAAAACTTTGTGCACCATCTTCAATAACCGCCAGATTATGCTTAGCCGCAATCGCATTAATTGCGTCAAAATCTGCACATTGTCCATATAAGCTAACTGGTATAATTGCTTTAGTCTTAGAAGTAATGGCTGCTTCAAGTTTCGCCGGATCAAGATTATAAGTTTTTTCATCAACATCAACAAAAACCGGAGTAATCCCAAGAAGAGCTGCCATCGATGCAGTCGCAATAAAAGTAAAAGCAGGGACAATCACTTCATCACCAGCTTTGATATCAAGCGCCATTAATGCCATTAAAAGTGCTTTTGTACCATCGCACACACCTATACAATGTTTCGCACCTGTATAGCTAGCAAGTTGCTTTTCAAGCTCTGGTACTTTATCACCAAGGATATATTGACCAGAATCAAGCACCTGATTAATTTCGTTTAGTACATCATCTTTGATTAACTGATATTGTTTTTTTAAATCAATAAACTGCATTTTAAGTCCATTAGTTATAGATAATTAACTGTAATTTGTTCTAAAATTTTATTAGTCTTTGTTCGGATAAAAAATAATCAAGCTGCAAATCCCAATCATCATGCGGTACTAAGTCAATCAATTGATCGGCATAGCCAACCCCACAAAGAAGCGGTCTTTCTGCCAAGCTAGTAAAAGTTGTATCGTAATATCCGCCACCCTGCCCAAGTCGATAGCCCTTTACGTCTACAGCAACTAGGGGTAATAACACCAAGTCAAGATTATAACATTTTGTTTCACTTGCTAACTGATAATCCTCGGGATAGAACACAGGGCATGACTCTGTTTGCTGAATAATTTTCTCAAACCGCATTAATCTATTCTCTTTATACGCAACTGGCAAAAAAACTTCAATTTCAGACTTCAAAGCATACTCAATGACAGGAGAAAGATTTAATTCACTACCAACGGCATGATAAACGCCAATTTTTTTAACATTAGTCAAAAGTGGTAAAAGATTTTTAAGTACATTTTGGCTTGCTGAAATGGATATTGAGGCATGAAGCAATTTGCGTAGCTGACGCATTTCACGACGTAAAGATTCTTTAGAGAAAGGAATGATATTATCCATACTACACACTAAAACCAATTACGCCGCTTAAACATTACTAGCATACCCCAAGGAATAGCAATCATTAATGCAATCGCCAGATAAAAGCCATAATGTTTATGTGCATAAGGAATGATATCAAAATTCATACCAAAAATTCCGCCAATGATGGTGGCTGGAGCCATGAGACAGGTAAGTACGGCAATAAACTTCATAATCTCATTTAGTTTCAGATTCACATTATTAATGTATAAATCTTGAATATTAGTCACCATGTCCCGATAGTTTTCACTCAGCTCATACGCCTGTATAATATGGTCATTAATATCTTTAAAGTATTTTAAGTTACGTTCTTCAATAAGACTTGATTCACTTCGGATAATCCCGCCGATTAAATCACGTACCGGAATAATATTCCGACGAAGGATGATTAATTCCTTTCGAAGAAGATTAATTTGAAGCAAACTTTGATTATAGCTATTATGAATAACCTCATCTTCCATTGCTTCAATCCGGTTTGCCAGTTTTTCCATTACCAAAAAATAATTATCAACTATCAAATCCAACATACTATACAATAAATAATCTGCTTGGCGCTGGCGCAATTTAGTAGTCGCAATATTTAGTCTTAGTCTTAATGGATCGAATACATCACGAGTATCATCTTCCTGTATCGAAAGAAGGTAATCTTTGCCAAGAGCAAGACTTATCTGCTCACTTTCGACCCTGCACTCATCTTCGTTATAATAAAGCATATTTAGCTGACAAAATAAAACCCCGTCGACTTCGTCAACTTTTGGTCGTTGTCCAACACTAAATATATCTTCAACTAGTAAGCTGTGCACATTAAAAAGTTCACAAATGTGTTCAACATCTTTCTTATTAATTCCACCAAGGTTGATCCAATTAATCAGATCATTGTCACGGAATCTGTCGACTTCAGAGATAGTTAATGCGCTTTGTGAAAAAACATAGGTTCCTGAATAAGAAAATGCAGAAAGGCTACTCCTTTCTGCATACTCTCTCTCACCAGAAACAGTTGGATTAACTAATAGAATATCTTTGCTACGTTCCGCAGAAATCTTTGCGGTAGGCAGAAAATGTTTTAATAATCTATTAGCCATCTGAAATTACCTCATCTAATTATTCATCTTCCGGCTTAGTATAAGTTTTTTTACCCATAACTACCACAAAGAATAGTGGGACAAAGATAATTGCAATCAAAGTTGAACCAAGCATCCCACCAATAATACCAGTCCCAACTGAGTGTTCAGCATTCGAATTGGCACCATGCGCAATTGCCAACGGCAAAGCACCCAAAATAAAGGCAAGCGACGTCATGATAATTGGTCTAAACCGTTGTCTAGCTGCGATTAACACTGAATCAACTGTACTTGCACCTTCGCGCCAGTGTTCTACCGCAAATTCAACAATCAGAATCGCATTCTTAGCGGATAAGCCTAGTAAGGTAATCAGACTAATCTGGAAATAGAGATCATTGTCTAAGCCACGCATCAATAAAATAGCTCCAGCACCAAATAACGCAAATGGAATCCCCATTATTACCACAAATGGTAAACGCCACATTTCATATTGACCAGCCAACACTAGGAAGATCATAATCATACCAAAAGCAAAGGCAAAGGTTGACGTTGTTCCAGTATTTGCCTGCTGGTATGCGACACCATACCAAGTATAGCTATATTCTTTAGGCAAGACTTTAGTAGCGACATCATTCATTAACTGTATAACCTGAGAAATGGTGATACCATCTTTAGGTTCTACAACAATTTTCGTTGCTAGATAATCATTAACTCGTTCAATCACGTCAGGTGAAGTTGACATACTAGTTTTAACCACCGAGTTAACTGGTACCATTGACTCATTTGAATTTCTGACATATAAATTATCTAACTGCTCAGGGCTCTTACGGTATTCAAAATCACTTTGAACAGTTACCCAGAATAAATCACCCATCCGGTAGAAATAATTCACTAGATCTGGTCCATAATTAGCTTCAAGCAGATTATAAATATCAGAAACCTGCAAACCATAAAATTTAGCTCGATCTATATCTACCAAAACATTATAAGCCTGATTATAAGGATTAAATGTATAATAACTTCTTTCAACTAGTGGGCTTTTATTTAATTCAGCCGTCATTTTCTTGGCATAATTATCTAGGTCAACATAACTACCGGTTACTTTATCCTGAATATACATTTCTATACCGTTAGTATTACTGATACCATCAATAGCAGGCTGATTGTATGAGAGAAAATTCGCATCTTTATAAGTTTTGCCAAATTGATTAGCTCTACTAATTAAGACATTAACATCATCTTTTCGCTCATCCCAATCCACCAAGTCCGCAGTTATTGTAGCTACATTGGTTTTTACTGACCCCGCATGCAATTGATCAATCCCAATAAGGCTAATACTGTTTTCAATATTCTTCTTATCTTTTAGGAGATAAGTAACAAAATCATCCGTTACTTTTTCAGTTCTTTGTAACGAGGCATTATTTGGCAACGTAATTTGGGTCATAAAGAACCCTTTATCTTCATTTGGAATGAACCCTACTGGCATGATATGATAAATAAATGCAGTAAGTAATAACACGCCACCAAAGACGCCCATAAATAGTTTACGTTTTTCAAGTAAAAGCTTTACCGCAAAAATATAAGCATCGGTAAACTTCTCAAAACCTTTATTAAATGCGACAAAAAATCTGTTTTTAACTTCTACCTGATGACCATCTTTAAGCATTATGGCACACAAAGCAGGTGTCAAAGTCAATGCGACAATCCCAGATAAAACTACAGAAATTGCAATAGTTACTGCAAATTGCTGATAAAGTATCCCGGTTAAGCCACCCAGAAATGCTGAAGGAATAAATGCACAACATAGTACCAAGACAATAGCAATTAGCGCGCTCGCAACCTCTTCCATCGACTTAATACTAGCTTCTTTGGCACTACACTTCTGTTGTTCCATGATCCGCTCAACGTTTTCGATAACCACGATTGAATCATCAACCACGATACCAATCGATAGAATCAAGCCAAAAAGGGTCAGGTTATTGATACTGAAACCAGTAGCATACATCCCTGCGAAAGTACCAACAACTGCAACCGGAATGGTTAGAATCGGAATAAGTGTTGCCCGACCTTTTTGTAAGAATAAGAATACGACTAATACAACTAGAATACATGCATCACGTAGCGTTTCAGCAACGTTGGTCAAGGCTTTTTTAATAAATTTTGTATTATCAAAGGATATTTTATAAGTTATACCATCTGGGAACTGTTTACCCAACCGCTCCATCGTTTCCATAATTGCAGCATGTGTTGCCAACTGATTCGCACTTGGATCAAGATAAATCTGTAATCCAATAGTAGAATCATGATCAAGCTTATTGATAGTATCATAACTAAATGCCCCAAGCTCAACTCTGGCAATATCTTTAATCCGGATATACTGAACTCCGCTATTCCGTACGACAATTTGTTCAAATTGTTTCGGATCGCTATAATAACTCTGACCAACTAAATTAATTGTCATGAGGCTTGGTCCAGTTGCTGGCGGCGCTGCGACTTGCCCCACTGCAACCTGAACGTTTTGTTCATTAATTGCATTTTGGACGTCGGTAAGTGTTACACCAAGCTTTTGCATTTTATCTGGCTGTAACCAAATTCGCATAGAATAAGTACGTGCACCAGCCATTTGGACATCACCAACACCTTTAACCCTTACTAGCTCAGTATAAATAGCCCGATAAGTATAATTACTTAAATATACCTGATCCTGACGCCCATCCGTCTGCATTGAAATAGACATCAAGACATTTTGTGAACTCTTACGCATGGTCACACCAAGATTTTGAACCATCTGGGGAAGCATTGGTAATGCAGTATTCAGACGATTCAAAACATCACCAATAACGGCATTCAGATTGGTACCTACCGCAAAAGTAACTACCAGATTGTAATCGCCATTACTAGACATCACAGAATTCATATAAATCATCTGGTTGGCACCATTTACCTGATCTTCAATTGGAGACGCTACGGTTTTCTGGATAGTCTCGGCATTGGCACCAGGATAGTGAGCGGTAATTGTAATCGTTGGCGGAGCAATATTTGGATATTCTGCTAGCGGCAAATTAAAAATAGCCACCAAACCACAAATCACGATAATAATTGAAACTACCGATGAAAATACAGGATTATTAATAAAAAACCGTAGCATAGAATACCTAATTTATAAAAATTATTATTTTTTAACTTCTTTATTCTTCATAATCATGGCAAAAAAGGCTGGAGTTAATAAAGTTCCTATTAAAACTGAACCAAGTATCCCACCAATAATGCCCAAACCAACTGAGTGTTGCGCATTGGCACCTGCGCCATCAGCAAAAACCAAAGGTAACGTACCAAATATAAATGTAACTGAGGTCATTACAATTGGTCTAAATCGTAACTCCAAAGAGTGAATCGCACTTTCTTCAGAACTTACCCCAGTTTTCATAATCTGTAGGGCAAACTCAGTTAATAGAATTATATTCTTTGCTGATAAACCAAGTAGTGCAAGTAAGCTAATCTGAAAATATAGATCGTTGGTTCGACCACTAATAAGTAATATGGCAGCTGAACCAAATAGTGCACATGGAATTCCAAGCATAACCACCCAAGGTAAGCGCCACATCTCATACAACGCTGCCAGCACCAGATAAATCATTATCAACGAAAATAAAAAAGCTATTCCTGAAGTAGATTTTGATTGTTGTTGCTGAAAGCTGGTACCAAACCAGTCATAATTATACCCTTTAGGAATATTCTGAACTTCATTAACTACAACTTTCATAACATCAGCCATTGAATAACCAGGTGCAGGAATTAATGTTACCTTAGAAGCAAAATAATCCTGAAAGCGCTGAATTACCTGAGCATCTGTTGAGGTACTGATTTTAACTACACTATTAATTGGAATCATCTTATCTGTTGTAGTTGAGTGAACAAATACATTATCAAGGTTCTGTAAAGTTGCCCGGAAGCGATAATCTGCCTCAAGAATCACCCATACCAAATCCTGCATAATATAAGCGTAGTTTACATAATAGCTACTATACATAGCCTGAACTGAATCATACAGTGTATTCAGATTTACGCCATAAAATTTAGCACGATCAACATCAGGTAAGATCGACATACTAAGTACATTGGTATCAAGAGTCTGAAACCCAGTTGCAACTTCCTTATGTTTTTTCATTCGTTCAATGAATTGTGCAACGACTTTCTGGAGTTTTTTTGGATCACCAATCACCCGATCTTCAATAAAAAACTCTAAACCACCAGTAGTACTTAAACCACGAATTGCTGGCTGGTTAAAAGCTCGGATCACCATACCCGGCTCATGTTTACCAAACTCATTTACCTGATCAATAATATAATCAGCACTACTGTCCTTAGTTTTACGTAAATCCCAATCCTTCAAAACAATAAAGATTGAAGCAGAGTAGGTTTTTTGGCTACTAAAATCAAGAAAATCAAGTCCTGTCACACTCGTTATCGTATCAATACTATGATTTTTAGTAAGTTTTTCTACCATCTGATTTACTTTAGCTTTAGTTGCTTCAAGACTACTTGAGGAAGGCAAATTAATCGTCGAAAAAATAAGCCCTTGGTCTTCACTAGGTACAAACCCAAGAGAAACGGCCTTAAACATGGCTCCCATACCGATTACAACCGCAAGCCAAACCATTATAGCGGTTTTTTTATGATGAACTAAATAAGTGGCTAGGTTAACATAAAACTTAGTAAGTTTAGCAAACCATACATCAAACCAAGCAAGAAATTTTGGCTTTTCCATGCCCGACTTCAAAATAAGATGACTAATTGCTGGGGTAAAAGTAAGGGCACAAATACCGGATAAAACAACCGCACAGGCTATCGTTACAGCAAACTGGCGATACATTATACCACTTAACCCACCCAAAGCCATCACCGGAACAAATACGACACTTAAAACCAGAACAATTGCAACAATTGCCCCAAAAACCTCCTGCATAGTCTCTTCAATTACTTTGCGCAATGACCACTCCGGATGTTCTTCACGAAGCCGTTCAATATTCTCAACAATAACTATGGCATCATCAACAACAATCCCGATTGCCAAAATCAGGGCAAATAGACTAAGTGTATTTAGCGAAAAGCCGACCATATAAAGACACGCCATAGTTCCTATTACTGAAACTGGGATGGTACATATTGCAATAACACTAGCACGCCAATTTTGTAAGAATAGATAAATAATGACTGCAACTAGTAAAAATGCTATACGTAATGTTTCATTAACATTCTTGACTGAAGCTGCAACAAATTTTGAATTATCAAGAGTAACTCGATACTTCAATCCAAATGGAAAGCGTTTGGCATCTTCAGCTATTTTATCTAAAACTTGCTGCCTAGCTTCAAGTTGATTGGCATTTGGCACAGTGTAAATAAACATCAGCGTACATGGATAATTTTTAAATTTACCATTTTCATCACGATAATTAACTTGGGCTATTGTATTATAATTATTTGATCCAAGCTCGACCCTTGCCACATCTTTTATTCTTACCGTCTGGTTATTATTATTTTTAAGTATGATATTGCCAAACTGTTCTGGAGTAGAGTACATTGGCTGACCAGTCATATTAATTGTCAGTCGGCTTTCTGCCTCATTTGGTACAGCGTTGCTTCGCCCAACAATATATTCCTCATTTTGGTCTTCAATTGCACTCTGAAGATCATTTACAGTAACGCTATAACGCTGCATTTTATTTGGATCAAACCAAACATTTATCGCATATGAACCAGACCCAAAAACACTTACCGTACCAATCGTAGGCAATAACAATAAATCATTCTCTACCGTACGCTGTAAATATTCACTCACCCACTTAGGATCTATATATGGATCAGAATAATACGAGACCATCATCAACATATCTGGAGAGCTTTTACGCGCGGTTACCCCTTGCTGCTGTACGGTCATAGGTAATAATGGCATTGCTGCCTGCAAACGATTTAAAACCTCATTAATAGCATAGTTGGTATCCGTACCAACATTATAGTAAAGAGTGATCGAAATTGTTCCTGTTGAAGTGGTTGATGTCATCATATACATCAGATTTGCAACACCATTAAGCTGGTTTTCAATCTGGGCAGCAACAACTTTGGCACCAGTTTCAGCATTGGCACCAGGATATGAAGCACTAATAGAAATAGTAGGTGGAGAAATACTAGGGAATTGGCTAACCGGAAGATTCATCATAGCAACAGCACCACACAACATGATGATAAGTGAAATCACGGTAGCTAAGATCGGGCGACGAATGAAAATATTTAAACGCATACTAACAACATTTTAACCTTATCAAAATCCCAATTATCAGGCAAAACCTTCATCGCAAGCCCTACAAAAAAACTATATCTGATTGCCCTTGCTGTTTATTATCTTTAATTTTTACCATAAGTCAAATAGCGACAACCAAATATTATACACATAATTAGCACCACACCCTAACAAAATTGACACATGAACCAAAAGTTTTAGATATTGAAAAGTCATTATCAATTCTTTTTACATTTCACAAAGTTTCGGTAAATGGGATATAAAACAAGAAAAAAATGATTTACTACCATAGGAAGTAAAAGAATCAAATTTGAGGTACTTTAAGTATAATTTTATTGGAGATAACTCCAGATAAATTCAAGCAAGTATTGAACGGTCAAAATGACAAGTTAAATTAAGAACAATACCATGAATAATTATAAACTACAAAATAACATAACACATAATAAAAAATCCACCAATTAATTACTCATCTGTCTTGATTTAGCTTTATCAACACACTCCTTGGCTTCTCGCATATATCGCAACTCTTCAAACTTGCCACCCAAATCTGGCAATGATAAAGCTTTTTGACAAGATTGATTAGCACTTTCATAATAACCAAAATGATTATAAAATTGTCCTAACGCTACCCAATTATTTCGATCTTGTGGCGCCTTGACTGTAGTTGATTTTATTAATTCAAGTGCCTTCTCTTCACTACCACCAAAAATGATAGGTAGCTCTTCATAATAAACTCCGAGCATTCTCTCTGCACCGTAGTTTCCATAACCGGGATTCAATTCAATCGCCTTACGAAGCGCTGGCATTGTGTCATTCGCATTTGCAGCCATAGCAAGAACACTTTTTGCACGACCATAAGCACTCTGACAGTAAGCGTACCAATAGAACCCTTCGACTTCTTTAGCATTTAACTCCATAGCCTGCTTGGCTGCAGCAACACCATAATTAAATAACTGCGCCCCCGACTCTGTATCAAGAAATTCTTTTTCACCGTAGCCAAAGTTACCAATAAAATAAACAAGACGAGCTGTTTTCCATGAACTTTCATAATTTTTAGGAACCACTGGCTTATTCACTAAATATGCTGCAATTATTTTCTGGTTATCAATATCCTCTCGGTTCTGCCAGATATAATCCAGTAATTTATTTGACAAAGGAGCCTTTAAATCCAGAGAAAATTTTTTGTAGCTAGCTTCAGAGCTTTCTACTCCAGACTCAAATAAATTTTTCTTAATTAGGGCAGACTCAAAGTTAGTTGCCGCATAAGCTGCCATTGAAGTTATTCCGGCAGCAATAATAAAAACATTCAAATTTCGCATATCAACTTTCTTCTTTTTTCGATAGATTCATTACCAAAACAAAGAATAATGGTACAAATAAAGTTGCAATACATGTCGAACCCAGCATTCCGCCAATAATCCCTAAACCAACTGAATGCTGAGAGTTCGCTCCGGCACCTGAAGCGGTAACCAGCGGTACAGCACCCAAAATAAAGGCAATTGATGTCATAATAATTGGTCTAAAACGTAATCTTGCTGAATGTAATGCTGCATCTCTATAGCTCATAGCTTCCTTACGCACACCTTCAATCGCAAACTCAACAATCAAAATTGCATTTTTTGCCGAGAGTCCAATCAAGGTCAATAAACTCACCTGAAAGTAAATATCATTCGGTTTGCCAAAAATTATTAACGTAATAGCAGCACCAAATAAGGCAAATGGAAGCGCCATTAGAATAGATAAAGGCAAAGACCACAGTTCAAATAATGCCGCAAGAATCAGGAATACCATAATCAAGCCTAACCCAAATGCAATTTCTGACTGAGCCCCAGCTAATGCCTGTTGATATGAAGGTCCAAACCATTTAACCGCATAGGTTTTACCCAGTAGTTTTGGTACTGCATCGACAATCGCATCCATTACAGCTCCAGACGTATAACCTGCTTTTTCGTTTGGATTAGCTACAATTTGACTAGCCAAGAAGTCATTCAATCGAGTTACAACCTCAGCACCATTACCATAATGGTAGTTAACCAAACTACCAAGTGGAACCAGTTGATTGGTATTTTGTGATTTCACATAAATTACGTTTAGCAGATCCGGTTTATTCCGATACTGATAATCAGCCTGCAAAATAACCCACCATAAATCTTCCCACTTAGTAAAGTAATTAATATAGTAATTACCAAAAACAGCCTGCATTGAATTAAATATATCCGCATATTTAACGCCATATAGATATGCTTTCTGCGGGTCAATATCAATATACATTTCTGGTGTATCTACATTATAAAACTGTGCTGCACTTGACACCGCAGGATAATTATTCTGCAAATATTGCACTAACTTCACTGAATCATCATGAATCTGCTGTACAGACACTGGCTGAGTAGCTTGAAGATAAAAAGTTACACCACCCGTAGGACTCATTCCCCGGATTGGCGGTTGGTTAAAGGCAAATCCAGTGACATCTTTGATACTCTTATCAATCGCATTAACTTTTGCAATTAATGGATTAATCTGTGTTTCTGGTGTAGTTCGATCTTCATAGGGGTCAGTAATAATACTCAACGTTGAAGTATTTGTTTTAGTTGAACTATTATCAACCACGTCATTTCCACCAAGAATGGCAACTTTGTTAATTCCGGGAATTTTCATCGCTGCACTTGCTATTCTTTCGGTTTGCTCAAGATTGTAATTCATTGAACCAGCTGGCGCAACATGGGTGGTATTATAAAAATAGCCCATATCTTCCAGCGGAACTAACCCTGTAGGAATATGCATAAATAAACCAATTACCAAAGCCAAAACAACACCCCAAATAGCCATTGCAATCTTAGCATTGTCCATAATCTTGGTAACTATATGCATATAGCCATCACGCAACTTGTCAAAAGCCCGATTGAACCAGTCAAAAAACTGCTCCAGCCATTTAGCAAGTATAAAGGTTGGTTCTTTTTTATGTCCATGACTTACACCACGCAGGAAAATAGCACACAACGTAGGTGTTAACGTCAAGGCAACAGTCCCAGATAATAATACGGATATGGCAATAGTCACTGCAAACTGTTGCATTAATACCCCGCTAAACCCACCGAGAAAGGCTACAGGAACAAATACAGCATTTAACACTAAAACAATAGCAATTACTGGCGCAGCAACCTCTTCCATTGCCTTAATTGATGCCTCGACCGAACCAAGCTTCTCTTCGGTCATCAGACGCTCAACATTTTCCAAAACGACAATTGCATCATCAACTACAATACCAATCGCAAGTACCATCCCAAAGAGGGTTAGCGTATTAATCGAAAATCCAAGCGCAAATGTTCCTGCAAATGTTCCTATGATTGACACGGGAATCGCAATCACCGGGATAATCGTACCCTTAATGTTCTGAATAAATAACATTACAACAAAAAACACTAGGATAAATGCAGTAATCAAGGTAGAAATTACTGCCTCAACCGACAAAATTACAAATTCAGACGAATCATAATGATAGTAATATTTCATCCCAGCAGGCATGTGTTTACTTATATCAGTCAACACCTGATTAATAGCTTTTTTCACCTGAATCTGATTTGCACCCGGTACCAGATAAATGGATATAGCAGTTGCTTCAAGGCGTTTTACCTTGCCTGTTGCTGGATCTTTAATATAAGTATAAAAATACGTATAATACTGTTCTGCATCAAGCTTAACTTGTGCTACATCTTTAAGTTTAACGACTTGAGCGTTACTTTCATTTGTTCGTAACACTATATTCTGGAATTGCGACTCATCGGTAAAATACCCAGGAGAGTTAATCATGAAATTATACTTTTCATTACCACTCATCGGTGCCATGGCATTCATACCAATTGCATATGGCCAGTTTTGATCATTGACTGCGTTTGCAATGTCTTTTATTGAGATTTTATAATATTGCAACTTATTAGGATCTAGCAATGCTCTCATTGCATACTGACGTTGCCCAATAATACCAACCACTCCAACACCGGGAATCTGTTCTAGTACTGGATAAATATAGCGTTGTACATAGTTACTGATATAGAGCTTGCTTGGATTACCATCGTCTGAATAAAATGGAATAACCATAAATAGATCTGGATTCTTCATGCGCATCACAATACCTTGCGCCTGAACTTGCGATGGCAGCTGAGGTAGTGCAGTATTAATCCGATTTAAGGCATCCGCTTCAACTGCTTCAAGATTAGTTCCTGTTTGGAAATAGACATTTAGTGCCATCTGGCTACTACCATTAGCACTAGAAGACTGCATGTAAATCATGCCAGGGACACCTGACATCTGATCTTCAATCGGTGCAGCAACAGCATTAGCGATAGTTTCGGAATTAGCGCCCGGAAAGTTGGCAGTAATATTCAAAACCGGAGGAACAATATTTGGGTACTGCTCAATTGGCGATACCATCATGGAAACCAGTCCAGCAAGAACAATAATGATGGAAATAACCATCGAAAGAACTGGACGCAAGATAAAAAATCTACAAAACATTATTCATACCCTAACCGCTAATGCACAACTTATTCAACACTGTTAACTTAAACCATACGCCCAATGATTAATATGTTTATATGGTTTATTATACCTACAACACTTAAGCAAGGATTTCAAGTCCAATTACTAAAACTTGATACCCAAAGCTTAAAGATTCTAGTATGACTAATATCAATATTTATCTTTGTAGATATTTGCAGATTCATATATTTGCACAGGCTGATGCTTATTAGCCTTAAATGCTGAAGCATTATCCTTATTCGGCGTTACTTGCGCAGGCACAGATTTAACTAAACCTGATTCACTATCTTTAATCATCTCAGACTGATCTATAGTTTTATCAATTTTAGCCTCATCGCCAGCTAACACCTTAACTCCACCTGCAGTCACAACTTGCATACCATCTTCAAGCCCAGAGCGAATAATCCATAAAGTGCCCGTCATTAAACCAGGTGTAACATACTGTTTAGCAATCTTGCCATTTTTAACGAGATAGACATAAGCACCCTTATCATCCCTAAACACGGACTCTTGTGGTACAGCATATGAATTTTTATACGCTACACCATGTAAATAGATATGAACAAACTGTCCAGCAAGAAGCTGACTCTTAAGCTGTTTATTATCTACATAGGCTCGCATATTCCAAACACCATTTTGCAAACTAATTCTGGTATCTGTAAATTGTACATATCCAGAGTTTGGCATAGTAGTGCCATCAGCAAGCTGTAGATCAACGCGGAATTTGTATGAAGGAGGCACCGACATTGCGCCCTGCTGGATTGCATTTTGAATAGTCAAGCGGTCATTTTCAGGCATTGAAAACATGATGTACATATCATTTACCGAATTAATCTGATTTAATACCGTTTGATAAGCATTAACCATATCACCCACAGTAACTTGGCGTTCTGCAATATAACCATCTGCCGGTGAACGTACTACTGCATACTCAAGATTCAATTTTGCCTGATTAATATTTGCTTTATCTGCATCCACTAGACCAACTGCACCTTGCCAATTAATTGTTGCTGTCTCTAAGTCCTGCTTAGACACAGCATTAATTGCATATAATTTTACATAACGGTCATAAATTGATTTGTAATTTACCATCGCTGCATAATCTTTGGTAAGCTGTCCCTGATAGTTTTGTAGGTCCAGCTCAAATGGACGTGGATCAATTTGATACAAAGGCGTATCTTTCTTCACATAAGTACCCTCGGTATAGTACTGTTTGTAAATTGCACCACTAACTCGTGGAATAACCTGAAAATCAACAACCCCTTGCACCATTGCTGGGTAATCGTACACATAAGGCACATCATAAGCCTTTACTACTTGTACATCAACATGCTTTGCTACTTCAGGTTTTGCGGTTTCTTTTTTTGAGCAGCCACCTAAAACAACTCCTGCTAACATCATTGGGATAACTATTTTCTTCATGTATTTACATTCCAACAAAAATGACAATTGACACGTCTAAATAAAACTATTGTAAATCAAATATTTGACTCAAGGCACCACCAGATAAGATAAGTCTGCAACACTTTTTCAAGACAGAAACAATCACAATTCTATCATAACTTATGCGCTATGTTACAATAATCGACTAGAAAATTCTTTTATTTACGGGAAAAAATGTCAAAAATTCAAACTTTAGATAAATTTGCAATTATTGCAGGGTTAGCCGGAATATTTATTTTACCCCAATTAAATAATGTTCATTATGATCCACAACCTCAATTTTGGGCTGAAATTACTGCAGCATGGGCAATGTTAGGCATGTTTATTATCATGCTATACAGCTTCAAAAAAATTTCTATTCCAACCATAACAGTACCTCTCGCATTATTTGGAATTTACCTTGCTAGTCAATCTTTCTTTGTAACAATTGATTTTCCGGGTCTTAGTTATGTAACTGCCTTAGAGATGTTTATCTGCATCTTATTCGCTATTGCCATTAGTAGTTATAAAAATCGCTACAGCCTGAGTCATTTAATGCAAATCTTCTGCTATATAATGCTAATCGGCTGTATTCTCCAAACCTTAATAGGATTTATTCAATATACTGGTAGTGCTGCACACTTTGGTGATTTGATTTTTTATGATTCTGATCACCCAACTACTAATATTTTTGGGCATTTCGGGCAAAGAAATCATTATGCTCACTACCTAACCTGGGGTACTTTTGCAATTATTTACCTATACATACAAAAAAAACTACCTACAAACGTATTTTATACGCTAATCACTTGGTTGACCTTTAGCATAACCATAGCAGCATCCAGAAGTGTACTTATTTACTTTCCCGCCGCAGTAATGATTTGCTTTATTTACTTTTGTCTAAAGCGCGACCTTCCAAGCAAAAAGTTGTTAGTTACAATTATAGCAACAACTATAATCTTATTTGCAATGGAATACTTATATCCACTGATACACCATGTTTTTACAAGTCAAAATAATATAAGTTCTGGTCTGGAGAGAATAAGTGCGGACAGCGGAACAGGACGAAGGGGTGTAGAATGGGCTAAAGCATGGCTAGTATTTACCGACCATCCTTTCTGGGGCATAGGCTGGAATGAATATGCCAAAGAAGGTGTATTATTACATCATTTATTTCCCAAAGCCCCACCCAACGATGGATTATTTACCAACTGCCATAATCTAATATTACAGCTTCTAGCCGAAACTGGCATAATAGGAACGGCAATTACCATCTTAGGAATTATAATAATCATTTATCGAAGTATCAAAAATGAGGCTTCAATTGCTATGATAGTCCTTATGTGCATGTTATCAACTACTCTAATTCATAGTTTAAATGAATATCCACTATGGTATATGTATTTTCTTGCCGGATTTATCATGTTTTTATCAATGGATAAACCATTATTTTCAATTAATAGTAATCTAGTTGCTGGTATAAGCGCACTCCCATTATTATTTACAATTTATATCATGATTAAGGGTAGCTTTATTTTTGATAGAATGGTTAATTATTATGATACCCCTGATAACCAAAAAGACTTTATCAGTAATGCGGAATATCTGCAAAATCTGGTTGATCACAATATTTTTTGGTCGTATTTTGCAATTTATACACTAGATAACTACATCAACGTGGATACAGCATTCAGCAATGCTTTGTTTCCAACATCAATACAACTTAAATACACCACCCGGTTTGATCAGTTTCATCCCTACCCGGATACACTCATCAAGGAAGCCATGTTACAATGGAATATTGGAAATAAAGAGAAGGCAAAACAACTGGTAAATTTAGCAGTACTAGCCTTTCCTGTTTATAAAAAAAGCTTTCAAGAAACTTTAAAAGCCAAGAAATATTTACCACTAAGAGAATTAGTTAAGCCATAAAGAACAAAAGAGCCCCAGATTTTCTGTGGCTCTTTTTCTTAGAAAGTGTGTGAAAAACCTACCGCACTAGTACCATTATTAATCCATTTAGAGCCATTTTGGGCAATTGCATTTGGTCCGGGATTAGTGCCAGAACTTGACATAGTTGTATTCTGAGCAGCACTACCATACCATAATTGACCATAATTGACAAAAGCAATCGTCCGAGGGGTTATATTCCAGTCAAGCTCAGCTATTACTTGCTGATAACCAGTACCACCAATTTGATTATTGCCGCTAATAATATCCCATGCAGAACCACCAGCCATCATATTATTACCCATAACATAACCTATTTTTGGCGTCCAATTATCCAAGTGCCAACCAAAGCTGATACCCATTTCTGCTGTAGATAAAACTGCTTGGTTTAAAGCACAATAACCATTAGCACAACTTGCCTGATTGATATAATTAGAATTAACCCCATTTGCGGAAGGATTCTGAATCCAGAAGTTATTCATATTACCCTGACCAGGAATAGACCACCAACCGATACCTTGGGTAATTTGCCCACCGATACCGACAAACATATTATCCGGATCATTATACATAAGCTCAAGCCTGCTTACATAGGAATTTACTCCCTGTGAAACTTGGTTTGCACCAATATAACCAGCCTGGCTTCCACCCATTGTTTGGTAAATCCCCGAATTTGTCCAAAGCTGATTATTCCAAGTAAGAGAAAAATAGCCTGGAGTATAAAATATACCACCACCGATAATTGGTGAATTATTAAAGCCATTCATATCGCCAGCATAAATTCCATTTGCATTGGCACCACCAGTATTAAAATTACCATCTAGATTGGCACTATAATATACTGAAAACTTGGTTGATGCCCATGTTGGTGAATCATAACGAACTGTCTCAGGTAATACCTTTAATACCCGATCATAAGTACCCATAACGTTGGCATTAGCACCGTTATAGATATCTATGGCACCAGTATTGGTACGGAAAGTATTGGAAAGATTTCCAATACGGATTCTACCCCATCCACCCTGTAGCCCAATGTATGAGTCAGAAGATGCCAGTGTATTTTTAGCGCTAGTAATAGTTGCAGAACCCAAATTCGGATTGTTTGGATTTTTAGTACCCCACCCCGAACCAGTAGTATTTTGATAGGCTTCCCCGGTAGTTATATTTAAAAACTGCTCTACCTGCCATACTGCCGCCGTTTGTCCATATACATTATCCGTTCCACGGATTCCAAAATATGAGCCATAATCCTGCACCGACGTAGTACTCGGCTGCACCTGATTACTGCTTGGGAATGTATCATTTTCCAACGCTGCGGCAACCCTACCATATAAAGAAACATCAGCAAAAGTCGAAAAAGGGCAGCAAACCCCCAATAAGAAATAATATCTTAACTTCATTGACTCCCCCTCAAACACTGTGAAACATAAAGAGTCATCTATATCACAGTAAAATTATTAATCAAAATTATAATTATTATTTATTATTATATCATTAAATTTTAAAATAGTATTAGGCAAAAATAAAGCTTATTATCTATGAGAATAATTTGTTCAACCTGATGGCAAAATGGCAGAATCAATAAAAATAGCTGCATATATATGCAGCTATTTTTATTATAATAATCTAAAAAATTACATTCCAATTCCATGGCTAACAAGCAGTGTTTGACCAGTAAGTGCATTTGTTTCAAAGCCAGCAAGGAATAATGCTGTATTAGCAATATCATCAACGGTAGTAAATTCACCATCAACGGTATCACCAAGCATTACTTTTTTGACTACCTCATCCTCACTAATCCCAAGTGTAGCAGCTTGCTCTGGAATCTGTTTCTGAACTAGTGGTGTCAATACAAACCCAGGAGCTATCAGATTAGAACTAATTCCATGTTCTGCACCTTCTTTAGCAATAGAGCGAACAAAACCAAGTAAAGCATGTTTAGCCGCCACATAGGCAGATTTATTTTTAGAAGCTTCAATTGAATGAATTGAACCCATTACGATAATTCTACCACCAGTTTTTTTCTCAATCATCTTTTGCATACATGCTTTTGACGTCAAAAAAGTCCCATTCAAGTGAATATCCAATAACTTCTTCCATTTGCCAAAATCAAAATCAACAATTGGAGCAATGGTCTGAATACCAGCATTACTAACTAAAACATCTACTTTACCAAATTTAGCAACTGTAGCGTCAACTCCTGCATTCACCTGTTCTTCACTGGTAACATCCATTGCCACAGCCAAAGTTTCAGTATTATATTTTGCTTTGATTTCGTCAGCCACAGCCTGCGCTTGAGACAAATTCAAATCAGCGATGACAACCTGAGCGCCATGTTCCGCAAATTTTTCTGCTACACCCTTGCCTAAACCAGATGCCGCACCCGTTACTATTGCGACTTTACCTTTAACATTTCCAATCATAATTTGCCTTTCTTAAATGTTAATTGCTAATGGCTTACCACCATCTACAGTATATACTGTAGTTCCCTCACGATGTGTTTTTTCCCATTCATGAGCCTTCTCTTGGATAAGCTTCATTGTATTTTCATAACCCTGCTCCCAATGCAGGTGCGCTGTCTCCGCACTAAAATTATAATCTTTGCTATTTAACTCGGTTCCTTTAGGTGAGTGATAAATCACATGTACCAAATCGAGCCTATGTGCGAGTCCAAGCTTCAAAATTTCTCTAATTTTTGTCTCTTTTTTCACTTCTGGTGGTAATTTCTTACCCAGAAAATTTATTGCATGCGAAAGATTTTGCGTTGTTGCATGTAATGCACTTGTACGTTTAGAATGAGAAGAAAATTGGATATCCTTGATTCTTTCAAGCATTCCATCCATCGTATGTGGTAATGGTCCATGTGCTGAAAACAAATCAAACATAAAACAAAGCACATTTTTCATGCTTTCTTCATTATGAGCAAACTCATCCAGTACCAAAGATAATGGCGTATTTGCATAAACTCCGCCATCAACATAATAGCGGCCATCAATTTCAACTGCCGGAAACCCAGGGGGTAATGCCCCTGATGCCATAATGTGTTCAACCGTTATTTTCTCTTTAGCATTATCAAAAAAAACGAAATCTCCAGAGGCCAAATCAGTTGCACCCAAGCAGAGGCGTACATGCCCTTGATTTAAATATTCAAAATCAATAAGCTCATTTAATGACTCTCTTAAAGGTGTAGTATCATAAAAACTCAACTGATCTGGAGTCTGATTAGATAATAAAAAAGGATTAATTAGCCTTGGTGTATAAAAACCAGGACGACCAATTAAAGAAACCATTGCGCCCCAAAAGTTATGAACTTTAGCAACTCCAGCAAATGGAAAATTCGGAACCGGAACACTGCTAGTTACTCTATTCCAAAACTCCTTTAATCGTTCAATTCTTTTCTCGGGTGGGTTACCCGCCATTATTGACGCATTTATCCCCCAATTGAGATACCCACGATCATATCAGCCCGATAACCGCATTCATATAATGCTTCTACTCCCCCAACCTGAAAAGTTCCAAGTGCTCCGCCACCCTGAAAGACATAGACAATTTTCCGATTATTATGATTTTGCTGATTATAGTTCATGACACTTCTTTACTTTGAAAGGAATTATTATTTTCTTACATAAGTATTATACTACTAAGAAAATTTCATTACATAAATTTCATTACAATTATAAACTTATACTTCAATCAAGAATAACTAATTAATAAAAGGATTACTTTTCAGTACCGGCGATAGTAAGCTCGAAAGCCTGCATTACTCTAGCGACTTCAATTTCATTTAACTCATAATAATTACCACGCTTTAGTCTAGGCGGTAAATCAATTACACCAAAGCGGGTACGAATCAAACGGCTAACAGTTAGTTCAAAATGCTGGAACATTCTTCTAACTTCACGATTACGCCCTTCAAGTAAAACCACTTTATACCAGTGATTTTTAGCATCACTATCCTGACGCTCCATTTTTATAACTTCCTTGAATTTAGCCTTTCCATCATCAAGCTCAATCCCACTCTTTAATTCACTAATTTGCTCATTAGTTAACGGATCACCATAAATCCGTACCGCATACTCACGCTCAACTTCGTAGCGTGGATGCATAAAATGATTAGCCAATTCACCAGAAGTAGTAAAAATCAACAATCCGCTGGTATTATAATCTAACCGCCCGATTGCCATAAAGCGACGATTATTTAAAAGTGGGATTCGATCATAAACAGTTTGCCGACCTTCAGGATCATCTCTAGAAACTAATTCCCCTTCAGGTTTATGATAGATTATTATCCGCGCAAGCCTATCTTGCCATTTAATGCGTACAGGTTTACCAAGTACTTCCACCCGGTCTTTTTGAGTAATTTGCTGCCCAAGTTCAGCAGTTTTACCATTAACTAATACTTTTCCGGATGCAATTAGTGCATCACAATCACGCCTAGAAGCAACACCCGACATAGCAAGGGCTTTACCAAGCCTTTCACTATACACCTCTTTTGATTCAACCCGCTCATCACGAATCCGCTGTGAAGTAATTTTTTCCTGCTGATTCTGACGATATAGTTTCACCCGTTTCGCATTTCTGCGCTGCGGATTAGCATCATTATCAAAAGATTTACTTTCAGTAGTTACTGGCTTACGGCGTTTACCTTGCCTTTCCTGAGTTTTTTTTGCTTCTCGCGAAGCAGTTGCCAGATCTTTTACTTCAGTTTTTTCCCGGCTTACTTTTGCACCTTTAGGTTTAAAAGATTCCTTCATCATTTCCTGAAGTCTTTGTTTAAGATTTAATTTCATTAGATTCCTTTTTCGTAACTACTTAGCCATAAATGCCATGCAACTGCCAAAATATGAGGGAAGAACAAGACACAAAGCGCCGCCGTGTACATAAGAAGTACACAAGAAGCTTTGTACCGCAGTTATTACCTTATAGTGAGAGCAGTTGCTTTGTTGACTATTTGCCAAATATATTCTGTATAACTCCGGTAACCGCCTTGCTGGCACCATCAATAACTTGATCACCACCCTGTTGCCCAACAGATTGCCGGATTTGATTACCTACCGCCTGATTAATTCCTTGACTAACCGCATTTTTAATCTGGTCACCACCATTGGTAATTGCATATTTTATCAACTGCTGGGTAATTGAACTCCAGTCAACCGATAGACTTGGATCTTTAAATGACCCTTTAACCGTTGCCGGGAAGGTAAGTTTCTTAAATACAGGGTTAATCCCTGATACTAACAACTGCGAGCTTACATTGTAATTAAGCGTTTTAGTAGCCAAATTCACTGAACCACCACCGTTGGCGCTTAGACTTGGTCCGCTTAATTTAAATGCTGAAGGATTAACTAGCCCATTTTTGATTACAGCAATGGTCACAAAACTACCAAGATCGGTTTTCTTGCTATAATCTTTAGGTCCCGGCGAAGTTGCCTTAACTACTTCAGCCTTAACCTTATCCATAGCCTGATTAATCTGCACGGCATTGCCAAGTTGACGTAAAACATCACCATTTGGGTTGCTACCACTAATGGTACGATCCATATAATGAACCTGTTCATCAACACTAAAGCCAAGTAAGGTAACATTTCCGACCTGTACTGACTGGCGACCATTTAAGGTCGACATTTCCCCATTTGCGGCAATGCTTGAATTACCCTGAATCTGGATATTCTTCAATGGTACCTTAAACCCATTTACATCACTAAAATCAGAAACATCGAGTGCATCAATAGTTATATTTTCAGTTACCGCAAGGGGCTTAAATGAAGTAACATTTACATTGCCACTAATATTGGTATTAGATACTTTCAGTAACATCTGACTAAGATTCATGGCTGTTTGGCTACCAGCAAAATTAGTCCGTAAAGCCACCTGATTAAGCCTAGCTTTATTTGGAATATCCGGCGGTGTCATTCCCATTTGCTGCATAACCTGATTTGCTGAGAAAGTAGGTAGATTAATATCACCAGAGACTTTTGGATTGGCAAAATTTTGAACCTGAACCCCATTACCTGAACCAGCAAAAATTCCACCTGCTTTGAAATTATAGCCACTTAAGGTCATATTATTCATATCACCCTTAAATCTGCTATGAAAAGCAAATTTATTTAGTAGCGGCTTATTCTTACGATCAGCTGCTGCAATATTTAAACCATCAAGTGTCTGATTGAGGTTGAATTCTGGCAGATTAATATCACCTGTAATTGCCGGATTACTAAAATTCTGGATTTGCACGCTACTACCAGAACCACTAACTAAGCCACCAACCTTGAAACTATAGCCACTCAACGTCATACTATTTAAACCACCATTAAATTTACTACTAAACGCAAATTTATTCAATAATGGCTTGTCTTTACGTTCTTTAGTAGCTACATTCAGGCTATCCAGTACTTGATTAAGGTTAAATTCAGGTAAACTAACATCACCCACAATCGCTGGATTTTTGAAATTTTTCACCTGTAAATTACCACTTGCCTGCATAATATCCGCAAGTTTAAAATGATAACCATTCAAACGCAGATTATTCATATCACCACTAAATTTGGCACTAAACGCAGCACGGTTTTTTAAAAGTTTATTATTCTCAAGCTCACGTACCTGAACTGGCGATTGATTCATTAGAGCTTTCAAATCCATTTCACTAAGATTTACATCACCACTAAAGCTAGGTGATTTATCTAAACCTTTGGCTACCAGACTAACTTTACCTTTTAACGCATCGCTTAGATTAAAACTAAAATTATCCAGTTCCAGATTCTGCTTAGTACCAGAAACTTTACCATCAAAGGTAATATTATTTAGAATGCTTTTACCTTTACGCTCTTTAACTGCTATATTTAAATCATTCAATAATTTATTCGCAGCTAGCTTACTTACTTTAAAGTCACCACTAAATTTGGGATTACCAAAGTTAGCAGCGGTAAATGTCATTTCACCGATAGCATCATCATTATAATTAAACTTAACTTTTGATAGATCAATTAATTCAGCCTTAGAATCATACTCAATGCCACCACCAAAACCACTATCAACCATTAGGTTTGCTTGCTTGATACTTTGGTGAATTTTGCCATCATAATCATCATAACTAACTGTCAAATTAGACAGCTTCATGCCACTCAATGAAACATGAATTGCTTGCGACTCGCCGCCACCAGTACCACCAGCTGTGCTTGGTTCGCTAACAGGAGTAAATGTCCAGTTATTTTTTCCATTTTGCTGAGCTAATGACATAGTGAGACCATCAACCACTAAATTTTTCACCACCAAATGATTATAAAGTAAAGGAAATAAACCGACGGCCACATCGGCTGATTTAACCTGAAGCATATTTGCCGGACTAAAACCACTTTCATTAGATAGGCTAACATCATTCAACTTTAACCCCAAATTTGGATAAACTGTCCAGCTAATATCACCAGCCAAAGTCAGTTTTCGTCCAGTTGCTTCATGGGCTGCCTTCTCAATAAGTGGTTTAAAGCGGTTTGGATTTACAAGAGTAACAACACTTACAACCGTAAGAACTCCAACCCCAACTATACTTACAACACTAATTAGGGAAATTCTTATAATTTTTTTATAATTCATAATAATCTGCTTCGTCTTTCAAATCTTTAATAGTAACTGCTCTTGCTGCATATTCTCTCAGTTACAGGAGTTTACATAGCATGAGTAGTAACCTTTAATATTACTGGAAATCAGTTACCAACTGTTTATAATTACCCTTTTTCCAGAATTTATATAAGCTCAATTTATTTAGATGCAAAACAATAGTCTTATCCTTTTGTGGCACCCAAAGCTTTAAATACCGAATTTTACCACTTTGCAGTAAGCCAAGTACAGTACCTAAATGTCTATCTAATAGATTAAGGTTCTCAACCCACGCAAAACTATCCTGATAACAAAGCGGGAAGTACGCTTTATCAATTAGGATTGCAGCATTAGAATTGATAAAGTCAGTCTCGACAAAAAAACTTCCACGTTCCGGCTTGATAATTTGATTAATTTCCGAAGGTAACTGCTTATATTTTTTATCCCAGAACCAAACACTATTTACTGCTACTAAGCCTTCTTCCTCACGTTTAGCCTCTAGCTCAAAATTATGAAATAGCATCTGGACTTCGTTTAAAATACGATGCAATAACAAATAATTATCACCACTAGGCAAATATTCATCAATATTGCAACCGATTATATCAACTATCGGACAAGTTTTAAAATGTTTCACCGAAAATGGTAATTGGGCCAACCATAAATGCTCATTAATATAGCTAAAATAAACATCATCCTGATTAAAATGTTGGTTCAATATACTAAGCAGATTAAGACTCTCCACTTCATTTAGCTGGAGGATATCACTTTCAGCAATTAATAAGCGGTCACGATCGGCACGAAGATTAGTTGGCTCAAGGAGGATATAATTGCACCCAACCGGCAGACCTAACTTTTTAGCATAGTTTTCTGCAAGCGAGAGTTTGTTATCAGAAAAATCATGCCCATAAATCAAATCACTATAGCTAAAATCATAATCAGTCTTTTTTGATTTAGCAATGATTTTAGTGATTGCATCGAATTTTGCCCCATGAAGTATATATTCAAGGTCGTCAACTTCGCCCCAGATCAGTCCGGGAATGATTAGATTAAGCTCGCTCATATTTCAATCTCACCATCAAAAACATGAATCGCTTCTCCTGTCATCAATAGACCAGCATCCGTCCAGTTAATCTCTAATTCCCCACCCGGCATAATAACCTTCACTTTTTGTCGAACTAAGCCATCGCGAACCGCAACTGCCGCAGTGGCGCATGCACCACTACCACAGGCAAGGGTTAGTCCACTACCGCGTTCATAAGTACATAACCTTAGCTGCCCCTCGTTTTCAACAAACATAAAATTAACGTTAACACTTTCCGGGAAAATTGGGCTTTGTTGAAGCATGCTACCAATTTTAGTCAAGTATTCATTATCTACAAGTATTTCCGGCGTAGCAATACGAATGACCGCATGCGGGTTACCCATAGAAGCGGCAGTAAACTGGATTAATTGATTATCAAATTTAAACTCATAATTACTGGCTTCGAATAGATTTAGTGGTATATTCTCGGGCTTAAAGTCTGGATTCCCCATATTAACTTCTACTACCGACGGATTAATTATCTGCCCATCAATTACTCGTGTATTTGTTTGTAATTTCACCTTACTTTTATTAGATAAACCTTGCAAATGAAGAAAACTAATAAAGCAACGTGCACCATTTCCACATTGACCAGCTTCACTACCATCACTATTATAAATTCGATAAAAAAAATCACTTTGCCCATCGCTTGCAGGCTCAACAACTAATAATTGATCGCAACCAATCCCAAATTTACGATCTGAAAGTTTTTGAATAATTTCTGTTGTTAGTTCCAAACTCAAATCAATGTTATTAAGAATAATGAAGTCATTCCCTAAACCATGCATTTTGCTAAATTTTATCTTCATATTTTACTACCCCTGACAATTTTTTGTAACGCAATCGGGGTTACTAGCGAAGTAATTATCACCATGATCAGGATGGCTGCAAATATTTCTGGAGAAAATACCCCTAGTTCTTTTCCGGTCAAGGCAAAAATCAAACCAATCTCACCACGTGGAACCATTCCAAAACCAACCAATAGACGATTAATTGACTTGGGGAGAAGAAACCCACTTGCAACTTTGCCAAATATTGCAACAATACTGATAGCCAGCCCATAGAGGATAATCTGTAGATTTGCTACAGCAATAATATCAACTTGCATCCCCGCATACACAAAAAATATTGGCACAAACGCATGGTTTAGCGGCTTTACCAGATTACTTAGGCGTTCTTTATGATAATGGCTAAAAATATCAGTCTTGAAATCGCGATAACTACCATCGTGGTCGTCCATTTCCAGAAGGCGGTTATACCAGTATGGATGCTGGCTGCGGCGAAAGGTTATCTCATCTATTATCAAACCAGCTACAAATGCACCAATAATCGAGGCCAAGCCGATAAGAGAGGCTGTCCACGCCCAGAATAAGCAAAAGGATAATAAAATTGCCAGAACCATTGGCTCATCATTACTAATCCGTAAAATCTGGTTAATAATATGGGGCGTAATTTTCCGTGCCAATACCAAAGTCATGAAGAAAAATGCAGTAACATTTAAAAGGATTAGACCAATTGAAGAATAGCTAGCTTCTCCAGCGATAACCAAACCTGAAACAAAGGCTAATATTATCAAGCCAAGAATATCATCAATTATTGAAGCGGCTAGAACAATTTGACAAGCCGGGTTATTGATGATACCCAAATCTTTGAATACCCGAACAGAAATCCCGGTAGATGTAGCAGCCAAGGTTGCAGCAAGAAAAAGATTCAGCTTTATATCATGGCTAGACAATAATAAATCCCCTAATAACCAGTAGCCTAAACCAAAAGGAAGTAAAATCCCAATGATAGCAGTTAGCAGCCCATGCTTACCAACCTTAAAAAGATCAGAAACACTTGACTCTAAACCAATTTCAAACAACAACAGAATACTACCAATATCAGCAAAAAAAGCAATTAACTGACTATTAACTACCTGCGGCCAAAATCCAAAACCATAATGAGCAAAAATAGCAAATATCATCCCCAAGCCAAGCTCACCAGTAACTGCTGGCAAACCAACTTTGCGCACAATCCACGAAAGTGAGGCTCCACCAATAATCAGGGACAAGACTAACAACATCTGACTTTGATTGCCATGGGATGGAGAAGATGTCGAATTTGCATAAACACTCCACACACTAGCCAGGATTAAAAAAAGTAATATTTTGAATTTTTGCATATTAATAATAAGTTCTCCATTTCAGAGAGTTATTATACTAAATAATTATAATACCCCATACTTACAAAACAAAAATGTAGCTCTATAACGTCAAATTGAGGTACTAAACGCCCTGCATCAATACGTTTGATATACCACATAGTTCTGGCATATTCACTGCCAATTATGGAGTTTTCATTTATTTAAACATACCCATCAATTGACTGCCTAAATGATACAAAAATATTATCTTTGAATAAGTAATAAGTGCTAGAATAATGGAATCAATTTTAATGAATAAAAAACAGGGGCTTTATATGTTTAATCCTGGTAAAAATTTCGATGAATTTTTCACCAATCTGGCAACTGCCAATCAAACTTGGTTTCAAAACCTTCTAAATATGTCTGCACAAAAAACTACTGAAACACCACCAAATCCATTCTTGGATATGTATCAAAAATTTTTTGACAATACGCGCTCATATCTTGAGTCTCAGAATAAGTTTTATCAAGAACAACTATGCTTGTGGGGAAACTTCTGTGATCAAAATCAAGCTGCGGTAGAAAAAGAACATAAGAAACCAGCAGATCGTAGATTTGCAGACCCAGACTGGGAAAATAACCCCTTCTTTTCATATTTAAAACAAAGCTACCTAAGTATTTCACAGAAGTTGTTTGACTTTGTCAGTAATTCAGAAATGGATGAAGAGACTAAATTTCGGATGCAATTTTTTATGCGTCAATATATCGATGCCATTTCACCATCTAACTTTGCTTTAACCAATCCTGAAGTAATCAAAACAATGATTGACACGCATGGCAAATCACTAGCTGATGGTATGCGTAACATGATGGATGACATCAAAAATGGTTATATTTCAATGACTGATGAGTCATACTTTGAAGTTGGAGTAAATCTAGCAACAACACCTGGTAAAGTAATTTTCAGAAATAGCCTAATTGAGTTAATCCAGTATACCCCGACAACTGAAAAAGTATATGAAACACCATTGTTAATTGTTCCTCCATGTATTAATAAATATTATATCCTTGATTTACAAGAAAGTAATTCAATGGTTAAATACATGGTTGATCAGGGCTATACCGTATTTTTGGTATCATGGAAATCAGCTGATGCCTCAATAAAAACTTACCGTTGGGAAGAATACATCGAGCACGGTATAATCGCAGCTTTGGATACGATTAGAAAAATTTCTGGCAAAGAAAAAATAAACACCCTAGGTTATTGTGTTGGTGGGATTATCCTTACAACTGCAGCAATTGTCCTTAAAAATCGTGGTCTAGACTGGATTAATAGCATGGGACATATGACAACTATGCTTGATCATACTGAACCGGGTGATATTAAAGCCTTCTTGGATCGTGATTTGATGAAATTACGTGAAGCCAAGAAACAAGTTGGTGGCGTAATGTCAGGACGAATTATTTCACAAACCTTCTCAGCATTACGTGCCAATGAACTAATCTGGAATTACTGGGTAAATAATTACTTATTAGGTAAAACGCCGCAAAAATTCGACTTATTATACTGGAATAACGACACCGTTGATTTATCATTACCAATGCATTCATGCCTAATGGAAAGACTATATATTGATAATGCACTTGTGAAAGATGAATTTGAGGTTGGTGGTACGATTATGGATCTTGACGTAATTGACTATCCTGTCTATCTATTTGCTGCACAAAAAGACCATATTGTGCCATGGACTTCGGCTTATAAGACTGTATGGTATATGAAAAATGCCAAAATTCGCTTTGTACTAGGAGCTTCAGGTCATACAGCTGGAGTAGTAAATCCGGTAACTACTGACAAGCGTAATTATTGGGTAAATGATAATCTAGACAAAGATCCGGCAGCATGGTTCCATAATGCTTCTGAAATGCCAGGTAGCTGGTGGAAAGACATGAACCAATGGTACGCGGCATTATCTGGCAAACAGGTAAAAGCATCAAAAACCTTAGGTAGTAAAGAATTCCCAGCAGTAACTGATGCGCCTGGCGAATTTGTAACTGCAAAAGCATTAAGCATTATTGAAGCAGAAACAGCCTAATAATAGCATAAAAATATTTTATTCATTGTTTTAAAGGAAATTTACTTATGACAAATGTAGTAATCGTAGCCGCTAAACGTACAGCAATTGGCAATTTCAATGGCACATTAGCAAAAGTTCCTGCTTCTGACCTAGGAGCAGCAGTAATCAAATCTTTACTTGAAGAAACAGGCGTAAAACCTGAGCAAATCAGCGAAGTTATTTTAGGTCAAGTATTAGCAGCCGGAACTGGTCAATGCCCTGCACGCCAAGCAGTTATCAAAGCTGGTCTACCAAAAGAAGTCCCAGCAATGACTATTAATAAAGTATGTGGCTCTGGTCTTAAAGCAACTCATTTGGCAGCTCAAGCAATTATGGCTGGTGATGCAGAAATCGTTATTGCTGGTGGTCAAGAAAATATGTCATTATCACCACATTTATTACTTGGTTCACGTGATGGTTTCCGCATGGGCGACGCTAAATTAGTTGACAGTATGATCTTTGATGCATTAACTGATTCTTACCAACATTACCACATGGGTATTACTGCTGAAAATATTGCAGAAAAATATAATATCAGCCGTGAAGCACAAGATGCTTTAGCTACAGCTTCACAAAATAAAGCTGAAGCAGCTCAAAAAGCAGGTAAATTTGATGCAGAAATCGCACCAGTTACGATTCCACAACGTAAAGGTGATCCAGTTGTATTTGCTAAAGACGAATTTATCAAACCTGGTGTAACTGTTGATGCTCTAGCTAAATTAAAACCAGCATTTAAAAAAGAAGGTGGTACAGTAACGGCAGGTAATGCATCAGGAATTAATGATGGTGCTGCTGCAGTTATGATGATGAGTGAAGCTAAAGCTAAAGAATTAGGCTTAAAACCACTAGCATATATTAAAGCTTATGCTTCTGCTGGTTTAGACCCTGCGATCATGGGTATGGGACCATACTACGCGACACAAAAAACTCTTGCTAAAGCAGGCTGGAGTGTTGCTGATCTTGATTTAATCGAGGCAAATGAAGCTTTTGCTGCTCAAGCTGCTGCAGTTAATCAGGAATTGGGTCTTGATCCTGCAAAAGTAAACGTTAATGGTGGTGCAATTGCTCTTGGTCATCCAGTTGGAGCCTCTGGTGCACGTGTATTAGTTACCTTACTCCATGAAATGAATCGCAGTGATGCTAAAAAAGGCCTAGCAACATTATGTATCGGTGGCGGCATGGGTGTTGCTCTTGCTGTAGAAAGAAAATAAGGACACTTAAATGGCATATGTTATTACTGAATCATGCATCAAATGCAAATATACTGATTGCGTTGATGTATGCCCGGTTGATTGTTTCCGTGAAGGTCCAAATTTTTTGGTAATTGAGCCTGATGAATGTATTGACTGCACGCTTTGTGTTGCTGAGTGTCCGGTAAATGCGATTTATCCGGAAGATGAAGTACCTGAAGATCAGCAGCATTTTATCGCGCTAAACGCTGAATTATCTCAAAATCCAGCATGGAAACCAATCACTGCCAAGAAAGCAGCGCCTGCTGATGCTGATGAATGGAAAGACGTAAAAGAAAAATTCCATCTTCTAGATCGTAATGGTGCATGATTTTAAAAAACCCTCAAACTGAGGGTTTTTTATTTTTGCCTATTGTTTTTTATGCAAAAGCTTATGAATTGACGGGTTTAATATCCAAAGAGTTATTGCAACCGTAATAACCCCAAGTAGAGTATCAATCAAACGGTGAGTAGCGATTAAATACCCATCAGGTATCATCAAATTCATCATAACCGTAACCATAACAGTTAATATAGCGGTATATGCACCATAATGCCGCGCCATAGATATAACTATAAAAAACATTATTGGCAACATCATAAGCGCAAGTATCAATTTATCACTAATAAGTAAGGCAACTAAAACTGCCAATAAACTACCAAACAAAGTCCCTGTCAAACGATGACTCATTCTAGACTTAGTAAAATCATGATCCGCTTTCAGGATTAATAATGCCGTCATTGGAATCCAGAAACCTTGCGGCATTTTAAATAAGTAAGAAATGGCATTTGCAATTGATACCGCTATAGTTAAAATCAGGCTAAAAACAAGATTACTTTGATAGTTAATAAACACCCCTTTAAAACTAAATTTATATTTAGTCACTATCGGTGTAATCTGACCAAATGGTCTGGCATATATAAGAGCAATAATAGCTAGAGATAGGCTACCAATCGCTAGTGAGCAACCATTTAAAGCCGCAAGATGCAGTGAATTACTGGGTGCTCCGCTACCAATTATAAATAAATCAACAGTAAATAAGATTATTGCAGCAGATAAGTGCTCAGCCGAACTAGTAAGTCCAACTAGAGGGACTAAAAGAAGGATTCCAATTGCAGTAGCAATAAACGAATTCCCAACATAACAACCAATAGCAGTTGTAAAACCAGCACCAATTGATAAGATCAAACTAGCCTTTACCCGGTTTAGAATATTTACCCGAATGCCAACCGTTTGAACCAACGCAGCAATAAAAACACCAATCATCGCAAAAATTGCGGCATCATTCTCAGGTTTAAATATAACTTGCATGAGACTAAAGACAACTGCAAGAATACCAGCTTGCGTTGCTAGAATTATTACATCTTTGTCCCAAGCCAAAAATTTACTTTGATAATTAATTATTTTTCGCATGATCTAATCCAATTCAGATATTCAAGCCAGTATTCTACCCGAATTAAACAATTAATAAGTTAAAGTTCGGAATAAAACCAATGCGATTGTACTATTCTTTACTACAAGTTAGACTAAAATCAATTATAATATATATGTTTTTGGGGATAAACATGACTCTACATATATCAGATAAAGAAATCAAAGATTATTTTAATAAAATTATCATTCCAAGCTTCTTGCCACTAGTAGAATCAACTATTGTTGCAGTGATCTGGGATATTAGCGGAGAGCTGGTTGTAGCAACGAATCGCTATGCAGAGAAATTTGGCTTTAAAAACTGGGAGGAGATGAAAGGGCGGAATATTCATAACCCGCAAGCACAAGAGTTTCCAATTCTAAATTCTAGCAGCATTGAAAATACCCAATATGCATTAGATATTATTCAGCAAATTGTCAACTTGCGCGAACGAGTATTTGTAGAAAAAATGCCCGTAAGTGCTGTAATAATTCACCCGTTTACACGAGTCTTTAGTACCACAATTATAATCTACCAAACTCCTGTTTTTCATTACAGTGGAGAAATCGTTGGCGCACAAATGACTATTACCGACTTTAATATGTTTGGTGTTAATGATTATCTCTCGGGCTATCAGGATAAAGCGCTGGATGTACCATCCATAATAAAAAAATCTGATGAATTAAAAATTCCTTTGAGCCGCCGTCAGCATGAAATTCTATTTTTATTGACTATTGGACTCTCACAACGTGAAGCAGCTGCCATTTTAAATATCAGCCGTAGTTCAATAGCTAAAACCCTAACTGAATCAATCTGCCCAAAATTTGATATCTACGATGCCAATACCAACACGCTGATTGAGAAAGCACGTAAAATGAATATACATAAATTTATCCCGAGTAGTTTATGTAAACCATGGGTAATTGTACTTGGTGAAATGCACGCAGAATAAATAGCCACTACAGCTACTAGTGTAAAAACGCTATTTTATAAATTTTCAACTTCTGAAATAATAATGCCATACAATGAATTTCAGGAGAGAAAAATGAAAAAATTACTAATCGGAATCCTTTTTGCTAGCAGTCTAAGTTCAGCTGCTTTTGCTGCTGACTATTATAGAGATGGTGGGCAAGACGACTATCATTATGTTAATCAGTATGAGGCACGTGGTCGTGCTGAAGGTCGTTACTGGGAAAATCAAGGACGTAATGAAGGGCAATATTGGCAAGCGCATAACTATCAGCATCAACATTACTATCAGAATGATGAACATAATCATTACTTTGACTGATATTTACGAGATAAACATCCAGAAATTAGTTCCTAGATGTCGAGCTAGTATAACTTTCCTGCCCTTTACGTTGCTGGACAAAATTATAAACCTGCTGAAGCATCTGGTAACGCTGCCATTTTGCCTGACAACGATATGATTTATCTGATGCATTACAACTTGGTACTAATTTATAATTACTTACTTGCTCAACATATTTAATCAGCTCATCAAATGGCATTAATGATTGGGTAGATTTCTGTTTTAGCATAATCAAGATTGCTGTAGCGGTAGTAGTTCGCCCTGCCCCACCCTGACAATGCAGATATACCCACTGCGAAGGATTTGATTTTAGACGCTCATCGTATAAGGCAAGTAAGCGATCAACATTATCAGGAGACATAGCTAAATGATCTGTTGCGGTTATCCGATAATACTCTTGATTATATTTAGCAACAAGATCTGACTCACTTTTTATATTACTAGTTAGGCACATAGTTGGACTATTCATATCGGGAACATGCTTCAGATTATTACGATAGAACTTGATATATTTATCATTTGCTAAGTCATTATATAAAATCTGATGCTCATCTTTAAGAATTGTATCTTGTGATTTACCAAAATTCACATTATCATACGGCAATGCAATGTAAGAAAAAGGAATCCCGTCATTAAAGCCATGATATTCAGCCCGTAAATCTACATCAATGACTTTTCCTTTATTTTGGATCGCATTTATAAACTGAGATTCGCTAAACTGGGCACTCGCAATAATTTTATAGTTATCCAGATAACGTAACTTTGGTGGTAATTTCTGATTTAGGTATTTATAGTTATTTAATTGAAGATATGCTGGATTGGCAGCATTTAGATAACTTTCACCCAGAAGAGGAACTTTACAATCCTGAGTTTCTCGAGCAAAACTCGGGTAACTAAAGATTATTGACAATAAGATAAAAACTAATTTGCTTTTCATATTAACTTTACACTAAAAATTATCATACCCGTTCTTTGTTGGCATCAATATTAATTGATTTATTTAAACCAGAAGTTGAGGCCTTTGCAGAATTACTTGCATTTATTATTTGCTGAAGAGAGTTTACATTACTATCCGTACAAGCAATAAGAGTTGTTATTGAAATTACCAAACTGATTATTACGCCAAATGTTTTCATTACTGTTCTCACTATTAATCTGTTTATAATATTTATTTGTGTTAATAAACATTATAATAGCATTATGCTAGGCAAGAAATCGTTCCAAATTTGCATAAGTTATTCCCATTTTTGCAAAACCTCCAAAACCATTGTGAGTAATGATTTTATTATTGGAACATCACTAGTTAAATCATGTAAGGGAGGCATCACATATAGCGTATTATTAATTGGGCGTAAATATATTCCACACTGAATACCAAGATTAAATATTTGTGAAATAGCGGAAGCAGGAAGATTTAAATCACAAGCAGCTACTCCACCAATTGCCCGCGGATTGATGATAAAATCATATTTATTGCTGAAATCCTGCATCATTTTTAGCAACCCTAATTCATTCTGTTTAATCTCTATTAACATATCCGAATTAGCTAGATGATTTAAATAAGCATTGGCAACACTAGCGCCAAGCGTATTACAGCTATGAGTATGCGAATGTGGGAATAGCTTACGATAGTACCTAAAAATATCGGTAATTTTTTTATTAATCACTACCGCACTCATTGGAATAACTCCAGCGGTGAGATTCTTGGCAAAACAAACTATATCCGGCTCAAACCCAAGATAGCTAACACAAACTGAGTAGCAGGCAAGGCGCCCAAGTCCAACCATGATCTCGTCAGCAATAATATAAAGCCCATACTCGCGAGCCAAATGAATAAGTCTTGATAAAAAATCCTTACTAATAATTTTTAATCCATTAGCACCCTGAATAATTGGCTCAATAATTAGTGCACAGCATTTACTAGCATGCAAATTAAAAAACTCGCGATATAACGCCTCATCAAAATCTGATTCATGCCATAAGTCATCATCACAGGAACTAACATAAGTGAGATTTGGAATAAAGAAATTTTGCGTAAGTAAACCCTGATAATTCTTTTTATAAGCATCTATCCCACAAACGGAAAGAGTTAGCGCTGTTTCCCCATGATAGGCACCGGATAAAGCGATAAAATGATTTTTAGCTTGTTCACCATTTAATAACCGGGCTTCATATGCCAATTTCATGGCAATTTCTATTGCTGAGCTACCATCCGAGGCATACATTACCTTATCCATCTGTGTAAATATACCTAGAAGACGACTGGATAATTCCTCGATTACTGAATTAGTTGCGTTTGCCGGAATATGATGTTCAAATAAACTAGCTTGATGAGCTAAAGCATTAGTTACAATTGGATGGCAATGCCCTAACGGTTTACACCACCAACTCGAAACCCCATCATAAAGTTCTCTCCCATCTACAGTATATAAATATGAGCCTTTGGCACGAGTGATATTTAATAAGTTTGTTTCATCTGGAATAGATGCGGGTAACCAAGTACTTAGCATAATTACTGTAGCCCAAAAACTTGATTAAATTTTGCAGTGGGTTCAATACCCCCACCATAGTTTATTGTTGCTAACAAATCACAACTAAGCATTTTTTCGAGTGTTGCGATATTTTCTACCAGATATGGCATTGCCTCATCAAGACAATTAGCTATAAATCCTACGGGTTTTAAGCCATGATTAAGTAGGACATGATTAGTTAATAATACATGATTTAAACAACCAAGCTTTACTCCAACTACCAAAATTATTGGTAGTCCTAATCTTTTTAATAAATCAAGATACGTTTCCTGATAATTTAATGGAACCATTAGCCCACCTACCCCTTCAACGATAATAATCTCAGCCTCACTTGCTGCAATTGAAAAATTTATTTTGTCCGCAATAATCGCTGAATTTAAATCCACATCTTCATTTATTGCCGCAATATGTGGTGCAATTGCCTCCTTAAAGCAAAATGGAGTAATTTTATCAATTGTCAATTTAACATTACTTGCCTGATAATGAGCATAACTATCGGAATTAACTACTCCTAGTGGCGTTTCTAAAACACCTGATGCAATTGGCTTCAGTCCAGTTACCTTTTTCTCGACTGTTACCAGATATTCAAGTATCCGACAACAACTATAAGTTTTACCAATTTCGGTATCAGTTCCAATTACTGCAAAAACCTGTTTATTCATAAGTTTTCCTTGCTACAATTAATAAATAATAATAACTTAAACGAAATTTCCCGCCATCTCTCATATCTGGATAATTTATGGCAAGCTTTGCCAGACGCTCTTTACCGCCAATACCTCGTTGCTGCGATTTTTGTGGCAAGGTTGTTCCGGTTAATCGAAAATGACGGAATAATTCCAGCATGCTTGCAAATTCATAATCATCAGACCAAATAATACTCTCTAAAACCTCAAAACCATTGCTCCGACATAACTCAAAATAGTCATCTTCATGGCAAAAATGGCGGATATGTTGATAGTCATCAATCTGTTTGTATGCCAGATCAAGCTGCCATAAGGAGGGATTAATTAAGGTTGTAAATAATAAATGACCGTCAGATTTAATTATCCGACTTAATTCGCTAAATGCCTTATTTTTATCATCAAGCCACTGCAACATCAAGCTTGAAATTACTATTGAATATGCCGAGTTGGCAAAAGGCAGGTTGGCTACATCAGCACAAACGAGATCGTTATGGTTACACGTACTTTGTTTTAGCATATTTAGACTAAGATCAACATTAACTAGATTATCTGGTAGCTGGCATTTGTCATGGCTAAATGTCCCCGGTCCGCTGCCAAGATCAAGCACTCGCCCAGAAGTATGATATTTACTAAATTTATCAATAAGTAATAGTGCTGGCTTTTGCTGAATGATTGCATGATCAAGGTAGCTACTGGCAGCTTTATTGAAATTAGCTTTTAAGCGTTGCTGAGTCTGTAGATTCTGAATTTGCTTAGCCATTACTACCTTCCAGACTCAGGATATGATTATTAAAAAGCTGATTAAGTTGATGCTTATCGAATAGCAAATGACTTGAGTTAGCTAAGGTAAATGAATTATGGCGTGATTGATTCATTTTTACCAGAATATCCTCGCTAGAGTTTATCCAAATAATTTGGTCAATAAACTTTGCACATCCCTCACGTAAATCAGTTGCCAGAAATATTGATAGCAGATTCAATAAGCGCTTATGATTGGTATTTGCCCACCATTTCTTGTAATCCACTTCCTTGCTAATTGGGTATGGATAAGCAAAAAACCTTGATAAATAAGTCATAAAACTATCAAATGAAGAGCTAGATAAACGAGTAAGTAGCGATTCATAATCTTGGTGACTAACTCCCTGCCAATTTTCTTTTGTCATGAAGCAAGGAGTACTATTAAACAAAATCACTTTATCGGCTAACGGTATCGCAGATAATTCCATTGCTTTTAATACTAGCAGTCCACCCATTGAAAAAGCAACGATATAATTTGCCATATATTGTGATTGAATTTGAATTAGTTTATCCGCCATCATCTCAAGAGTATAGTCTTCGCCAAACTGATTAATGTCAATAAACCTATATTCGCCAAATAATCCGCTAATTCCCTTTAATGGTAGCTCATTAAAGCCAAATCCACCGATCAAAAGTAATTTCAAGTTATTAGCTGACATATGACAAGCCTTGCTGTATTTCATAACATAAGTTAGATATATCATCGTAAGTATGAGTAGCAAGTAAAGATAGTCGGATACGTGGACTATTTTTTGCTACTGTCGGATAACGGATAAATCCAGCAAGAATCTTTTTATCCTGCAAATACTTTGCCAGATAAGATAATTGCGCAAGTGAATAGCCATCGATCAATTGGATTGGCGAATAATTTATGTCACGATACATTAATTGGATATTCAGATTTTTTACTTGGGCTTTGAAAAAATCAATATTTGCCAATAATTGCTGGCGTAATTTAAACCCTTCTCCACTCTTTATGATAGTAAGTGCTGCATTACTTGCAGCATGAATAGCCGGAGGCAAGCAAGTAGTATAAATCTGGGCACGAATACTTTGCCGGAGATACTCAATAATCCATTTATTTCCACCAATAAATCCCCCATGTGAAGCAAAAGTTTTACCTAATGTCCCAATGTATAAATCAATATCTTTTGGTAAAAAACCTATTTTCTCAATCTGCCCAAAACCATTTTTACCAATAACACCAACCCCATGTGCATCATCGACCACTAAAAGCAGCTGATCTTGAAAGTCTTTCCGAAGTTGAATCAATCCCGCCAAATAGTCTGAGCTACCATCCATACTAAAGACACCCTCACTAATCACCAAATGAAGTAAATCCGGCAACCTAGAAATTTTACTCCGTAAATCAGTAATATTATTGCCATCAAAGCGTGCAAAACGTGATTTACTAGCAAGTACACCATCAATATGGGAAGCATGACAATTTTTATCAAGCCAGATCATCGTATTAGCATTAGACAATGACTTATATAATGAACTATTCAGGCTAAAGCCACTATTCATAACTAAAACATCTTCCAATTGCAGCCATTGCGCGAGATTCTGTTCTAGAATATATTGAGCTTCAGTATAACCACTAAGGCTAGCGGCACCAGTACTCCCAATACCATAATCATCACAAGCTATTTTGAATGCTTGCTTTAATTCTGGATGCGTACTTAAACCAAGATAATCATTGCTAATAAAATTATGATAGCTTTGCCCTTCGCGAACTATAACTTTACTAGAGCTTGAACCGCTACGTGGATAACGGTTACGAATCAATGGCAATTTATTGATTGCCTCGTCTATCTGTCTATTCCACGCTGGTGCTAGCATTATTTAACCCAAGTTTGGCAAAAAGCAGCTGGTCTTTACTCTGGCTAATATTTGGGGTAGTCAACAATTTCTCGCCACAGAAAATTGAATTAGCACCAGCCATAAAACAAAATGCCTGCTCAGCATCAGAAAGTTTATTGCGCCCAGCAGATAAACGGATTCGGGTTAGCGGAAAGTAAATTCTAAGCGTAGCAATCAGGCGAATTAGCTCAATCTTATCAAGATTTGCTTTGGAAGCTAATGGCGTACCATCAACTGGGACCAAACAATTTACCGGAATCGAATCGGGTAACGCAGGCATATTTAATAATGCAGCAATAAAGCTAATTCGATCTGCGCGCGATTCGCCCATGCCGATTATCCCACCACAACAAACTTTAAGCCCGGCTTTAGCAACATTCTCTATGGTCGCCAAACGATCATTAAAGCTTCGGGTAGTAATCACTTCAGAATAATACTCTGGTGAAGTATCGATATTATGATTATAATAGTCAAGCCCTGCTTGTTTCAGTTCTTGCGCCTGAATCTCACTAAGCCCACCAAGAGTAGCACAAGCTTCAAGCCCACTTTCCTTAATAAGCTTTACGTATTCAATAACTGTATCAAGCACGCGCTGATTCGGACTCCGATAACCCGCCCCAAGGCAAACCCGGCTAGCACCATTAGCTTTTGCCTCTTCAATCTTGCTTCTAACTATTTCCAATGGTAATAGTGGGTTATTTTCGACTGCCGTTGAATATTTGATGCTTTGCGCACAATAACCGCAATCTTCCGGACAACCACCAGTTTTGACGCTTATCAATTTACACATTTCGATATCAGCAGCAAAATTTTCACTATGAATTTTATAGGCTGTAGCTACCAGTTCAAGTAATGGCTTAGTATAGACTAGAGTTATTTCATCTTTTAATTTTTTCATCAAACAATAAACCTCATAAATTTTCGAATATTCATTATTTTTTATAAAATATTAGCAATATAATTTTTATTAACTCGCCATATTACGCTAAAAATAGTACAATAATGCGAAATCATTAACGAAAATAAATAATTTTAGCGACAAAACTATAAATTTTATAAAATTTAACAATGACCAAACAAATCACTCTTGCCAGCAACTGTTTTAATCAAATTCGCCATTTGATCATAAGTGGACAATTAAAGCCAGGTGAAAAACTAAAAGGCGAATATCTAAAGGAATTACTTGGAGTCGGGATGAGTCCAATCCGGGAAGCTTTGGCAAGGCTTGCTAATACCTATTTAGTAGAATTAAAAGATAAAACAGGATTCAGGGTTAGTTCCTTATCGATAGAAGAAGTTAGAGACGGTCTTATGGCCCATGCCAAAATTGAATGTTTACTCTTAAAAGATGCTATCAATTTCGGTACTACCGAATGGGAAGCTCAGATAATGGCTAGCTTATATAGCCTATCTAAGGTTGAGAGCAATGATATGCTAGTACAATATGAATACTGGGCACAACTAAATAGTGAATTTCATAATAAACTTTTGGCAACAGCCAACTCACCTGCGCTTTGGAAAATAAGAAATGAATGTGAGGAATTTAAAGACTGGCTAACTAACCTAGCTAATATTGGAAATTTAAATCGGCAAATTAAGCCAAGCCATGCCGAACATGCAGCTCTTGCCAAATTATGTATTAACCGAAAAATAGATCAGGCAACTGAATTATTATATCGACATTTGACTAAAGGGATTGAACAGATTACAAAAACTCTATCCAATAACAAGATTATCAGTTAGAATCTGATTTATCTATTGATTATAAAACGCATATAAAATGCTTCTTTCCAAACTCAGAAATGTCCCAGTTGCCTATAATGGCATTGCAATCAGCTGCATTACACTTGCTAGTTTTTATCAACTACAATACTTAAACCGACTTAGTAATTTGTTCCTAATCACCGGAGTTGTTATATTTTTGATAGAAACCACAAAATATTTGATCCATTTTGATCTACTTAAGACTGAACTAGACAATTATCTGTCTGGCGGCTATCTACCACTATTCAGTATGTTTCTGGCAATATTGGCGAATAAACTACATAGCCATTATGAAGTCGCCATCTCCTCTATACTCTGGTATAGTTCATTTATCCTACACCTAAGTTTGCTAATGTATTTTGCAACACAAGAAATTAGAAACAAACAGTTAAGCTTAATTTTACCCAGCTGGTTTATTCCACCAATTGGTTTTATTGCAATTGGGCTTTCAGCATGGACTGATACACAAATAATAATTAGCCATTATATCTATATTTTCGCACTAATTCTAATCGTCCCTATAAGCTTAGCAATTATCTTACGGCAGGTTATAACTCCACTATCTCCCGCTGAATTATATTCAACTGGGATTTATGCTGCACCACTGAGCTTATTATTACTAGCATTGAGTAAATACACTATAGTTAGCTATCAAATATTACTTATCACTAGTTTATTCTACCTAAATCTATTATTTAATGTATTTAGCGTTATTGGTTTAGTTATATGTCTTAGACGTAAGTTTTCAGTAGGATTAGCAGCATTTACTTTTCCTTTTGCAGTTTCCGGGATGGCAAATTTACAGTTAACTAGCAAATTTGGTTTATCTGCTCTAATTAGTGAATGGTTGTCCATAGCAGTTGCGACAATAATGACTTGTTATATAATAATTAGAGAGATTTATTTTAGCGTACAAACAAAAAAGGCAGCCTAAAAGGCTACCAATTTACGTGCTATAATAAAATATCACTAATTACCGTAATAAGCTCCCGGAATGGCTGCGACGTAACCCGACTGCCCACTCACACCAGACTCTTGATAAACTCCAAGAACATAGTTCTGATAAACTGTATCACTCGTTGTAACACTGGAACCCGGATACCAGACATTAGTCCAAGTTGAAGTTGGATTAAACGTTCCATTTGCATTACGTTTTACATTAATTAATGAAACATATAAAGCCCCATTAGCTAAACCACTTCCTGCAAGATTGTAACCACCATTACCATCAGAAGTAATACCTTCAAAATGTGCTACTGCAGATGGCTGATTAGCATAAGTATAGGAAGTCCAATTACTAAATGTTTTGGTTGCACGATTATAATCAGCAACAAAAGCATATGTTCCAGGAGCATTGCCTTTTATATCCGGACTACCATTACCATAACCTCCGGCAACAGTATAGCTTTCACCACCATTCCACCAGATACCATATAAAGAAGTATATCTAGAACCAGGGTAGTTTACTGACTGGTATGACTCGGTTTTTATATCATAAATAAAAGCATTTCCTGCCGTCGCTAGAGAAATATAATTTCCTACAATCAAGCCTCCCATAATACTGTGAGGAACTGTACTTAACACTGTAGAGTTTTGTGGATCCTGAGCAGAAGGAAACATTAAAGTTTGCCAGTTTGATGAAGATTGAGTATTAGAAACTGGACCATTATAATAGAAACCATATTGAGTACTCGAACTCTCTATGGTATATGTACCAGTAAGTTGAACATTACCATTAAGTCCATTATCTGCACTGTAAACATTCGTTCCTGCTGTAGGTGATTCAGTAGATCCCGGGTAATCATATACATAATAGCTTCCTCCACCAGTCACTGGACCTACATAAAGAGTACCATGATTAAAACTCTCGATATCATAGCTACCCGTAATATAAACATTATTACTAGTACCAACCTGACGAATCCCAGTTAGTCCAACAAAACCACCCGGAGGGAGGCTACCTGAATAATTTAAAGTTGCATATTGAATGCCTGAGCCAGAAGATGAGCTTCCACTACTACATGCTACCAATAACCCCGCGGCAAGGGTAGATAATAACCCCAAATTTTTTAGTTTCATATAAAAGCCTCCAATAAATTGTACAACTGAAATTGTAGCATAATTCATAAAAATAAAATTCTGCCAAAATGGATAATTTTCTATTTTTATCCAATGAAAACCAACAAATACAACGATTAGCACAAAGTCATTCACTGCAAATGCTGCAATATTACCACAATTTTAGACTAGTTCAATTCGTTTAGAGTAAAATAATAAACTGATCAAACCAATTATAAATGCAAATAATAATACAAAAGGAGGTCCATTATCATAATATGCATGACGGATGAAATGGGACAAATCCAGCATTAGAACAGATAAAGGACCTAAGACCGAATAAGTAAAAATATATGCAAGATAACGGCTAATTAGCCAACGCCGCTGCTTTATATCCTTTACATGATAAAGATACAATGGAGTCACGCGAATAAATACCCCATAAATATAAGCCATTGTATATGCAGTAAGCGAATACATATAATGATCCTGATTATTTCCTAGAAATAACCAGAGTATAGCTACAACGATACCTACCAAAAAAAATGCACGAATTATCTGAAATGGCTCAATAAAACGGATAACAAGCGTGACTGTATTTGTTCCAAGAAAAGCAAAGCCTGCCATAAAAAGCACAAGATGATTTACTTCACTAATTGACCAACCAAGTCCTAGATGTAACAAAGTAGGCACACGGAAAATTACTACAAATATCAATAAAACATGACATAGTACTATTGTTGAACGCAATAAAATATTTACTCCGTCATGTTTTATTGTTTCCACAAAATTCCATACCGTAAAACTATAAAATGATTTCTGTTTTAATGGATACATAAAACGTGCAAAAGCAAGCATCATAGCAAAGCCAGCTCCAATTATCGTCTGTAATTCCCAAGACTTGTCATTCACTACAAACCCAATATCGTGTGTTACCAAAAGGCGATTAAAAAAGATGCAAACTAGCGTACCAAGCTCACTAGAAAACACTATAAAATAGTATAAAAAACTATGATATTTACGCGACAGAGAAAGACTTGCAAAATTCACAATTGATGCAATCTCCAGCCCCATAAAATAGCCCTGTAATACCCGCACCAATACAAATATGACGATAGCATATTTAGACGGAATTGCTCCTGAAATTGCTATAAAAATAAGCAAATAGCCTGCCCCAATAAATAATAACCTTCTATAGGGATGAAAGCCATTTTTTTTAGTCGCCATATTAAAATGAATAAAACCAAGAACTTTAGCTAGTTGACTAAAAAATAATATAATTGAGAAAACTAACCCAGCCTGATAAAAGTGAATGCTAGGTAGTAGAGTGGGAGTTAAATAGATGGCGTAGCCCATATACAAAGCCATATCATACATATCAAGATATATCGTTGAGAAAACTATCCAGAGACTTTGCTTCTCAAATTCTCGAAATGGTGCTTTACGTAACAATGATAAGGTATAGCTTAACATAAATCAATTGACTCATTAATATCAAGATAGCCATTATAGCCTGAACTATCTCATTATTGAAATGTTGTTTTGATTTAGATTCCATTTGGTCGCGATAATCAAATTTGCCACCAATAAAACCAAATAAATGATAATATACTTATGTTCAAATTTTTATAAGCTATGGATAGCATCCGAATCAAAATGGAATGTAAAAATGATAAAATCAACACAATCAAAATTAGCGGGACTCCTCTTTGGGATAATTCAAATAATAATGGCTCAAGATTTATATAGCAATTTAATCAACATTAATGGGCATCAAATCCACTACTACCAAACTGGAACTAGAGGTGAACCAATAGTATTATTGACTGGCTATGCCACAACAAGCAACTTCTGGAGCAAAGAGTTTATTAGTTGCCTAGCAACTAATCACAAAGTGTATTTATTCGATTATCAAGGAATAAACACAGCGAGCACGTATGATGTAAGCAAACTTTCAATTAAATCAATGGCTAGTGACGTAAACCAGCTAGTTAGTAAACTTAATCTAAAAAATGCCCAACTTCTTGGTTGGTCAATGGGTGGAGCAATCGCACTAGAAGCAAGCTTTCAATCTCCAAATCTATATCAAAATTTAATTTTACTAGCGCCAGTACTGCCTACAGGTGGGAAAACAAAATTAATTCAACCGATGCCTGAACATGCACCATTTAAAACAGACAGTGATGTTCTAAACTATGTACTTAATAATAATCTATATAATTACCAGACCGATAACCTAAAGTATTATAAGTCACAATTCATTCAAAGTAAACTCGAAGAAATTTTCCCTGAAAAGCTGGTGCGCGATGCTCAAGGTAAAGCAATGGGTGAATGGGTAGTTAATTTGGCTGTGGGAGAACAATTTAAAATTGCAACCACACCTGCCACATTTTATTTGCCAACAAATGACACAATTATTAATCAAGATACTGCACTAGCCATAGCTAAAGAATATCCAAATGGAACCATTATCAAAGTCAAAAATAGCGGTCATGCAATAGCATTACAAACCCCAGATACTTTATGTACAAATATTAAGGAGTATTAATTCAAAAAATTCAGAGTTCAGGACTAAAAACAATAATACTAAATAAGACTACACTTTTTCCTGATAGGGATAATACTCTTTTTGATTCGCAGAGTTTCTCTACTGCGAATTATGCTATGAAAATTTACTTAACAATGGGTTTAGCTAAGTTTATGAATAAGAACCTGACATCATTAAACTAATTCTGTAAAGGAGTCTACCATAAAGGTGAGATATAAATCAGTTCAGCGGTTTTATCAACAGTCATATTTCTGGTAGCTTCATTTAAACTACTCTCGACCAAAACGGATGGTTGGCAGGTGGCAATAATTTTGTTATACTACAGCGAATAAAACTAAATTTTGCCGTGGAGAAATAAATGATTAAGCAAATGATAATTAGTAAAATGAAGCGTAATGAAATTGATTTTGCAATTGATTGGGCAGCCAAAGAAGGATGGAATCCCGGATTACATGATGCTGAATGTTTTTATCTTGCCGACTCAGATGGTTTTTTTGTGGGAAAAATTGATAATCAAATTATAGCCATTGGCTCAGCAGTAGCATATGATGAGAATTTTGCTTTTTGTGGCTTATATATCGTAAAAGAAGAATATCGTGGGTTTAATTACGGTATGGATTTGACGCTTGTCAGACTTAAGTACCTTGGAAATCGAATAACTGGAATTGATGGGGTTTTAAACATGGTAGATAAATATAGCCAAATTGGTTATAGGACAGTTTATGAGAATGCTCGTTATCATCTGCTAAAAACTACTGATTACCCCATCAATCCAAAAGTGATTGAACTGAATCAACTTGATTTTCAAGTGATTGCTGATTATGATCGACAATATTTCCCCGCGCCTAGAAATAATTTTTTACAGGCATGGATTAGTCAGTCAGGTGCAATAGCCCTTGGCTTTATTGAAAATGGTAAATTACTTGGCTATGGTGTATTACGTAAATGTATTGAAGGCGCCAAAATTGGTCCATTATTTGCTGAAAATGAGAAAATCGCCCATTATTTATTGCAAGCACTCGTAACAAAGTCAGATGTTACTAATATCTATATTGATATACCAGAGCCAAATAGTGCAATCAAACAGTTTATCACTGAATATAATCTTAATCAAGTATTTGCAACTGCGAGAATGTATCGAAATGGGAAACCAGAATTAGAACTGGATAAAATATTTGGAATTACAACGTTTGAATTGGGCTAATCATACTTAACTCTAAATTAGATCGGATTATAAATATCTATAAACTCAGCATCAAGTAGTAGTTCATCTTGTATGTATTTAGTTAAGGCTTTAATACCATACCGCTCAGTCACATAGTGTCCGCCAGCAACAAACAAAGTATTACTTTCTTCCGCCAAATGTTTTATTGGTTCTTTTACTTCACCAGTAAGATAAAGGTCAACTCCAAGATTTAATACTGTTTCAAACATTGAGTCTGCTCCACCTGTGCACCAAGCAATTTTATTTATTCTCTTTTCGGAATTGCCAAACCATAAAGGTTGATGTCCAGTTTGTAGCTGGTACAATTGGATAAATTCAGTAATAGATTGCTCGGTAGATAATTCACCAACCCATATTAACCCCTGCTCGCCAGCAGTAAAAAGTGGTTTAATTCCCAATAGCTGTCCCAATTGAGCATTATTACCATATTGTGCATGATTGTCTAGTGGTAAATGATAGGCAATCAGATTTATATTGTTTTTGATTAATTTGGAGATTCTTTGATATTTTATTCCAGTTATTGGATAAGGAGACTTATTCCAAAATATCCCGTGATGAACAAGAATTGCATGAGCTTTTTTTTCAATGGCATAGTCAATCAACTCCTGACAAATAGAAACACCAGTAACAATCTTTGAACTAGTATTAATCCCCTCAATCTGTAAGCCATTTGGGCAATAGTCACTATAGCGTTCAATTGACAATAACTGATCCAGTTTAAGAACTAGTTCTTTGGTATGCATAAATAACTCTATAAAAATAAAAACCCCACCGAGGTGGGATCTTTATATGAAGAAAGTAATTTTTTAGATCTATCTAATTACAGATCTTTTGCATGATTAGCTAGGTAATCAGCAACCCCTTGAGTTGATGCTTTCATACCTGCTTTACCTTTATTCCAACCTGCTGGGCAAACCTCACCATGCTCTTCGGTAAACTGAAGCGCATCAACCATACGCAACATTTCATCAACATTACGCCCTAGTGGAAGATCATTTACAACCATATGGCGTACAACACCATTTTTGTCAATCAAGAATGACCCGCGGTATGCAACGCCACCAGCTGCTTCAACCCCAAAACTCTGGCAAATTTCGTGTTTGATATCGGCAACAAGTGTATAACCTACTTGACCAATACCACCCTGGTTAACAGGTGTATTACGCCATGCTGCATGAGTAAAATGTGAGTCAATAGAAACACCGATTACTTCAACATTTTTAGATTTGAATTCAGCCAATCTGTGATCAAACGCGATTAATTCAGAAGGGCAAACAAACGTAAAATCAAGAGGATAAAAGAAAACTACTGCATATTTACCTTTGGTAGCTTCTTTAAAATTAAAATTATCAACTATCTCTCCAGAACCAAGAACTGCAGCTGCAGTAAAATCTGGTGCTTCTTGACCCACTAAAACTTGTGGAAAATAGAAATTTGTATCGCAACAATCCATTTTATGAACTCCTTCACATAATATCCGATAATTAAACTCGGACATTATTCTATCACTTTTAATAAAGGCATTATCCAATTAATCATTTTGCAGCGCAACATAAAATAATTACCAAATCCATTCTTACACAGCATTTTCAGCGCCTCTACCACTATTTTCGCACCATATTTTGAAGAATAAAAATCAAATATATATTGCAAATCTAGAAAATGTAATGTATAATACTGCCACGTGTTATTGATCGTTTAATACAACAAGCGATATTTTATATATAAAAAATTGTTTTCTAAGGAAATTTCATGAAAAAACTATTGGCTATTTTGATTGCTGGTGCTTTCGCTACTTCTGCTTTTGCTGCTGAGGCTTCTGCTCCTGAAGCTGCTGCTAAACCAGCTGCATCTAAAGCTCACAAAAAATCACACAAATCTAAAAAATCACACAAAAAAGCAGCATCAAAAGAAGCAGCTTCTAAATAATTAATATTTTCTTAAGGTAAATTGAATGAAAAAATTACTAGTTACTCTAATCGCTGGTGCGGTTGCTGTGTCTGCATGTTCATCTGATAAAGCTCCTGCTTCTAACAACGATTTAGTTGTTGTACAACACAAAGCATCTTCTGGTCCTGCTAAAAAACATCACCATAAGAAAAATGCTTCTATGAATTCATCTAAAGTTGGTAATTAATCTACTTTAAATCATGGATTAAAAACCGAGAGTTTATGCTCTCGGTTTTTTAATTTCATAAAGTGATATTGAATATTTTATTTATAAATTATAAATTTGGAAAAACATATGCAACGGATTCCAATGACCCAAAATGGGGCAAAACTACTCGAAGAAGAGTTGATTCGTTTAAAAGGTGCAGAACGAAGTGCTGTTATTCAGGCTATTGCTGAAGCTAGAAGTCATGGCGATATATCCGAGAATGCTGAATATGACGCAGCTAAAGAAAAACAAGCATTTATTGAAGCCAGAATCGCAGAAATTGAAGCAAAATTGTCCAGAGCAGAAATTATTACACCAAGTCAATTAAATAGTGATGGTCGGGTAGTTTTTGGTGCAATAATTGATTTGCTAGACATGGAAAGTGAAGAAGAGGTAGAGTATCAAATAGTTGGTGATGACGAGGCGGATATTAAACACAAAAAAATTTCGGTAAATACCCCTGTAGCAAGAAGCCTAATTGGTAAAATCTGTGGTGATGTAGTTGAGGTAAAAGTTCCAAACGGAATTAAAGAATATGAAATACTAAACATCAGGTTTGAATAGTTGTAGAAATACAACACCTCCATAAAAAAACAGCTTTTTTTCGCCTTAAATGGGCCTAAAAGGTGAAAAATTCAGAAAGTATATGTTATATTATTGTCTATGAGGGTAACTCGATCAAAGTTACCATGTTATGTAGCAGGGACTATAACCCAGTTGATTGTAAATGAAGGAATTAAATATGAAAAAGATTTTAGGTTTGTTACTAGGTTTGACGGCAGCTTCAGCTTTCGCTGACAATGGTTTATATGTTGGCGTTGGTGCAGGTTTGGGTTGGAATGATATAGCTTCTCCTGCAATGGCTTTTCGTTTAGATGGTGGCTATCAAATTACTCCAGGTTTTGCAATTGAAGTTGGTACCACAGGGATTACTCAATCTGGTGGTGCTATCAATGAAAATGTTCAGATGTATGATTTATCACTTAAAGGTATTTTACCTCTTGGCGATATGTTTGACTTATTTGGTCAAGTCGGTGGTGCTTACCAAACACCAGGTGCAATGAGTTATGGTTCTGGTAATTTGACAACAAATTACCCTATTAATAATGCTACATCAGCTGGATGGCAAGTATTGGTAGGTGGTGGTTTTGATATCAATCTTACTAAATCTGTAGCATTCAATGTAACTGATCTATACTATTTTGGTTCTAATAATGCTCTTGGAAACTCAAATGCATTGCTTGCTGGTATGAAGTTTGCATTCTAAGCATAAAAGCATAATAAAAAAAGATGAGTTTTATTACTCATCTTTTTTTATATCTATATCACTGTTGATTGACGTACCAAATTTATTCATATAAAGATTTATTATCTTTACCTCTAGTTCTTGTTGAAGAAGATATTTTTGTAATAGTGCAGAATGAGTAGTAATTATCACTTGCGAATTTAAGCTGGCTTCAGTGATTAATAATGCCAAGGGCTCAATTAATTCCGGATGAAGACTCATTTCTGGTTCATTTAATACCATAACACTTGGCGGTCTTGGGCTTAGTAATGCAGCTAAAAGACATAAATAACGAATTGTCCCATCAGAGAACTCCCTTATTGTAAGAGGACGCAAAATTCCATGCATTTCAAATAATACATCAAAATTAGCATTTCCATAAGAGTCTCGAATAATTAATCTAGAACCGGGAAATGCCATCTCTATAAAATAATGAAGTCTTTCCTCATCTCCAATTTCAAGTATTGTCTGTAATGCTGCAGCAAGATCATTACCATCATCGGCAATCACCGGGGTTCTGGTACAAACTTGTGGATAACGAATAATAGAATCTTCATTTGTATTAAAATTATGATAAAAACGCCAGTTAGATAACTCCAATGCCAAAGACATAATCTCTGGATATTTATGTGGATCTTTCAATTGAGATAAAACTGATTCAGAAAAATTAAGGCAAAATGGGTAGCTCTGTCTATTTCCTTCCACATCAGTTATAAATGCAGTATTTTGCTTACGCTCAAGGACTGTTGTAGAGGGTCTACGTTTTTGCCCAAGCCAGACAAACTCTTCCTTAATTTCTGGGTCGAGAGCAAACATGCTTGGTGGAATATTGGGAGGAAAGCCACAAGCAAGAGAATATGAAAAAGCATCGGTTTCAACAGCAAGCTGAAGCCTAGTTTCTTCCTTGTTAAAATTAGCTCTTCGTCGCTCACCTGCCCACATTATAGATGGCATACCACCCTCCTTAGCCAAGGATTCAGCAAAGCGTCCTCGAGGTGTTTGAGCAATTAGTCGAATTGCCTTGTAAATATTACTCTTGCCAGAACCATTTGGTCCTGTAATCAAATTAATTTGTGAAGATAATTCCAGCTCTACCTTTTGAAGAGAACGATACCCCTCAATACTTATTTGTCGGATTGCCATGAATCTAACCATCCCGACAGAAATCTACGAGTTGCTTTTTCTAAAGCAGGCGAATACTGTCTGGTTTGCATCCTTAAGCTTTGCAAAGTTACATTATTAATACCATCTAATTCATGTGCATTACCAATAAACCAGCGCTCCATACCTCTTGCATTTACTTCAGGGTGAAATTGAAGCCCAAGGATATTATTTCCAACAGTAAAAGCTTGATTTTTACAAATACTAGTTGAAGCGTGTAAAATAGCTCTATCTGGTAAATCAAACGTATCTTGATGCCAATGGAGAACCTCAATATCTTCAAGATGACGAAAATAATCATGTTCAGGATGTGACAAAATCTTTACTCTACTCCACCCCAACTCAGGGCGAGTATTCATCTTAACTTTAGCACCCAATGCAGTTGCCAGCATCTGTGCACCCAGACATACAGCTAAAATAGGTAGTCTTAGTGCTAGTCTATACCTTAAAACTGAAAGCTCATCCCGAATAAAAGGAAAATCAGCATCTTCATAAACACCAATAGGCCCCCCATCAATACCAATAAATCAGCTGGATTATCACTTAACTGAAGAAAGTCGTCATAGCCCGCATCAAAGTATTTAATTTTATAGCCATAATCAAGCAGGACTGGTTCAAAAGTACCCAAATCTTCATAAGTTATATGTCGTATAACATGTGCAGTTTTAGTCATGTGCTTTTCCCGAAAAAGGCATCATCTTAAAATAGTAGAAGCAGGCGTAAAAGCCTGCTATCTATTATACTTGATTATAAAAAGAAAGTTGAATTATTTTTTCTTTTTTGGCATATATAAATCAGTTATCGAACCATCAACAATCTCACAAGCAAAGGCTACTGACTCGGATAAAGTCGGATGAGCATGTACAGTCAAGGCAACATCATGGATATCACAATCCATTTCAATTGCAAGACAGGTCTCAGCCAATAATTCACCAGCTCCAGCACCGACAATTGCAGCTCCAATTATCTTATGCGTATTTTTGTCTGTAATGATTTTTGTAAAACCATCATCACGACCATTACCAAGTGCGCGTCCAGATGCAGCCCATGGGAATTTGCCAACCTCAATTTCTAACCCCTGAGCTTTCGCCTCAGTTTCAGTTACTCCAACCCATGCCACTTCAGGATCAGTATAAGCAATTCCAGGAATAACTCTGGCATCAAAGAATGATTTCATACCCGCGCAGTTCTCAGCTGCAACGCGTCCTTCATGAACGGCTTTATGGGCAAGCATTGGTTGACCAATTACGTCTCCAATTGCATAAATATGAGAAACGTTGGTACGCTGTTGTTTATCGGCAGGAATAAAGCCATTATCTTGTACAATTACTCCAGCTGCTTCAGCTCCAATAGTTTTTCCATTTGGTCTGCGTCCCGCTGCAACAAGAATTTTATCAAATTTCTGAGGCTCCGTTGGTGCTCCCGGACCCTCAAAAGTAACCCAGATTCCATCAATTTTTGGTTCAACTTTAGCGCACTTAGTTTTCGTAAGAATAGCTTCATAGCGTTTTTTAACTCGATTTTCAAGGACTTTCACTACATCTCGATCAGCACCTGGGATCAAGCCATCGCCAAGTTCAACTACAGTAATTTTACTGCCTAGTGTAGAATATACCTCTGCCATTTCAAGCCCGATAATACCACCACCGACAACCAACATTCTTTCTGGAATATTTTCTAATGTCAATGCTCCGGTAGAATCAATCACTCGTGGATCATCGAATGGGAATCCCGGTACTTTGAAAGAATGTGAGCCAGCTGCAATGATTGCATTTTTAAAGCGCACAGTTTTTTTACCTTCTGCGGTATCTACTTCAATGGTGTATGGTGAAGTAAATTTCGCTAGCCCCTGAACCTTCTGAACTTTACGTTGTTTTGCTAATCCATCAAGACCCTTAGTCAATTTGCCGACTACACCAGATTTAAAATCGCGAATCTTATCAATATCAAGTGCTGGTTTACCAAAAGAAACTCCGTGATGACTCATTTCATCTGCTTCATTTATTACTTTTGCAACATGCAATAAAGCTTTTGATGGAATACAACCAACATTGAGACAAACGCCACCTAATGTAGGGTGCTTCTCGATTAATACTGTATTTAAGCCTAGATCAGCTGAGCGGAACGCAGCAGTGTAACCGCCTGGACCTGCACCAAGCACTACAACATCACAGCTAATTTCACCAGCAACAGGAGCTGGGGCAGTAGCAGCTTGTGGAGCTGTGATTTCTTTAGCTGGCACTTCTTTTGTTGCCGGAGCAGGATCAGCTGATTTAGTCTCACCAGCAGCTTCGACTTTAATAATTACATCACCTTCATTTATTTTTGACCCGACTTTAACTAGGACTTCAGTTATTGTTCCTGCTTTATCTGCAGGGACTTCCATTGTTGCCTTGTCTGTTTCAAGCATAATCAGATTATCATCAATGTTTATTTTATCGCCAATTTTTACATATACTTCAGCAACATTTACATCACTGTGTCCACCAATATCAGGAACTCTGATTTCCAAGATGCTCATATAAAACCCTTAATTTAAAATAAATAATTAAAATGAAAAACTATGCTAAGTTATATACTAACCGCAGGACTTAATAAATCATTACCGGTAAAAAGTTTCCAAGCCCATAAAAAGCTAACACCAGACAAAAAGTCAGGCTAATTGCAAAATGCATCAAGATAGCCACCTCGATTTTACCTGATTTTCTATATATATATCCATATGCACCGCCCACAAAGCAGCTAAAAAACCCAATAAAAACCCCAAATTTAACATGGAATAAGCCATAGACTATACTCACTATCAGAATTGCTACCCACCCCAAACTTGGTCCAATTTTGATACGAATAACTTGAATTAGCCAGTTTTGTAAAATACCGCGAAATAGTACCTCTTCTGCAAAGGCAATTAAAAAAGCGTTTAAAACCAAAGTACTTAGATGTAAGCTATCTATATTAAAATCCATAAAAAAGTATAGTAATATAATCAAAGGAATTAATAATACGATATAAACAAGGAATAAAATTGACCAAGCAGAAGTAAATACTTCTTTCCAATATTTTAAGGATAGTTTAGGGTTAAACTGATACGCAGCCAGCAGAATCGCTGCTAAAATCTTTTCAAAATTAAGGTTTATGACAAAGCGCTGCTGAGATTTTAATAGTTCTAATTGTCCAGACCAGCTTAATATTCGCCCGTCATAATCTTCACTAAATAATGCCCAGAATACAAGCATAAGTAAAATTATTCTTAGTACGGTACTTTTGTCGCCATCCCTCTGAATAAAATGATAACCCGCAAAAGTTAAAATCATGATAATAATTACAGAAGAAAAGCTGATTTCATTTAGATAACTAGCATAAACTGCAAGCAATAAAGTACCAGCTACTGCATATACATTTGGCAATATCCAGAGGCTTAATATTAAAATGGCAAGAAATAAGGAAAGTAAAAAATTATCCATAGCTTCTAAGACTGAATAACTTTCTCAATTTTTTTATCAGTAAGCATATGCCCGATTGCAAAAGCTATGCATAGTCCGATTACCCACCAGAATAAAATTACCGGATTCATTTCTTGTGTCCAAGCGCCAAATTCACCACCAATCCACGCTCCAATCGCCCAAGAAATTCCCATGTTTAACGATACCAATGTTGCTGAATAACCATGTGGAGCAAAAGTTGTTGCTGCGGCTAGCAATACTGGTAAAGTTAGCAACTCACTTAATGAGAAGAATGTATAAAAACCTATAATATAACCTGAGCTACCAATATAATGGGGATTTGCTCCGATTGCCTTTACAAGCGGCAATAAAACTAGACTCCCGGCAGCAACCAACACATAACCGATTGCCAATTTACGACTAAGGGTCAAGTCACTACCTGTCTTATTTTTAAACCATTGGTAAAAAGTTGCCACAATTGGTGAATAGATGATAATCAATAAACCATACATTCCATAGTACCATGTAGATGGAATGGTAAAACTTCCAATTGCTCGATCAATATTTTTATCTGCATATAATGTAAGCAATCCATACGGCAACACATAAATAACATTCCAGAATATATTGCTCACACAAAGACCAAGGTATACTGCAACTTTTTTCTTTTCTACTACTGTCCAAGGCACTTTTACATGCTCAGACTTATGTAGTAAATTTCCAACATCTTTTAGGCTTCGGTTTTTTGCTACCTGAAAATTAAGAATGCCAATTAACAAACCAAATGCAGCCATTGCAAATGCATAATCATAGCCATATTTTTCCTGAACTACCCCGCCAATCATTGGCCCCAAAAAGCCACCAATATTAATCGACATATAAAATATTGCAAAGGATGATTCTTTGCGGGAGGTTTCACTCGGTTTGAAGAATTCTCCAACCATAGCACTGATGGCTGGTTTCATCAAACCACAGCCAACGATTAGTAAAGCCAACCCAAGGTACATCGCTTTTACGCCGGGAAAGGCCAGCGAAGCATGTCCACACATCATAATGAAAGAACCCAGCAAAACAGCCAGCTTTCTACCGATAACTTTATCTGCTATAACACCACCAATTATCGGTGATACATATACCAATGCACCATAATATCCCACTAACCGCAAAGCATCTGCCTGGCTCCAACCAAGACCGCCTTCGGTTACTTTTGCTGCAGCATATAGTACAAGTAAGCTTTGCATTGTATAAAAGCTAAATCGCTCCCACATTTCTACTGAAGATAGAGCAATAACACCACGAGGGTAACTAAACTTTGCCATAATCAAGACCTTCCAAATAAAACAAGAAAGCTAGATTCCCACATACAACTTTGTATCGCAGCTAATCTATCAATAAATCTGTTCAAATAACAAAAATGTAAAGCCAAGTATTGCCACCCTAGGGTAGCAATTCAGAACTTTAAATGGTTCGAACAGAGTAATTTGGAATTATAATACATCTGATGAGCTCACATAATAACATTTTACCACTCAGGGCTGGTATATTAAATTAGGTATGATAATCCTGAAATATTTGACACGACTTTACGCTTAAAAAGTACTATTAACTTAGATATAAGACTTATCCATTAAAACTGCTACAATATGTTTGCAAGGATTGAAAGTAAGATACGCGGTTTACATTAAAAGTAAGTAAGGACATTATGACAAAGTTATTGCGGCATAGAGCAAGCAGTTATACTTAAATAAAATTAAGGGATTGCTTCAATTTCATAACTTTATCTTCAAGTAATAAGCGATCTTTACCAGTTAAAGATAAATGCCCCATCTTGCGGGCTTTTTTAGCTTCCAACTTCTCATACCAATGAAATTTGGCATTACTATCGGCACATAGCTTAGCAAAAGCATCTCTATTATCAAGCCAAACATCGCCCAAGAGATTTAGCATCGCACCAGGAATCTTAACCTCGGTATCGCCTAGAGGTAGCCCACAAATCGCTCTTAGTTGTTGTTCAAACTGTGAAGTTATGCACGATTCAATAGTAATATGCCCCGAATTATGTGGTCTTGGAGCAATCTCATTTACCAGTATCCGGTTATCGATAGTTATAAAAAACTCGATTGTCAGTATGCCAATATAATCAAGTGCTTCAACCATTGAAATTGCAGCATTATTTGCCCGACTCAGAATATCTGCACTTAAATTTGCGGGGATGTAGCTAATATCAAGGATTCCATCACGATGATAGTTTTCAATGAGTGGAAAGCATTTTGCACCAGTCTGATTCCGCGCAACAATAACTGAACATTCATACGCCAGATCAACCAATTTTTCCAAAATACATTCACCACCAAGCTGTTGATAAGCCACCACTAACTCTGCTAAATCCTTCACACGAATTTGACCTTTGCCATCATAACCAAGTGTAGTTGTTTTTAAAATAGCTGGAAACATATCTGTTCCAATTAATTCTATATCATCTTGATTATTTATAATCTTAAATTCGGCAGTTTCCAAGCCAATTGAACGGAAGAATGATTTTTCGTTACCTCGATTCTGAGCAATTCTAATCGAATTTTCATCCGGATAAACCTGACAACCAAAATCTTTGAGTAGCCTAATTGACGCTGCGGGTACGTTCTCAAATTCAGTGGTAACCACTCGACTAAGTTTAGCTAGCTCTAGTAATCCATCCTGACTATCATAAGGCTTAGTTATATGGTGATTGGCAAATGGAGCTGCTGGACAATCTTTACTAGGCTCAAGAATAGCAACCTGATAACCCATTTGCCTTGCTACCATCGCAAGCATCCGTCCTAACTGCCCACCACCAAGGATACCAATACACTCCGTTGGTAATATTGTCTGTTGTCTAGCTACCATTTATTCAACTTCCGGCAATGTCATATTAAGCACTGTTTGTGCTTGCATTTTACGAAATTCATGTAATTTTACGGCAAGTTCTGGTTTATAACAAGCAAGAATCTGCACCGCTAAAAGCCCGGCATTAGTTGCACCAGCTTCACCAATTGCCAACGTCCCAACAGGGATTCCTTTTGGCATTTGTACGATAGAATATAATGAATCCTGCCCTTTCAAGTATTTAGAAGGAACTGGAACCCCAAGTACTGGAACAATAGTCTTCGCAGCAAGCATTCCTGGCAAATGAGCGGCTCCACCAGCTCCAGCAATAATCACTTTTAAGCCATGGGTTTCAGCTGCTTCAGCATATTCAAAAAGCAAATCTGGCGTGCGGTGTGCCGAGACCACCAATGCTTCATAATTAACCCCAAAATCTTTTAAAACTTTGACTGCATGCTCCATCACATCCCAGTCAGAGTTACTTCCCATAACAACACCAACTTCTATCATTGATTTTCTCCTTTAGCCTTTAGCTAGGTTTTGCAACCATTGTGGTACTACCACTACCTTTTTATTTCTATCCAAAAATGCAAGGCGTATTATAGCATTGGCAGCTACCTCACCCTCGTTTTTAGTAACCTGATAGTTTAAGCGCAATTTCATCGGACTTAAGAGTTCAAGATTCATCTTAACTGTAATTTTTTCACCATAAAAGCATTCTTTACGATAATTACATTGTAATTCAGCAACAACTAACCCAGTTCCTAAACCATCGACATCAATTTCACTATAACCGCTTTTACGTAAAAATCTTACTCGGGTTTCATGTAGATAATTAAGTAATGCCAGATGATCCATATGATTACCATAATTAATATCACGAATTGTCAGAAAATATTGCTCCTGATACACTTTTTACTCCAAATAATTAAACAACTACGCGTGAAATCCGCTCATTAAACCCAACTAAAACCTCATAAATTATCGTATCAAGCTTACTGGCTAGTTCTTCTATTTTTAATTCTTGATCACCTTGTTTACCGATCAAAACTACTTCATCACCAACATAGGCTTCACCATTAGAACCAATATCGACCATAAACATATCCATACAGATAGTCCCAGAAATCCGATAACGCTTATTCCGAATTATTACTTCGCCAGAATTAGATAGTCCACGTCGATAACCATCACCATAACCAATAGGAATGGTAATAATCCGTGTCATTTCAGAAGTATGATAACGGTGATTATAACTGATTCCAACCCCTTTATTTACTACCTTAAAATAACTAACTCGACTTTTCAGACTAAAACAGGGGCTAATTTCGGCTAGATTACCTGTAATTAAATTTTCACCCGGAAAATAGCCGTAACTAAGAAGCCCCGGACGCACCATATCAAAATAGCTGGAAGGATGATAACATACGCCACCAGAATTAGCTAAGTGGCAGATTACTGATGGTTTTCTGACTTTTACCGTTTCTACAATTGCACTAAATGAAGTAATTTGAGCCTCAGTTACCCATTTATCTGTGGCTTCACTCATTGCTAGATGCGAATAAACGCCAGTTAATATCAATACGCTACTAGCTAAGACAAAATCAAGCAAAGGATTAAAACTCTCCGGGCGAATACCAACCCGATTCATACCAGTATCTACCTTTATCTGAACCTTACATTTTTTATCATATTTAAGACAATATTCATGCACTAGTGTGGCTTTATACATTGAAGAAATAGTAATTTCAAGATTATTCTCAACTAACCCACGAATCTGTTCTTCATCTATCGCACCAAAAACCAAAATCGGCTTACTAACCCCGCTTTGCCGTAAACTAATCCCCTCATCAAGACAGGCAACTCCAAAGTAATCAACCAAAGGTTCTGCAAGCTGTGCCACAGATATTAATCCATGACCATAAGCATTTGCCTTAATAGGTAATAATAATCTAACCCCCACTCCAATTTGCTTACGAATCTGGACTAGATTATTCTCAAATATTTTCTTATTTATCTCAATCACTGTAGGATGCATCTGACTACCCAATAAAAAAGGCGAGTTATAATTTTAACTCACCTTTAGTAATTCTACAAGCTAATTAGATTGAAGTACATTTAGCCAAAGTAATATTTCCAACTGAGTCAACTTTACAATCAACCATTTTTTTAGAACGATCATCAACAAACACTACATCTGTTTTTTTGTCTTGATATTTTTTACAGTGCATATCTTTAACTTTATCTTTGCTAATACCATCATCAATATGCTGACCATGGCATTCCATTTTTGTGCTATCAAAATCAACTGTAGTTACTTTTTCAGCAAATGCAGTAGAAATACAAGAAACCGCAGCTAAAGCAATCAATAATTTTTTCATAATTTTCCTCTAGGTAAAAATGTTAATAGTATAATATTTGAAGGCTAACATTATATACTATTTTACACATTCATTTTCGGCAAAAAAATGCCAACTATAATTTTTATTTTCTGATGCTAATACAATGGATAACACTCAAATATTTTTTCAAGCATTCATCTACCTTCTTGCCGCGGTTATAACTGTACCGATTATTAAACGCCTCGGACTTGGCTCGGTATTGGGTTATCTTCTAGCCGGAATCATAATTGGACCTTACGTATTTGGTTTAGTTGGCAATCATACCGAAACCATCATGCATTTTGCCGAATTTGGTGTCGTTATGATGTTATTTTTGGTTGGACTAGAATTACGCCCATCAATGCTTTGGGAATTAAGAAAACCCCTCCTCGTAACCGGGGGCTACAGGTTATAGTTACAACTCTAGTAATCACAATTCTTGCCATTTTATGTGGCTTACCATTAAATTCAGCATTTGCTCTAGGAATGATATTTACCTCCTCGTCAACTGCAATAGTTCTCCAAATGCTACAAGAAAAAGGCTGGATAAAACTCGATGCAGGCAACACAATTTTTGCAGTACTACTTTTTCAGGATATTGCAGTAATCCCAATGTTAGCAATATTCCCCTTACTTGGTAATCAGGTAGCAACTACAACACCAGATAAACTTTCTCATCTACAACAAGCACTATTGATAACCATAATTTTATTTGCCCTTATCCTAGGCAGTAAATATCTATTAAGACCAGTTTTTAAATTCATTGCAACTTCAAAACTAAATGAAGCGTTTACTGCCCTGGCACTTCTTCTGATTATTGGAATTACACTTGCAATGAACTACGTAGGGTTATCACCAGCCATGGGGGCATTTATAGCTGGAGTAGTCCTTGCTGAGAGCGAATATCGGCACGAACTGGAAGCTGATATTGAGCCATTTAAGGGCTTACTACTGGGGTTATTTTTCATCTCTGTTGGAACCAATATTGACTTTACAATAATTGCCAATCACCTAGTTTTAATATTTATCCTTGTTGTGGCATTGATGGTAATAAAATTCTTAGTGTTATTTATCCTAACTAAACTAATCTGTAAACAAGGTAAAGATGTCTGGCTGATTGCCTTAACATTGGCACAAGGTGGCGAATTTTGTTTTGTACTAATTTCATACGCTAGCCAAAATAATATATTTGCAACTGAGTTAGCCCGAGAACTGGTTGCTGTTGTAGCAATATCAATGCTATTAACACCATTAATCATGATTATTTATGAAAAATATATTACTCGATTACTAGCACCAGCAAATCAAGAATTGGCGCCAGATGTAATTAATCAGGAAAATCCAGTAATTATTGCTGGTTTTGGCCGCTTTGGACAAATCATTGGACGTTTTTTGCTGGCAAATAAAGTAAAAAGCACCATATTAGATATTGATCCAAATCAGGTAGATACGGTACGTAAATTTGGACATAAAGTTTTCTATGGTGATGCAGAGCGGCTTGATCTACTCGAAATAGCAGGTTTGGCTACTGCAAAGCTACTAGTTATTGCAATTGATGATAGCATTAAGGCTCTAAAAATAGCAACACTGGTAAGACAAAGTTATCCTAATGTCAAAATAATATTAAGAGTTAGAAGCCGAACTGATGTATATGAGGCGCTAAATCAGGGATTTAAACCTGAAGAAATTTACCGTGAAACTTTTGATAGTGCATTAAATACTGCTATTGCCAGCTTTAAATTTCTTGGAGCAAGTAACAAGCAAGCAGAATTAGCTGCGAATGACTTTAGACAGCTAGATATGGAGCAATTACTAAAAATGCAACCTTACTATACTGGAAAAATGAATGACGACTACATCACTCAAGCCAGATTAAATAGTGAACAATTGGAAAATATTCTGACCTTAGACAATGAAGAAATCAATGATCCAAATATAGAGCCAATTTTAGCAAATAAGTCATCTGGAGAATAAAGCATGATTAAGAAACTACTCCCTTTTTGCCTATTGATAAGTGTTTTCAATACATATGCTGAATGCAATTATCAGGCTAGTGTAACTAGCGATTTTGCTTGGCGTGATAGCTTATCCGAATATAAAAGTCCAAACTACCGTGATAGCTGGGGACCCAAGCCAGCTAGTTATCCAGCACCACAAATCCCAGCCGATTGTGACCCTGTCAAATGGCAGCAACAAAGAATTGTTGCCGTTGCCGAAAAATATATTGGCCTACCTTATAAACATCATCATATCCCCGAATTTGACAATGGAAGTGGTGCTGGACTTGATTGTTCCAATTTTACCTCATGGGTATATAATTATGGTCTTGGCATAAAGATAAATAGTGATATTTCAAAACAGGCAGATACCGCAGGTCGGATACTATCTCCGAACGAGCCGCTACAACCTGGGGATTTATTATTTATTCGCACCATTGATGATAGCCGAATTTCCCATGTTGTGATTTATATTGATCCAAACCATATTATTGATGATCATGGTAGTGGCGTTAAAATCCGTGAATTTAAAGGCTGGTATAAAAATCATTTTGCCTATGCCCGTAGAATTATAAATTAGCCTATATTTTAAGAAAGAATTTTGATGAAAAAGATTGTATTATCTTTGTTATGTTTTAGCTTACTTGGATGTATTCAGACAGAAAGTGGCGAGAAGGTTGGAATCCCAACCAAGCTTGGCAAAGAAGGCTTTTGGTGTCGGAATATAGTTGGGAGTATAGTTCGTGGTGGACTCTCTAATGGCGATGGCGCAATGGCAGGTAGTTTTGATTTTTATGTAACTAACTCTAGTGCAAGAGAAGTTATTGAAGAAGCAATGAATACCCGCCAAGAAGTTAAAATTCATTATCATAAAGATAAATTTTTGATTTCATTCTGCCTTGATAAATCAAAATATCTAGTTGATGATGCTGAATTATTAAAAAAATAAGCACAAATCTATCTACCTCAAAATTGAAAGATCTTGAGGTATGCTACAATCTTGCCATAAAATAAAATGGATAATATATTCTATGCTTTCGGTAAAAAATCTTACTTTGGCCTATGGCAATAAAAAACTTCTTGATAATTCTAGCCTACAATTATATAAGAACCAGATCGTTGGACTGGTCGGACAAAATGGAACAGGGAAAACCTCGTTTTTTAAACTGATTCTCGGGGAAAATCATCCTGAATCTGGTGACTGCACAATTCCTGCTGGCACGTTAATCAGCTACATTGAGCAAGAAATAGAAGATGTTAATATTGCGATTATAGAATATGTATTAAATGCCCACCATATTTATCGCGAAGATCATACCGATCTACCCGAATATTACCAGCTAAGGCCACGAGCAGAAAAACTATTGGTAAATCTTGGATTCAAACCAGAAGATGCCGAACGTCCACTAAATGAATTTTCGGGTGGTTGGCAGATGCGGGTAAATCTTGCCAAAGCGCTATTTTGCCCAAGCGATTTGCTATTACTTGATGAGCCAACCAACCATTTGGATATTGAAACGGTAATCTGGCTTGAAAATTGGCTAAAAAGCTATCAAGGCTTAGCAATTATCATTTCTCATGATAGAGAGTTTCTTGATAATGTTACCCAATACACTGTCCATGTTGCCAATCAAAAATTAACCCTCTATAATGGCAATTATTCAACTTTTGAACGTACTCGCGCCGAACAGCTGGAGCTAGAACAAAAAACTGCTGCCAAAACCCAAGCGAGAATAGATCATTTGCAGAGTTTTGTTGACCGCTTTAAAGCCAAAGCAACCAAAGCCAAACAGGCGCAAAGTCGAATGAAAATGATAGAAAAGCTGCGTTTCTCGCCAACCTTTAATAGTGAACGTAATTATTCCATCGATTTTTTCACTCCCGAATATACCTCTGACCTTCTTTTAACAGTTATTGATGCAAAAATTGGCTATCCGGATAAGACTTTAATAGATAAAGTAAATTTGCAAATCTTTACTAGTGACCGGATCGGGTTACTTGGGCGTAACGGCAAAGGGAAAACTAGTCTTATCAAGGCTATTATCGAAGGTGGTAGCCTACTATCCGGTGATGTCGAGATGAATAGCAAAATCAGGATTGGTTATTTTGCCCAACAAACCATCGAAGTACTAACAGATAATGATACTCCGTTTAGTATTATCCATAATACCAATAAAACGATGCGCGAACAGGAAATTTATAATTATCTCGGACGCTTCGGTTTTAACGCTGATAAAAGTAAAGAATCTGTTGGCAAATTCTCTGGTGGTGAAAAAGCCCGTTTGATTCTGGCGTCAATAATCTTGACTAAGCCAAATATATTATTTCTGGATGAGCCAACCAATCATTTAGACATGCAAATGCGCGAGGAGTTAGCAACCAGCTTACAGGAATTTGAAGGAGCAGTAATACTGGTATCACATGATAAATTTTTGCTACAAGGTGTTGCCGATGATTTTTATCTGATAGAAGATAATAAATTGCTGCCATTTTCTGGTAGCTTGGATGATTATGAAAGCTATCTACTAAAAAAAGAAGAATCGCAAACTAGCAATAAACTCAAGCCATCAATGGAGAAAGAAAAGCCTAGCGATGTAGCGGCTACATTTAAGCAAGCCAATAAATTACGTCATGATATTCTACAGACCGAGAAACTCATGGAAAAATTACAAGGTCAGCTAGATAAGCTAACTACCGAGTTGGAGCAGGCGAATCAGAATGGTAATTTAGAAGAGTTAGTTACGATTAATAGCAAGCAGGAACAAGTGAACCTTGAATTAAATAAGGCTGAAGAGGAATGGCTTGACCTTCAATCTCAACTGGAAAATTTATAGACCATTAATGTATTCCAGATACTTATGCTGTAACTCTACTATCAATTTATCAGTTTCAATAAACTGATACTTATCATGCTGACCAAGCCAAATGCCAGCCCATTCAAAGTTACCACTATTTTTTGCCATTGCACGTAGTCTTGAACTGGCATAATGCTGTGCTGGATAATTAAAATCTGGAAAATCAAGGTAGTTAAATAGCTCATTCTTAATACTTCTTACCCATTTGCCAGTAATTCCTTTGGTTAATTCAGTTGCCAAGCTCGGTTTATTCAAGATAAAACTTTGCTGTTCATAGCTTATCCCAGCACAATCACTTAGCATAAATAACGTTCCTAACTGAAGAAAATCAGCTCCAGCATTCCAGTATTGATAAATATTTTGTAGATTTATACCGCCAGCAGCGACTAAAGGAAGCCCAAGATTAGATTCTCGAATTTGCTTAGTTAGCTCTAGCGTAGTAAACTGATTTGCATTTGTAGTTGATAAAAAACTCCCTTGATGACCACCAGCCTCACTACCTTGTATGATCAAGGCATCAACATTATGTTTTTTAGCTAGATACGCCTCTTCAAGATTTGTAACAGTTGCTAATACAGATATACCATTTTGTTGAAATGATGCAGTTACTTCTGGTGAAAATAGACCAAAAGTTGTACTAACTGCTGGAATTGCGTACTTTATCGCCAGTTCAAGATAATCATTAACATGAAGCGTTGGTGGAATAATAAAAGACTCTTCTAATGATAAACCTAGCCTATTCTCTGCCTCAATGATCCTTTGTGGCTTTGGAGAAATAATAGAAGTCTCACGATAATCTTCAACAAAAACATTTAATATTACTGGAGCAGAAGTTAAATTACGGGTTTTGATTATAAAGTCTTCTAGACTCTCCTTACTAAGATAACCCGCGGGAATACTTCCCAGAAGTCCGCTATTTGATACTCTAGCGACCAATTCAGCTGTAACAACTCCACCTGCCATTGGTGCCTGAATAATTGGATACTTAACTTTAATCAACTTTGTACGCCCTCTAATATTTTCAAAACTTCTAGAACTCATCACAAAAGAGCCTGTTTTATAGGGATATAAGCATGGATAAAATCATCATTCTATGCTAAAATACCGGGTTTGAATTTGAGAATATTTACTAATGCTGCGATTATTAATCAGGATACTTATCACTTTATTTGTAATTTCTATTGCAAATAATGCATATGCTTGTGGTACTGGGACACAATGGCTATGCGAAATAGGTCATGGATTAGTCATGGCTGAAAGTCAGGGTAAAAATGCCATTTTGGTAAGTGGCTATGCTTACCATACTTCTATTGCCGCTCATTGGCCGATTGGGGTATCAGAACAAACGCCTCAAGACCCGCAAGGACTTAATGAAATTCCTTATGGTCTAGGTTATGGTCGCTCTTGGTATAATACAGACACACATGAAGAATACACCCTTTTTGCAATCGCTTTTTCTGACTCTTACTGGAAACCAGAAGCCCATGTTGGTTATATGTATCAAAAATTCCATCCAATAATGGATAGTGATAATTTTGAATGGGGCTTGGGATATAGCCCACAAATTCTGGTTAAACCATCTTGGACTGGCGACTCACCAATTATTTTGCCATTTATTGGATTAACAACTTCTTTACGTTATAAGAACTTTGAAACCAATGTAACTTGGGCAAATGTGATTTTTATGAATCTAATGTTTAAATTTGATTAAATTCTGCTCGTTCAATAGTATAGACTGAAATTGGATCAGTACGCCCACGAAGAACATGCGCACCAAGATCGGTAAAATTAAACTGATCTCTGACAGCAGCAACTGTAGCCTCGCTAATTAACAATGGAACTTTCAACTGCTTCGTAAATTGCTCAAGCCGCGAAGCAACATTAACCGTATCACCAATTGCTGTATAATCAATTCGCTTCTCCGAACCAATGTTTCCAATTACCGCCAGCCCCGTATGAATCCCAATCCCAATATCAATTTGGGGCTTCCCTTCCAGTAACCACCGTTTCTTGAGTGTAGCTAATTCATCCTGCATTTCTAGTGCCGCTTTGACAGCATGGTATTCCTGCAAAGGGTCATCTAATGGAGCACCAAACTCAACCATGATGCCATCACCAAGAAATTTGTCTAACATTCCATGATTTCTAAAAATCACATCAACCATCACTGAAAAATACTCATTTAGTAATGAAACAACCTGCTCTGGATTTGACTTCTCAGATAGCTTAGTAAACTGTCGGATATCCGAAAATAGCAGAGTGATTTTTCTACGTTCCCCACTTAGTTTCACACTATCCTCAGACTTTATTATTGATTCCATAATATGTTGCGAGACATAGCGAGTAAAGCTTAGCCTAAGTCGTTCACGCTCCTGTAACCCCTGTGCCATATTATTAATTTCCCTTGCAAGCTCTGAGAATTCATCATCTCCGGAAATATTTATTTTCTGGCTAAGGTCACCTTTGTCGATTGCTTTTACTCCCCGATGCAACTGGTCCAATGACTCCGTTTCATGTCGCGAAAGAAACCAGCCCACAACTAAAGCTAAAACAAGAGTTATTCCAAAAGAAAATAAACCAAAAATAAATAATCTATTAAGCTTTGCTGTTATCATTGATGCATAAATATTAACCCCAACCGTAGCAAGATAGTTACCCTTACTATCTAAAATCGGAGCATACCCCATCAGCCAGTCACCCCACTCATCAGTAATAAATCGCGATGGAGAATATAATTGTTTCACATGTTTATTTAATTTTGCTTTAACCACTTCACTGGCGATCTCGCCCGGTGGCGAAAAATCTTTGCTATTACTTTCCTCTGCATCTACCAGATAGGAAAATTCATCACTTTTTAAATCTACAGGTTGTAGGATATAGACATATTTGACGTAAATATCATCTCTTCGATTTATATCACGAACCGCCCTAAGCTCCTTCTGAATTTCAAGATAGCCACTGGAGTATTGGCTAGGATTTTTCTTTAGCTGAAGTAGTGAATTAAGATCAACAGATGCAGCACCTGTAGCCGCAATAGACGTAGCTTTACTATGTAGCTCTTTTAATATGAGCTTTTTTACATGAAAATAGGTAATACTTAATCCAACCGCAGTACTTACAACTGCAGTTCCCACTAAAGAAATATATAGCTTACTTCTATACTTCATGCTTATCTGGTTCTAATTTGAATTGATATTTGAATATTGTATCATAAAAGATTAATGTAACAACTGACATTATATGGCAATATTTAAAAACCTGGAGGTCAAATGAATTCTTATCTTGAGAGTCGTATATTGACCAAGAACCAAGATTAGAGAAGAGTGTATCAATTATCTAATAAAAAAACCTACAGCATTTTACTGTAGGTTTTTTGGTGTGATTTACATACCCTAAAAAGAATAACTGAGTTTATATAATCAAAAGATTACTTTTTAACAGCAGTTTTTTTAGCAGCTTCAACAGTTGCTTTAGTTGCAGCATTGATATTATTATTTGCAAACTCACTAACTTGAGCAGCAACTTTATTCATCGCAGCTAAAGCCTGATTTGCATTATTAATCCAGCCTTTAAGAGCATCTGCGGCAAAATTTGAACCATTAGGATTTAATTGTGATGCACCTTCAACAGAGCTAATAACCGCTTGTTGCATATTATGCATGCTATCTTCAGCTGCTTTGCTGATTTTAGCTTTAACTTCATTTACAACTTCATAAACATCACGAGCAGAAGCAAGATTTTTTTCTACTGCTTGAGTAGCCATAGCATTAATACGACTAAACATTTCTTTAGGATCGCTTACACTAGTCAAACCTTTAATTGCTTTTGAAGTTTCTTCAAGAATTTGACGTGAAGTTTCCAATTGTATGTGTGTTAATTTTTCTACACTTGTAATTGAAGCAGATACTAAATCCATTGCAGTATCGATAGCTTTTTGAGTTTCAGCTGTAAATTGTTCATTTTTTTTCAACATTTTTATATCCTCCAGAATTTGAAATTACTTTCGGGTAATACGCATTATTATGCTATAATCCAAATATATAATGTATATTACTCTCCTACAGGCAGTATTATTGTGCACCGCAACATAATTTGTCAAGTTATTTTTTTATTAATATTTTTCGGCTATATGAATCAGTTATGAAAAAACCTAGTGAGACAAGGATTATTAAGAAATATCAGAATCGCAGATTATATGATACTGCGACCAGTACCTATATTGTATTGGAAGATATTAAGCAAATGATTATTGATGGTGATACCGTCATCGTTACCGATGTAAAAACTGGAATTGATGTTACGCGCAGTGTATTGTTACAAATAATTCTAGATGAAGAGGCAAACCGAACTCCGATTTTTTCAAATGACTTTCTGGTGCAAATAATCCGCTTTTACGGTAAATCATTTCAGTCAGCAATTAGCCCATTTCTTGAACAAAGTATTGACCTATTAAGGCAAACCCAGAAACGATTTTACACACAACTAAAGGCAACCTACCCTAAAGAATCACTGCCATCAAGTATGGAGTTGTGGAAGACATTTCTGCATGATCATGGTCCGCAACTACAACAGAACATTTTTGACTACATAAGTAATAGCACAAGTAATTTTCTTCAAATGCAAGAACAGGTACATGAGCAATTTAGTACCCAAGCAGAAAAATTCATCAACATGATGCAATTTCCGTTTAATAAAGGAAGCAAATAAATAAATGGCACGCATTGGTTTTGTATCTTTAGGATGTCCCAAAGCACTGGTTGACTCGGAAAATATCCTGACCTCACTAAAAGCTGAGGGTTATGACATTGTTAATAGTTATGAAAATGCAGATCTAGTAGTTGTCAATACATGTGGATTTATTGATTCAGCAGTAGAAGAATCTATGAATGCGATTGGCGAAGCATTAAATGAAAATGGCAAAGTGGTTGTTACTGGCTGCTTGGGTGCCAAAGAAGGCATTATTGAAACTCAGTATCCAAATGTATTAGGTGTAACTGGTCCTCATGCCACACAAGAAGTATTGAATCTTATACATAAATACGTACCAAGACCTCATGATCCCTTTACTGACCTCGTTCCACCACAAGGTGTAAAACTAACTCCAAAACATTATGCCTATCTGAAAATTTCAGAAGGGTGCAATAATACTTGCACCTTTTGTATTATCCCAACCATGCGGGGAAAGCTCGACTCATATCCGATTGGGGATGTTCTTTCCCAAGCTGAAAAGCTGGTAGCTGCCGGAGTAAAAGAACTACTAGTAGTATCACAAGATACTGGCGCATACGGAGTGGATAAGAAATATATTACAGGTTTTTATAATGGCAAACCTGTAAAAACTAAATTTTTAGACCTCTGCAAAGAACTTAGCAATTTAGGTGTTTGGGTGCGTCTTCACTATGTATATCCATATCCACACATTGATGAAGTTATTCCATTAATGGCTGAAGGCAAGTTACTACCCTATCTTGATATTCCTTTTCAGCATGCAAGTCCAAAAGTTCTGAAAGCAATGAAACGTCCAGGTAATGTAGATGGATTGCTGGAGCGGATAGCTGCATGGCGTACGGTATGTCCTGAACTTGCAATCAGAAGTACTTTCATCGTTGGGTTTCCCGGTGAAACAGAAGAAGATTTTCAGATGCTACTTGATTTTCTGGATAAAGCCCAGCTTGAAAAAGTTGGCTGTTTTAAATATTCAGAAGTCGAAGGTGCCCCTGCCAATCAATTAGAAAGCCATGTTCCGGAAGAAGTGAAGGAAGATCGCTATCAAAGGTTTATGCAACATCAACAAAAAATCAGCTTTGGGAAACTCCAGGCAAAAGTAGGGCAAATCATGCCTATGATTATTGATGAGGTTAGCCGAAAATTAATTACAGGACGAAGTAAATATGATGCCCCAGAAATTGATGGACTAATTTATATTAAAAATCTTGGTCAATATCCAGATATTCAGCCAGGTGATATTATTGATGTGGAAATTCTGGCAGCACAAGATTATGATCTTTTTGCCAAACCAGTCTAACTTCTGGAAATATTAATTGAACAAATAAGTTTGGAATAGATGCGCATGCAAACCAATTTTATTGAGCGGCAAAATATTTACGCTGAATCATACCGGATTAGTTATTCAAGCTGGGGAAATCCTGATGCAAAAAAAACACTTTTATGTCTGCATGGGCTTAACCGGAATGGGCGTGACTTTGATTATGTTGCGGAATACTTTCTAAAATTTGATTACTATATTGTTGCACCCGATTTACCAGGTCGCGGAAATAGTAGCTATTTGCAAGATGGTCGAGGTTATAATTTAGACAGTACCATCGCTGATTTAACGGCACTAATCGAACAACTTGAATTAAAAAACATTGATTGCATCGGCACTTCTCTTGGCGGAGCCATGGGTTTGATGCTTGCAAGTATGCCTCAAAATAAATTCAACAAGCTAATTTTAAATGACATCGGCGCAGAAGTTGAACTCGCAGGAATTATCCGCATTGCTACTTATAGCGGTGAAGATCTTGATTTCAGCAGCTTTGAAGAGGCTTGTAATTATTATCGTCAATATTCGTTAAATGATGGCATTTATGATGATAGTGTATGGCTTCACATGTTTAGTCATTCATTCCAAAAAAATAGCAACCGTCGCTGGGAGTTAAAGCGAGATCGAAAAGTAGCAGCAAGTTTGGCAGAGGGAATGCTTAGCAATGGGAATATTGATCTTTGGGAGTTCTGGAAAAGAATAAGCCATCCAACGCTGATTATTCATGGTATTAACTCTGACTTATTACTTGAATCAACCATTGAAAAAATGCAGCATCTCCAACCGCAAACAAAGGTTCTGACTATTGAAGATGCTGGACATTCACCATACCTATATCGACAAGAACATCTTAAACGTATTGCCCAATTTTTAATGAGTTAGAAAATGCCAGCATGGTTTTATGATTTACCCGTACTAGCTGCTTTATTTCTTATTTACATAATCTTTGGCTGCATCAGTATATTCGGCTTCTGGATTCGCCGAAAATTCCTAACTAAACGAAAATCTTTCAAAATAATCAGTATTGCTCAACAAACTAGTCTAACCTTTGGTACACTATTTATGGCATTCTGGATTGCAATTAATTGGCAAACTCTGGATGAACTAGCTCTTGCCAGTGAAAATGAAGCACACGCAATATTAAACATCTATAGCATTAGCAAAACTATCCATGATGAAAACTCACGTTACGAAGTACGCCAATCCATCATCAATTATCTAGATTCGGTTATAAATGATGAATATAAGTTCCTTGAACATGGACAGATTAGCAATCAAACCGAAGCCCAGTTTGGCAAACTAATGCAAACCGTATATAGGGACATCCCTACCGAAACCATCCAAGATCAAATGTCCTACCAGCAAATGTCAAATGCATTGAATCAACTGGTTGGCTATCGCACAGAACGGCTTGATTTTGTAAATGGTGAACTAAATGGAGTCTTATTAATTTTTTTCATTATTCTACTAATACTAATCTGTTTCTGGAATGGATGTGTCAGCAATCGTAGTAATCGTAATTTTAGACTGACTATTCTCGCTTTATTTAGTCAAAATTTGATCATCCTATCATCAGCATGGCTTATTCTAGAGATTGATCGCCCATTCCAAGGACACTTCCATATAGGGAATACATCGTTTGTCTCGGTTGCAAATGAAATCCGTAAATTAAACTTTTAGCACTTAATTAACAATTCTAGACGTAAAAAAGTGCTACTTGCATAATTTACCATGAATAATGCTTTCTATGTAGCAGAATCAAAAATAACTACAAGAAGATAATTCATATTTTGCACACCATTTAAGCTTGGCAGGCAACTTAATATTACCAAATAAAAGATAAATAACAGTAGCTACAAATAGGAGGGAAGTAGGTGGATTTACAAAAATATAAGAAAAATTTAATTTGGCTACTCATTGCTTTATTATTCATAACTCAGGCATGTACCGATATTTATTTACCAGCCTTACCAGATATGGCTCGTGAATTTGGCGTCAACCCAGATAAGATGAATCTGAGTATTACTGTTTATGTTTATACCCAAGCATTTTTATTTCTTATTATGGGTGTTATCAGTAATCTATTTGGACGTAAGAAGACAATAATTTACTCCTTGATCGTATCTATCGTAGCTTCTTTTCTTATTGCAATTAGTAGCAATCTATACCTAATCGTACTCTTAAGAGCATTGCAGGCAATTGGTAGTGGTGCGGTATATGTAGTTTCACGCCTGATTATCAAAGAAGTTTATGATCGCGAAGAACAGATTCATATTACCGGATTATTTGTATTGGGGTTAGTTATTTCACCTGCGATAGCTCCAGTACTTGGTTCCTTGATTATCGGTATTTTTAACTGGCGCAGTTGTTTTATTGCGATTGGGTTAAGTTTAGTAATCCTTGTGCTCATAAGTTTAAGACTAATTCGTGAGAGCAATTTACACATGGAAGAAAACCGGAAAAACTTTCATATCAGCAAAATAATTAATTCATATATCTGCGTGCTAAAGAGTCAGGTATTTATTAAATTTGCTATCGTAATTGGTGGCGCATTTGCCTCATTTTATGCGTTTATTTCTATGTCAAGCTATATGTATATCAACGAATACCATGTTAATCATACTTATTATTCCTTTATATTTACCGCAATTGCTATGGGATATTTATTAGGAAATAAGATAATGCTCTACTTAAATAAACGCGGAGTGTCACCAAGAAAAATTGTTCAAGCTGGAATAGTTATTGCACTTATTGCTAGTTTAATCATGATAGTTAGCCTTATTTCCGATACCAAGCTAATGGTTTTAGCTATTATTTCAATGGGTGGATTAATTACGCGAATCTCAACTGCATTTATAAATCCGCCGATTCAGGTAGAGGTTACCCACTATTTCAAAGAAGAGAGCGCAATGGCTATCGGACTACTCAGCTTCTTACAGTATATTTTTGCTGGTTTTGGTTCATGGTTTGTAGGTAAATTACCATTAAATCCAAGCCATAGCATTGTAGTTAGTTCAATATTTTTTGCATCTATGTCTTTGCTAGCATTTATATCTATTGCCCATAAAGATTTTAAATAATTCCAGTCATCTAGGCTGGATCACCATATATAACTCTATTTTAAAGGTAGTTCAATGAATAAATTAGTTATTGCAATTATAGTAAGTCTGGGTCTTGCCAGCAGTGGTTATTTCGTTGGTAATGGAATAAAGTATTTCCGTAATTTTGATCGTTCGGTAGAAGTAAAAGGTCTTGCCGAACAAACTGTAAAATCAGATTTGGCAACTTGGAGTATCAATTTTGCGGTCAGTGGTGATACTTTGGCACCATTAAATAAAACCATTAGCCAGAATCAGAAACTAGTTACTGATTTCTTGCTGCAAAATGGTTTTAAGCAGCAGGATATCCAGCAAGGAACTATTAGCGTTATCGATAATTGGGCAAATCAATACGGAAACAATAATGAGAAACTTCCGCATTACCAAATAAGTAATAGCGTTAGCGTTACTACCAGCAATGTTGATTTGGTAGCAAAAGTCAGTCAGAATGCGGGTGAACTGGTAAATCAAGGAGTAATCGTAAATAATAATAGTATCAGTTATTTCTATAATAGTCTTAATACCATCAAGGCTACGATGCTCGATCAAGCGACCCAGAATGCCAAACAGGCAGCAGAAACTTTTGCTAAAAATACCGGTAGTCAGGTTGGTAAGATTAAATCTGCATCCCAAGGCGTATTTACCATTTCTTCCCCAGATGGTGCGATTGTCAATGATACTCAGAATATTAGCAAAAAAGTACGGATTGTAACCTCAATCCAGTTTTTCTTAAATTAAGCCATGCGTAAGATAATTATATTTTTGATGGTACTATATAGTATTAATACTGAAGCTTTAGGTCGTGAATTTCCAGCAAACACTATTTACGCTATCTTAAAATCCGTTAATTATCCACAAATTACAATTCAGGAGATCCCTAGTAATTGGGGTAGCTCTATGTTAGGATTATTCTTCTTATCATCGGCAACGATGCAAATGACCCCAGCCTCAGTTTTAAGAGATCAGGATAATAATAATCAAGTACAAAATTACATTTATAATATCATAAATCAGCCTGTTGCCATCCAACCAGACTATCAAGGTCGGGTTTGGTTAATTTGGTATCTTACGGATAATGAAACCCAATGGGTGATTAATAACAAGTATAATATCTGGAAATAAACTATCCTTGTAGGAATATACATGCAAATCAAAAAATACATGTCAATATTAGGACAATTAACAGCCCTTTCAATTCCTTTAATCGCCTGTTCTCAGGGAGGAAGTAGCAGTTCCACTATAGCACAAATTAATTATCCGCTTGTAACTATAGCTAACCCGAATAATCCAAATGACCCACTAACTGGGATTGGTTCGATTGACTATATATATCAAATTGGAAAATATGATGTAACGATTAGCCAGTATGCAACATTTCTAAATGCTGTTGCCAAAACTGACAAGTATTTTCTCTACGATGAAAGAATGGCAACCGATCTTAATTCAGCCGGAATAACGAGAAGTGGTAGCGAAGGTAACTATAGTTATACAGTGATGGATAATGGCGGCTATAGTGGTAATCGCCCGATCACGTATATCACGTGGTTTAATGCTGCGCGTTTTGCTAACTGGATGGCTAATGGTCAGCCAGTCGGAGTAGAAGATAGTACGACTACTGAAAATGGTGCATATAATCTCAATGGTGCAATTACGGGTGATGCTATTGCTAAAAACGTAATTAATCCCAATACTGGTAAAGCTCCAAGTTATTATATCCCAAAATACAATGAGTGGTATAAAGCAGCTTACTATAGCCCCAAACTCAATAATGGTGCTGGTGGCTATTATCTTTATGCAACTGAAAGTAATGCTGCACCGGGAAATGTAATTGGCGATAAACCAAATCAGGCAAATAATTTTCCGTCCTCAACATTTAGTGTTACGCAATCACCAACTTATTTATATGCAACTCAAAACTATCTAACTGATGTTGGAGCATTTACTAATAGTAGTAGCTATTATGGTACCTTTGATCAAAATGGCAATGTTTATCAATGGAATGATCTAGATGGTAATCCCGCGCCATATCGGGGACTTGCTGGTGGCTACTGGTTTTCCGGTGCTTATTCAATGCAAGCTACGATATATAATACCAATGTGCCAGATAAAACCGATAATGGTGTTGGCTTTCGTCTTGCCAGTCCAGCACAATAACTATTTATGTTGAGAGTTCAAATGAAAATATCCAGATTTTTTAATCGCTATAATTCCAGTAAAAAGGCTATTTTGCTGACATTAGTCGGATTTTGTCTTGTTCCAGTCCAAGCACAGGTTATTTATGATATGGTTGTCATTGGTAATCCTGGAAATAGCAATGATAAAACAGGTTTTGGAGGGGTTGCCTATACCTATCAAATTGGCAAATATGAAGTAACTATTGGACAATATACTGAATTTTTAAATGCTGTAGCAAGCGAATCTGACCCCTATGGACTATGGAATTCAAGTATGACTATCCCAAATATTCAGGGAATCGGTCGTAGCGGTAGTAGTGGCAATTATTCATATAGCGTTATGAACACAAGTAGTGAAAGTGACATTAGCAGTAACAATATGCCTGTTACTGGAGTAAGCTGGTTTAGTGCCGCTAGATTTGCTAACTGGATGGCTAACGGACAACCCAATGGTAATGAAAGCGCTGGTACAACCGAAAATGGGGCATATACGCTAAATGGTAAAAAATCTGGTACTACAGTTATTAGAAATACAATTAATCCAAATACCAATGCAGCCCCAACATACTATATCCCAACTGAAAATGAATGGTATAAAGCGGCATTTTTTAATGGTCGGGATTACTATGTTTTTGCGACCCAACATAATACTACACCGTCAAATATAATCGGAGATAGCTCAAATGCAGCAAATTTTCTCTCCGATGCCACAACTGGCTATTCAGTACCGCAATCAATGTTATATTCTTCAAGCCAAACTTATCTGACTAATGTCGGTACTTTCATAAATAGCATCAGCTATTATGGTACTTTTGACCAAAATGGTAGTGTTTGGGAATGGACAGACATGGATGGTAGTGTTTCTTATTATCGCAGCATTAAGGGCGGAGCATGGACATCAACACCACCATATTTGCAATCATCATATCGTTTAGTGACAGTACCCTCAACAATAAGTGTAAATTCTGGCTTTCGTTTGGCTGGTTCAATCTAGGTTTTCTAAGGAAATTTTATGAAAAAAATACTAATATTAATTTGTACAAGCCTAATAATCTCGGCAAATGTTTCTGCCAAAGAACTAACGCCGCAACAAAATCAGAAAATTCAAAGCGAGATCACTGCCGCAATGACTAAATCAGTAAAATGTTGGAATAATGGCGATCTAGAATGTTTTATGGATGGCTATGTACATAGTGATAAAACCCTGTTTATTTCTGGTGATAAATTTATTTATGGTTGGCAAAATTCTTATGATCACTATAAGAAAAAATATGGTGATGATAAAAAAGGGATGGGGCATCTGCAAATTACGGTAGAAGATATTAACCCAATTGATAGTACTCACGCTTATTTAACTGGTAAGTGGCATCTAACAACTGAGAGTAAAGAATATAACGGCGTTACCTCGTTGATTTTTGAGAAAATTGGTAATAAATGGCAGATTATTCTGGATCATTCCAACTAAGGAAAATTATTCATGATTCAAGGCATAAATCATATAACTCTAAGCGTAACAAATATCACACGTTCTTTTGACTTCTATCGCAATATAATTGGACTCAAGCCTCTTTGCCGTTGGCATCAGGGCGCATACTTTCTCGCTGGAGAAACATGGTTCTGCCTTAATCAGGAAATGGAAAAAAAGCATATTCGCGAGGATTATACACATTTTGCTTTTGATGTAAAAGAAGAGGATTTCAATAATCTAAGTCAGCGAATTATTGATTCTGGCGCGCATATCTTTAAATCAAATAAATCTGAAGGTGCATCACTATATTTTTGTGATCCCGATGGGCATAAGCTAGAACTACATGTTGGCTCATGGCAAACTCGACTTGCCAGCAAAAGAAATTCTGTCGGTAGTTGGGAACAAGTTGAATTTTTTATCGATGAATAAATGCCTCAAATAAGTAGGAGTTTACAAACTAAGCTTGGTCAGATTGGGATTAATAATCTTGATGAATTAATGGCTATCGGTTATTTGGAGGCTTTTAGCCGATTAAGATTATTTTTATCTGGAATAAGCTTTAAGGAATTATTTATACTTTATTCGCTTATTAAGCAGATTGAATATAAAGATCTGACTGAAGATTTAAAGTCAGATTTGATTAAAGAATTTAGAAAATTACCTCCACGCCATAAACCACTATCCCCTGAAACAATTAATAACTATCTTACAATAGCCGAAGAATTGGCACATCAGGCAAAAAGTGCGAGTGAAATTCCGATTGGTGCGATTATTGTTGAGAATAATCAGATTATCGGAAGGGGCTTTAACCAGACCCGTAGTCATAATGATATTCTTGCTCACGCAGAAATTCAGGCTATCCGCGAAGCACAAGATTTTAAACAGAATTTTCGTCTGAATGATTGTGATCTATATGTAACTATTGAGCCGTGTCTAATGTGTAGTGGCGCAATAATTAATAGCCGAATCTGTCGTTTGATATTTGGGGCGAGAGAACCTAAAACTGGCGCATGTATAAGCCAGTTTCAAATATTTAATAATTCCAATGTAAACCATCACTGTGAAATAATTGGTCCAGTTGATCAGGATAAATATAGCCAGCTATTAGTAGATTTCTTTCAATAATAACTAATTATTTGATTCGTTCAATACTTAGTTCTGCAATATGAAATAAAACATCACGATAGTTATTATCTGGCAAATCTTTTAATGCATCTTTTGCCTTCAATACATAATCATGCGCTAGCTTCCGACAATAATCAAGACTATTACTATCAAGCACCAAATTAACTATTTTCGCAATATCTGCTTCTTTTGGCTTATCGATTGCCGCGGTAATTAATGATTTAGTATTTGCATCCCCAGTTGCTAATAAAAATATCAGTGGCAAGGTTACTTTACCTTCAAGTAAATCATCACCAACATTTTTACCCATTACTTCCGAGCTACTATTATAATCGAGAATATCATCAACTATCTGGAACGCTGTGCCAAGGCAGATGGCATAATCGGCCAATTTATCTTCAATGTCTACCGTCGCGCCGCTAACAATTGCGGCTACACGTGCTCCAGCTTCAAATAATCGCGCGGTTTTACTTTCGATTACCTTAAAATACTCCACCTCAGTTAAATCACTACGCCCAATATTTAATAACTGTAATACTTCGCCCTCAGAAATAACATTAGTGCTATCTGCCATGATTTTAAGCACTTTAAGTGAATTACTTTCAACCATTAACTGAAATGCGCGAGTATAAATAAAATCACCCACGAGAACACTGGCTGCATTACCAAACATCGCATTTGCGGTTGCACGTCCACGGCGTAAACCAGACTCATCAACTACATCATCATGTAATAGAGTTGCAGTATGAATGTACTCTATCATTGCCGCCATTTTATAGATTAATTCAGAAGAATTGCCAAGCATTCTGCCACACATTACTGTAAGTAACGGGCGAATCCGTTTGCCACCAGCCGAAATAATATACTCACCAACCGTATTAATTAGAGGAACTTGTGATCCCAAATCCTTTCTGATTACTTTATCAACAAATTCCAGCTCTGATTTTACTAACTCTTCAAACATTCTTTATGCACTTTGTAACTGATTAAAATCTAATTCCTGATTATGCCACTGTTTTAACGTACTCCGATGACCAACGCTAATTACCACGCTTGCTGGTAATTTATCTTGAAGTAGCTGATATAGGTGCTGCTCCATTTCTTCATCCAGTGCTGAGGTAGATTCATCGAGATAAATTACGGTTGGAGCATTTATTAAGATCCGAGCAAAAGCCAGGCGCTGCTGTTCGCCTAATGATAGTATTTTACCCCAATCACTGATTTCATCGAGGCGACTGGCAAGATAGGCAATACCACACTCACGTAGGACTACTTTTAACGCTTCATCATTCGGTAAATTCTCAATTAATGGATAACAAATGGCTTCACGCAATCTGATTGCTGGTACATATGGACGTTGCCCAACAAATAACTCATTGCTAGCTACATCTGCAACCCTTATTTCACCGGTAGAATACGGCCATAATCCAGCTAGTGAGCGTAGCAAAGTGGTTTTTCCACTACCTGAACGCCCGCGTATCAATAAGCGATCGCCAGCAGATAATTTAAAATTTATGCCTTGCACTAGATTTTTACCATTCGGTAAATTAATACTTAAATTACTTACCAGTAATAATCCATTCTGGTCCGGTAATTTCTCTAGCCCATGCAAATTTGTAGCATTAACTACTGATTCTTCAAAACCGTATAAACGATCCATTACCGCACGCCAACCAGCAAGTGAACCGTATGCATCTAAGAAATAGGATAACGCATCTTGTACCCGACCAAAAGCCGACATAGTTTGCATCAAATCACCAAGAGTCATCCCTTTGGCAAGATAGCGTGGTACATTCACCAAAAGAGGAAATAAAACTGAGGTTTGCCCATAAGCGAAATTAAAACCATTAATTTTTAGTGTTCGTTTAACTACGCGCATAAAGTTATCAACAACATTATGAAATTTCCCAGTTAAGCCAGTCTTTTCCTGTTGCTCACCGTTATAAAAGGCAATTTCTTCACTATATTCACGAATCCGCAATAAACCAAAACGAAAGTCCGCCTCATATACTTGTTGACGAAAATTAAGCTTAATTAATGGTTTACCAATTTTAAATGTGATGTACGTGCCTAATCCAGCATAAAGAACAGCTAACCAAACCATATAGCCCGGAATATATAATTTATGCCCCAATAGAGTAAAATTAAAATTACCCGATAAATGCCACAAAATACCAACAAAAGAAAACAAGCTTACTATCGATGTTAATAGCCCAAGGCTCAAATCTAAGGATGAACCAATAAAACTACCAATATCCTCACTAATACGCTGATCTGGGTTATCAACCTTCTCGGTAAATCTACTCTTATAATATGCTTGATTAGATAACCAATTATTCAAGTAGCGATCTGTCATCCAACGACGCCAACCAATTTCCAGATGTTTACGAATGTAAAACGATATTAATTGTACCACTACGTTGAAGAAAGCAATCCAGCCAAATTTTATTACTAGAGGTGTAAAGAGCTTTTTATCATAACGCTGTAATGCATCATAAAATGAGTTATACCAACTATTTGCAACTACTGTAATATAAACATAAGCCAAATTTAATGCAATAACTGCAATAATTTGTGCATAAGCTTTATATTTTTGCTCGCTAGTCCAATATGGTTTTGCCAGATGCCATGCGTCTTTGATCCAGTCAATTGCTTTTCGATTGTATCCACTACGTCCATTACTTGGTTGCATATATCGGTCCTGATCCTATAGAAACACCATCTGCTGAATATAAATAATATGTTGCCTGAAAAACATAGATACTACCTTGCAATGTCACACTACAAGCATTAAAAGTAATTGTACCTGACTGTGCTGCCGCACAGGTAGAATAGCTAACTACCCCATTGAAACAAGGATTATTCTGGTTAACATTTTGCCCACCATTGACAAAACTTCCTTGAATTATTGGTATTTGACCAGAACCTATATTCAAATCATAAAAGACAGTAGTTGATTCCTGAACAATAAAGGTTAGCTGTTCAGGACCATTACTGATGCAAGCATTGGCGCCACCATTAGATAAATTGCCAATCCCTGGCGTAAAGGTCCCAGTAAAAGCCGTGCCACCAATAGGCATATTTTGTCCATCCGTACCAGCACCACACGCAATTAATACTATTGCAGTTGTCAGATAAAATAGTTTAACCATTGCTGATTTCATTTTATATTCCCCTTATTAATTAATTTGAAAGTCGCCAAAATGACAATGCAATAATGAAATTGCCGTAATTGCTGCTGTCTCCGCCCGTAAGATTCTTTTACCCAAGTTAAGATTATGAAACCCAGCTTCATTAGCAAGCCTGATTTCACTCTCAGTAAATCCCCCCTCTGGACCAATAAGCAAGGAAATTGATTGCGGATTATTAACTTTAGCCAACTTACTTGCAGCGTGATGTGGTGATAAAATATAATTTATCTCACTTTTATCTTCATCTATAACAGTAGCAAATTCCTTTATTTCAGAGACTGTTGCTAACTTAGCTCTTCCGCACTGTTCACTAGCTGCAATTATTATTTTCCGCCAATGCTCAAGTTTACTTGCTTCGCGTTCAGCCTTGATTCGCTGAGTTTTCTCGGTAATTACAGGAATTATTTTTTGCACACCGAGTTCAACAGCTTTTTGAATAACCAGCTCTAGTTTATCATTGGAAATCAGGCTAATCATAAGCGTAATTATAAAATTAGCTTCAGTCTGATTTTTAACTTTATTGTTAATCACCACCGAAGCCTCACGCCGACCTAATTCCACGATCTTAGCGTGGTAATCATGTCCATCATTATTAAATAAAGTAATCTCTTGCTGTAGCTTCAGACGTAACACAGTAATATGTCGAACCACATCAGGAGGTAGCGAGACTTCATCTCCGACATTTAATAAAGTATCAACATAAAAACGCGGCATCTGACTAACTACCCATATGATCCAATTGTTCCGTTATCCAGCTTCTAACCTTTGAAGTAAGATCGGTTGGGTCATTATCATCTGGATAAATAGGCTTGCCAATTTTTACCGTTACGATTCCGGGATAAAACCAAAAACTATTTTTTGGTAGGCAATAACCAGCATTATGAGCAACAGGAATTATAGGAACCTCCATCTTGATTGCCAATTTAGCAGCACCATATTTAAATGGTTTACGTGCTTTTGGCTTAACTCTGGTACCTTCTGGAAAGATACAGATCCAAAATCCTTGCCGAAAACGCTCATTACCCTGCTCAATTACCTGCTGTAAAGCATCTTCTCCTCGACTGCGATCTATTGCAATTGGCGAACACATCCGTGCCCCCCAACCAAAAAGCGGTATTGATAAAATCTCTTTTTTCATAATCCACACTATCGGCGGAAAAATGCAATTAAACGTAATAGTTTCCCAAGCAGATTGATGATTTGAGACAATAAGTGCAGGTTTATCTGGAATATTCTCTAAACCGCTTACCTGATGTTTGACTCCAGCAACATGCTGTAATAAAAAAGAGAAATAACGGACAGAGCTATTAATTATTCGATGCTTCTGCTGTCGGTTTAATGGCCAGATAAATAACATCACCACATTATAAACTGGAAGTGCTGCTACCGCTAGAAGCCAGAATATACATGAACGAATTACAATAAATGGGGTCAGCTTATTCTTCTGCATTTTCACGCTGCTCTTTTTCAATAATATATTCACTAGCTTCAAGCAAATTTTCAAATACCAGAGTACCCAAAGGTAATTTTTCTTTCATTAGCGTTTTTTTACCATTGCCAGTTTTGACAAGTAATGGAATACCTCCAGCATTACTGATTGCCTCAAGATCACGAATACTATCACCGATCATCATTATATTGGAGATATTATCGACATTAAACCGTTCACAAATATCAAGTATCATTCCCGGCTTAGGCTTACGGCAATTACAATTATCTTCTGGAACATGTGGACAAAAAATAATCGCACTAATGCTACCACCTGCTTGATCTACCAGCTGATGCAATTTAATATGAATTTCATTCAGTTCTTCCATACTAAAAAGCCCACGTCCAACACCGGATTGATTGGTACAAACAATCACATTAAAGCCAGCCTGACTTAAATTGGCAATTGCCTCAATACTACCAGGCAAAAGCTCAAATTCATCAACATTTTTGATGTATGCTTCACTATCGTGGTTTATTACACCATCACGATCAAGAAAGATTAATTTCATTTAATGGTCACTTTCTGGAAAATTCCGGACATAATTACGATAATTCAGCAAAGTTGCAGATATAATTAAAGCGAACTTGTGCAGCTTGTAATAAAGCCAAACGGTTGTTTCTTATATCTGAGTTCTCATCCATTACCATTACATTTTCAAAGAAAGCGGCAAGTATTGGTCCAGCCTTTAGCAACCCATTGAAATAATTTTTATATTCCTCATCAATTGCTGCATTTTGATTAAATTTAAATAAAAATTCAAATAACTTCTCATCATACTGATTTTTTTCAGATATACTGGAACTAGGCTCACCTAATTCAGTGCTAACATTTTTCTCAAGAATATTCTTAATCCGTTTATTTGCCTGAATTAGTTCGGTTGCTTTAGTATCTTGACCTAAATCACTCAGATAAGGTAAAAGCTTATCTAGTCTTGTCAATGATTTATCAATACCTAAATCGTCGCGTTTAAATTGATAAGATAATGATTTTAACGCGGCTCTAACAACTGGAGTTGAATAACCACCTACGCTAGTTAAATAATTCTCTGCTCGTTGGAGAATAAACTCATACAATTCAGCAATAATTTTAGCATCAAAATTTTTATCTTTAAATGCACTAAATGTAATCTCAAGTAGAGATTTCAAGTCAATTTTATGTTTAAGTAAAATCCGTACGATACCCAAAGCTGCCCGTCGTAAAGCATACGGATCTTTATCTCCGGTTGGAATCAGCCCAATTCCCCAGATCCCAACTAGGGTTTCTAGTTTATCGGCTAATGACATAACTATTGCCAAGTTACTGTCTGGCAAATCATCGCCACTAAAGCGTGGGTAATAGTGTTTTTCTATCGCATTCGCAACTTCTTGGGTTTCTCGATTAAATTCGGCATAATACTTACCCATTATACCTTGAAGCTCTGGAAATTCACCAACCATTTCTGTTGCCAGATCAGCCTTTAACAAGTATGCAGTGTGCGATGCCAGATTTTCATCTACACCTAACGATGATGCAATCCCAGCAGCTATCTGTTGCAAGCGCTTAATGCGTTCAAGCTGACTACCCAATTTATTATGATAAACGACCTTTGCCATCTTACTGACAAACTCTTTTAATGGTGTGCGCTTATCAAATTCAAAGAAGAACTCAGCATCAGCCAGACGCGCCGATAAGACTTTCTGATTACCTTCGATAATCACCTGTGGATCTTTAGAGATTAGATTGCTAACAAAAAGAAATTTATTAGTTAGCTTGCCATTATTATCAAGTAAAGCAAAATACTTCTGATTTTTTGCCATCGATAAAATCAAGCACTCTTGCGGTACGTTAAGAAATTTCTTATCAAATTCACCAACTAAAATTTCTGGCCACTCGACTAATGCCGTTACCTCATCAATTAAGCCATCTATTGGACTAATGGTAAAGCCTAGCTCACTAGCTTTAGCAGTTAACCCTTCGCTAATCAATTTTTTACGTGCATTAAATTCAGCAATTACCTTACCACTCGCTTCAAGCTTAGTAAAATACTCGCTGGCATCAGCAAAAATCACTGATTCCTTAGACATAAAACGATGACCATTAGTCTCATTATGGCTTTTAACACCAAGAGCGGCACAATCAATAACCTTGTCATTAAACATTACAGTAAGTCCATGCACAGGTCTGACAAAGGTAAAATCATTATCTCCCCAACGCATCCCTTTAGCAATCTGAACCTTTTTTAAGCCATTTAAGATTGTTTCCGGTAAAACCTCATCCAGAGATTTGCCTTTAACTAGCGAAGTAAAATAGAAGTAACCATCATCACGTTGCTCCAGATTTTGCCAATCGGTGCCACATGATTTCGCAAAACCAAGTAATGCTGGCTGTGGATTACCATCTTTTAGCCCCATACTAATTGCTGGACCTTTACGGAGTAAAGTCTGATCTTTTTGTATCGAATTAACCCCATTTATAACGCAACCAAAACGGCGTGGAGCTACAATTACCTTTAAGCTACTATCATCATGTAAAAAACCAGCAATCTGCTCGCGAATACTCTCGGCAAATGGATTACCAATATTTTGTTCAAGATTTATCGGAGGTAACTCCTCAGTTAAAAACTCAATTAATAAAGTACCGCTTAAATTTGTCATCTTAGATCTAATTCCTTTATTTGATATCAGCTTGCTGATTAAAGCATTTTTATAATTGCATAATTTTACACTATTCAATGACTATACGCTTAACCTTAGAATCAGTATTGTAGTTTTATGTATAGTTATTTGTTTAATACGAAGATAGAATGGAAGAAATGAACTTTGAAAATAAATCCATAGGTTAGGATTGCCAAATTAACGTATTAGTCTGTTTGCTAAGGGAGAGAAAAGCAGGTGGCTTTCAACCACTCAGCTTTTCCGAATAAAGGCAAGATTATGTCAATTAATCCTTTAAATAATCATAAACTACTTCACCAAACCCTAAAGTTAAATCAGCAATTAAATGTGTTCCACTAATAACTTTTCGCACTGGCAACTTCGCAACAGGTGCTAAAGCATGTTCAAATAGCTGTAGTGCAGCAGGTCCAGTCCAAGCACCATGCACCGTTACATCTTTTAGGAAATAACGAACCAGTTGACACAAGCTTGCTTCCTTACCATTTGCATGTGGAATTATTTTTATCAGATAATTTGGTATTTCGGTCAGATTTTTATGCATTTTAGCAATATCAAGCGGCTGGTATTTGAACCCCATTGTCCCAACAGCAACAGTAACACTGTTATAGTGCAAAGTTCCAAGCAGAGTATCCACATCAATTTCCAACTTTGGACTAGCATATTTCTTTGGAAAACCCCAGATCTCACGACCTGCTGCAATTGGTGCTAAATCATCTAAAAACATCATGTGAGAATAAGTACCAGGCTTACCATCAAACTCTACCTCAATAACTTGCCCAGCTTCGGTAAAACTACCAAACCCATGAGCATCTGGCATTTTCATAAATTCAAATTTGACTATATTACTCGTTACCTTTAATGGCTCAGGAACAACTGCTTGAAGTGCATCAAGGTCTGTCTCATAAGCAATAATCAGATATTCGCGATTCCCAAAAGAGTAATCAATCTGCAATGCACTTGGTGAAGTAAGTGGCATAGCAAAAGCATTTTTTTTAATATCAGCAATTTTCATCTAATTTCCTTTAGTACGTAATGTAATACAGATAATCTAAAAGCATTTTAACATATTTCACAATCTTCATTCCTATATAAAAAGCCGTTGCAACAAAAGCTACCCATGATTGTGATATTCGTTATAAACGCATAATTTCTATTGACAATTTTCAGATAGATGCCTCAAGTGCAATTTGTAGCATTTTGGTAAAAGAATTTTGCCGCTCCTCACTAGTAGTAGCTTCATGTGTTACCAAAGAATCTGAAATAGTTAATAAACACGCGGCATGTTTATTCAATGCCTTAGCATTAGCAAATAAAGCAAATGCTTCCATCTCTACGCAAGCGCAACCATATTCCCGGTTAATGTCAATATAATCTTCAAAACGCTCACGATAAAATACATCTGAACTGTGAATGCGAAGCTCTCTTACAGGAGTATTAATACTAGATGCAGCAGCTAAAATTCGTGCATTCAGTGCATCTGATGGCTCAATAAATGGTTTATCATACCCACCTTGTACTTTAGCGTAGCTTGATTCACTCCAAGCGTCTTTAGCCAAAACCACCTCATATAATCCAAGATCGGCACTATATGAACCAGCTGAACCAACTCGTATTATGTTTTCAACCCCATAAAAGGAATATAACTCATAAGAATAAATCCCCATGCTAGGCATGCCCATACCACTACCCATTACTGAAACTTTATGTCCTTTGTACTCTCCAGTATAACCGAGCATATTACGTACACTATTAATCTGTATAACATTACTTAGATAACTATCAGCAATCAATTTGGCTCTTAGCGGATCACCCGGCATGATAACTGTTTTGGCAATTTGACTAATATCAGATAACTCAATGTGTGGGGTAGGTATTGGCATTTAAATTGCTCCAAAAATATATTGTTTTATTCAAGCAGTTTATTATACTACCATCGCTAATTTCCCTGGAAATAATTCATCTACTATGCATGACCAAAAAACTCACGTTTTTTGTATAAATGTTATACGTTTTTATTAATTGACGATTCCACTACCAATATAGCAAAATACTGTGGATAAAAACTAAAACACTAAAATAAACAACTAAAATATAAAATAACGAGGGAGTGAATAATGAAAAAAAGAATCATAGCGGTATGTGTATCATCAGCAATAAGCACGCAAGTTTTTGCGCATGGCTGGCAAACATTACCCTTAACCCGAGTAGATTATCTATACCAAACTGATCGTGGAGCTGTTGGATATGAACCACAATCAGTTGCTAGTAACCTCATAGCTGGCGGTAGTTCTACTTATGCGCAAATAACTGGGTTTAGTGGCGGACCACTAGGCTTCTTCAAGAAAAATCATGCGATACAAAACGGTAATCTATGCTCAAATGGACACGCAGCATGGTCAAGACTCCTTGAGCCACTTCCTGCTAATAAAATAACTAAAGTAAGTAATGGACAAACAGTAAATTTTGCGTGGACGAAAACGGCAGCGCACACGCCAAGTAATCACTTTACTTTTATTACCAATTATAAAGCTGGCGAGTATAACCCAACACCAAGCTGGCAAGACCTACATTATCTATCAGGTTGTGATGCGGCTGGAACCAGTAAGGGAACGGATAATTACAATTGTAAATTACAGCTTGCCAATCAACAATTACAAGGCAAACAGGTAATTGTCAGTATCTGGCAACGTGTTGATCCGGTCGGGGAAAACTTTGTTTCATGTGCAGATGTCGAATTTGATGGAGGTGGAGTAGTAGTTACACCTAGCTGGAATGCAATTGATAGCAAGTCATGGATTTCTTCAATCAGTCAGCCTAAGGCAAATGAGCTAGTAACGTTCAAGCTAACTAAAAATAATAGCGTAATTGCAAGCTACTCCCTATCAATAACTGCGAATAACCTTTCAAAATGGGATAGCATCCTTGCTGCAAAAGTTAATAATGATACTAGCTTAAACGCCTTGGCTGCCATTGGTGTACTAAACACAACTACTGGCGCAGTTACTTATGATGAAGCAAATCAAAGCAAAGATTATGTTTACATCAATAAGGGTGTCGCGGAATCAAATGCGGTTTATGGCTATACTTTAACTAAACAAAATGATCCAAATCCGGTAACAGTCTCATGGTCAGCAGTTGGCTATAAATTGACAGACTGGTTACAAACAGTTAAGGCTGGTGACAAATTAAGTTTTGCACTTAACAAGAATGGTGTAGAAACAGATACGATTAGTAATATTAGTGTTACTAGCGTAGCCAATGCTGAACAAAACCTAGCTACTGCAATCAATAATTACACTTTCAAAAATAGTGTCCAGGTGAAAGCTGGTATATTAAGTAATGGTACAGTTGTCTTTAATAGTGGTGGTCAGAATCAGGTATATGTCTATAAATCATCGGATAGCACAGATGAATGGTCATATGTAGTCAGAAATACCCCGGCAAGTAGTGAATGTAGCACAGTATCAACATGGAGTAGTACCAGTGTATATACAGCCGGTAATCAGGTTTCTTATGACGGCGTAATTTATAAAGCCAGATGGTGGACTAGTGGAAACAATCCTGCCGAAAATAATGGGGTTGACGGTTCTGGTAAAGTTTGGGGTGTAGTTAGTAATTGCTCTGGGACTACCCCAACGCCCACTCCTACCCCAACACCTAGTCCGACTCCGGCGCCAACTCCAACGCCTACACCAAGCCCTACACCAGCCCCAGGTAACTACCCAGTATATCCGAGTGGAACAGGCTCCTATGCTGCTGGCAGTATTGTTCAAGGAGCTGATGGTAACATTTATGAATGTAAACCATGGCCTTATACTGCATGGTGTAATGGTGCTAGTTGGGCATATGCACCAGGAACTGGTTCAGCATGGCAATCAGCATGGACAAAACGCTAAGAAATATTTAGCTCAACTCTTAAATACCGGATTAATTAGTCCGGTATTTTTTATTGAAAATAAATAATTCAAACTTGTTATAATCTGTAGTTAAAATTAAATTGTCTTAAATATCCAAACTCATTTATTAAGAAAGAAATGCATATGAATAAATATCTTACAATGCTGATTGCTACTTCAGCGATACTAAGTGCAAATAGCTATGCAGCTCCTGCAAGTAAACCAGTTCAAGCTTGCCTTACTACTAATTATGGGAAAATAGAGCTACAATTAGATCAGGCTAAAGCTCCTCTATCTGTGGCTAATTTCGATCAATATGTAGAATCTGGGTTCTATAAAAATAAGATTTTCCATCGTGTAATTCCTAATTTCATGATTCAAGGTGGTGGTTTTGATAAAGATATGAATCAGGCTGCAACCAGAGCGCCAATCAAGAATGAAGCTAATAATGGTCTTAAAAATGATAAATATACCATTGCTATGGCACGTACTAATGATCCAGATTCAGCAACTGCACAATTTTTTATCAATGTTAAAGATAATGATTTTCTAAATTACACTCCAAGTAACCCAGGCTATGCAGTTTTTGGTAAAGTTACTAAAGGTCAGGATGTAGTTGATAAAATTGCTTCGGTTAAAACTGGCTCAAAAGGAATGTATCAGGATGTACCAAATAGCCCAGTTACGATTACCAATGCCACATTAAGTGCATGTAAATAAAAGTTGGGTTATCACCCAGCTTTTTTTGATTAAATTTAGATATGAATGGTTTTTTACTAGTACTGTGTAATACCCCAAATAAAGAAACAGCGCATAAGCTAGCCAAACTTTTACTAGTAGAAAAGCTCTGCGCCTGTGTCAACATTCTGCCGCAAGTTGAATCACTATATCTTTGGGATAATAAACTTGAAGAAACAACTGAAGTTAGCATGCTAATTAAAACCACTAAAGATTGTTATCCAGAACTCGAAAAAGCAATAAAAGAAAATCACCCATATGATGTCCCAGAAATTATTACTCTGGATATTGCAGCAGGATTACCGGAGTATTTAGGCTGGATAAATCAATCAACCACAAAGTTACAATAAATAAGGATTAATCAGTGCATCAATCACCAATAATAAATGAATTAAAGCAAATCTTAAATCAACGCATTGTTTATCTTGATGGTGCAATGGGTACCATGATCCAAAGCTATAAGTTGACTGAAGCTGACTTTCGTGGTGAACAGTTTTTAAATCACTCGCATGACCTAAAAGGCAATAATGATCTACTAGTACTAACCCGCCCGGAAATAATTAAGGAAATTCATAAGAATTATCTATTAGCTGGTAGTGATATTATTGAAACTAATACTTTTTCGGCTAATCGAATCTCACAAAAGGATTATGGGCTTGAAAATCTGGTAACTGAAATCAATACTGCTGCGGTTAAAGTAGCCCGTGAAGCTTGTGATGAGGTAATGGCAGAAAACCCAGCGCGTAGATGTTATGTAGCTGGCGCAATTGGTCCAACTAATGTGACGCTCTCGATTTCACCGGATGTTAATCGTCCCGAATTTCGTACCCATACCTTTAATCAATTAAAAGAAGTTTACTATCAGCAAACTCGCGCATTAATCGATGCTGGTGCAGATATTTTATTACCTGAGACTTCTTTTGATACATTAAATATGAAAGCCTGTCTGGCAGCTATCCAGCAAGTAGAAAGAGAAAATGACTGTAAATACCCGGTGATAATTTCGGTTACCATTACCGATCTATCAGGTAGAACCTTATCCGGGCAAACTATCGAAGCTTTTTGGTATTCAGTTGCTCATGCTAAGCCACTTGCTGTTGGAATAAACTGTGCACTAGGTGCTAAAGATATGGCTCCATATGTAGCCGCTTTAGCTAAAGTCTGTGATTGCTATGTCAGCTGCTACCCCAATGCAGGCTTACCAAACCCATTAGCACCAACAGGTTATGATGAAACTCCAGAAATGACATCCGAATATGTTTACGATATTGCTAAACATGGCGTACTGAATATCCTAGGTGGCTGCTGTGGAACAACGCCAGAACATATTGCCGCCATTGTTGCCAGAACCAAAGCCTGTGAAGCACATAAATTAAATACCCCAGCGAGTTATACAACATTGTCTGGCTTAGAGCCATTGATAATCAATAATAGCGAAATCCATCAATTCTATATGGTGGGTGAGCGAACCAATGTTGCTGGTTCACCAAAATTTGCCCGACTAGTGCGTGAAGGCAATTTTAGTGAGGCATTGGAAATTGCCAAACAGCAGGTACAAAATGGGGCTAATGCAATTGATATTAACTTTGATGATGGTATGCTGGATGCTATCGAATGTATGACCAAATTCCTCAACCTAGTAGCTTGTGAGCCAGAAATTTGCCGGGTACCGATTATGATTGACTCGTCAAAATTTGAGGTAATCGAAGCCGGCTTGCAATGTGTACAAGGTAAAGCAATTGTAAATTCAATTTCACTAAAAGAGGGCGAAACAGAGTTTCTACGTCAAGCCAAGATTATCCAAAGCTATGGTGCAGCTGTTGTTATTATGGCTTTTGATGAAGAAGGACAGGCAGTTAGTCAGGAGCATAAGGTAGCAATTAGTCAAAGAGCTTATAATTTACTCATCAAAGAATTAGACTTTAATCCAGCCGATATTATTTTTGATGTAAATATCCTGACCGTTGCAACCGGAATCGAGGAACATAATAGTTATGGTGTGAGCTTTATCGAGGCAGTTCGCGAAATTAAACAAACCTGTCCGCATGCGCTAACTTCTGGAGGTGTTTCCAATCTGTCTTTCTCGTTTCGTGGTAATAATGTAGTTCGGGAAGCGATGCATGCGGTATTTTTATATCATGCAATCAAAGCTGGTCTGGATATGGGGATTGTCAATGCCGGAATGCTAACCATTTATGATGAAATTGATCCGCCACTACGTGAAGCATGTGAGCGGGTGATTCTAAATCTGGATGATAGCGCAACTGAGGATTTGCTTGACTTGGCAGAAAAGTATAAAGGGCAAGCCACCGAAACGGTACAGATTGATGCATGGCGAAGTGATCCACTTGAGGAGCGGATTAGTCATGCTTTAGTAAAAGGTATTGATACTTATATTATCGAGGATACTGCCGAAGCACTCACCAAATATGGCACTCCACTGAATGTAATTGAACAGCCGCTAATGAATGGCATGAAAATTGTTGGACAACTCTTTGGCGATGGTAAGATGTTTTTGCCACAAGTAGTTAAATCCGCACGAGTGATGAAACGAGCAGTTGCCTATCTTGAGCCGTTTATGGAAGAGATTGCCAAAGCTAGTGAAGCCGGGGTGCAGGAGAAAAAAACTATCATCATGGCAACAGTCAAGGGTGATGTTCATGATATTGGTAAAAATATTGTGTCACTCGTACTACGTTGTAATGGTTATGAAGTGGTTGATCTCGGCGTAATGGTAAGCTGTCAGGCAATCATGGATGCGGCGCGTAAACATAATGCGGTAATTATCGGCATGAGTGGACTGATTACCCCATCACTGGATGAGATGATTTATAATGCCCAGCAATTTGAAGAAAATGGCTTTACCATTCCGGTACTTATCGGCGGAGCAACTACTTCTAAACTCCACACTGCTGTGAAAATCATGCAGCATTATAGCGGTGCAATTGTCCACATCAATGATGCTTCCCTTGTTGCCGAAGCCTGTAGCAAACTACTTAATCCAGCAACTTATGATAGCTACATTAACGATGTGCGTGCGCAATATGCCAAACTTCGGGATGATCATTATACTTTGCAGCGTAAGACCGAATTACCCTCATTTGCTGAAGCATGCAATAAAAAATACCGTTGTGATTGGTCGCAAACAGATATTGCAATTCCCAAACAATTAGGCGTACATCCAGTTAGTATTGAGCTAGCAGAGATTGCTGAGTATATCGATTGGTCGCCTTTATTCTGGGCTTGGGGCTTTAAAGGCACGTATCCGAAAATCATGGATAATGAAAAATATGGTACTGAATGCCATAAAATCTACGATGATGCGCAAAAAATGCTTTCAACAATTATTACTAATCGACTATTTGAGCCAAAAGCAGTAATCGGCTGGTGGCAGGCAAACAGTATTGATCAGGATGTAATCCTTTATAATACAGATAGTAGCATAGCTGATAAATTATGTTTCCTCCGTCAGCAAAACGATAAGGAAGTAAATTATTCGCTGGCAGATTATATTGCCCCTTTTGATTCTGGCTATAAAGACTATCTCGGTGCGTTTGTCGTAACTATGCATGATGTTGAAAAATTAGCTGATCAATACGAAAAGGCTAATGATGATTATCATGCAATCATGGCAAAAGTGCTGGGCGATCGACTAGTTGAAGCATTAGCTGAATGCCTGCATAAAAAAATGCGTGAATATTGTGGTTACGGAATTGGTGAAAATCTATCCAATGAAGATTTGATTTATGAGCGTTATCGTGGTATTCGCCCCGCACCCGGTTATCCTGCTTGCCCAGAACATACTGAGAAAGCCAAAATTTGGCAGCTACTTGATGCCGAAACCCACACGGGTGCAAAACTTACTGAAAATTTTGCCATGTATCCGGCTAGTAGTGTGTCTGGTTATTACTTCAATCATCAGGAATCAAAATATTTTGCAATTGGTAAGATCTCACGTGATCAGGTTGAAGATTATGCTACTCGTAAACAAATGCCAATTGAAGAAGCTGAGAAATGGTTAGCCCCAAATCTTGGTTATTAACGCTAGCAGTCTTTCCTTTCTATTAACATCGTTTATATCAACGAGTATATTAAAAAAGCATCAGATAAATTCTGATGCTTTTTCCGAAAATTATTATTAATTATTGTATTTTTGAATAATTTTCTGTCGTATATACCGGAGTTGGCGTTGAGCTAGTGATGTTCCACAAACCAATTCCATTTAATCCCCAATCATAAGGCTTATCATTTAATTCATTTTCTTTAAATATTAAGCCACTAATTTGAAGATAATTTCCACTATTAAAGGTAATATTCTTATTATCCACTCTTAATGAATTATTCCCAACTCCATGAATTCCAAATTCGGTCTTAACAGAATCATTATTATTATAATGATAGGCAATCATATTTACACAGAAAGCTTTCCCATTTGCCAGTCCTAGATAGCTGGTATTATAAGTATCCATATCAGGTTTTTTAACCCAGTTAACTTTATGTAACCCAGCCTTGATCTCAGCTGAATAAGTACCTCTAACCCTCGTCCAATCTTTAGAGGGTAAACCAGTATCCTTTTTATCTGTAGCATCTTTTACTGGGTATATAAAGACATTGGTATCAGCTTTAATTCCAAATTCCTGATAAAATCTAGCACCTTCACGGCTTACGTACTTATTATCAGCCAAATCAACAACATTTCTATTGCGCCCAATATCATTTCCACTAGCACATAATTTATTTACATCATCAGAATTCAAGTCAGTGGCAGTATTTCCGGTTTGATCTGCGGTTTTTAGCTGCTGCGATTGTTGATCAAAATAAATTCCAGAGACGGCATAACGTTTAATAACTCCACCTGACATGACATATGGGATATCAATTGAGGTATTAATATAAGTAGCTTCGTGGCGTTGCGAATCATACTTAACCACGCATCTTGCACCTAGTGTGGCTACTCCGGCATTATTACCAGAAGATCGATTTACTTCATTAAATGTAAGGTTATTTATAATGCAGCTTCCCGGATGAATAGTTCCCTGATTATTAAGCACAAAAGTATTTTTATCTAGTAAAGGACGCTCAGAATTAAAAACCACATTAACAAAACTATATAGTTCAGCATCATTTATTGGTGAAAAATTAGTTTTAATTTCGCTAGTTAGCTGAGCAAAGAGTCGGTTATAGGTTTCATTTAATACTAGCACTGCCTGTTTAAAGCCCTCAAACCCAGTTGCCTTGACATCATGTAAATCAAGATTACTTAACTGAATGTTAGCACCACTAGCATAACGATAAGCAAGTTGAGCTAGCTGGATGTTATAAAGTTTCTGGTATGAGCCAAATATCTTGCTTTGGTATAATAAAATTTGACCGTTAAAATCGTGAATTTTAGCCATAAAATCAGGATGCGCTGCAATATTCACAAGAGCATTAAGATAATTTTGTTTTCCCTTATTTAGCTTAACCATTATTTCCCCACTACCACCACTACTTTTAAAATTCGTGCTAAAGGCATTGAATAAATCAGAAGAAGTTCCCACCTTGCTAGTTCTATAATTAATCATGGCATCAAGTGCGAGCAAGGTATCTTTACTTTTCCCTTGTTGTTGTGCATACGCATAGAGCTTTTCAAGTTGTCCAGAAGTTATAGAGTTCCCAAATACCCGTTGCGTTGCAAGATTACTATATTTACTTGTAACCTCGTTGGCTAGATTGTCAATTTTTGATAAACCGTTTGCCCAATCATTCATCATATTACTAGCATAAAACTGTGACAGTGTAGTCGCTGTTGTTTCAGAAATTCCGATTGCAGTTTCAAGATTGGTATAAATTTTATCCAATTTTTTATTCATCTGCTCTAGCGTCTCAAGCGTTTGATCTTTTTGCTCACCAAAAATCGCAGTGATTATTCCATCAATTGCAAAATTTGAGATAAATTTTAAAGGACCAAAAGGCAAATCAAGAGCTGCACTGGCAATTCCTTTAGCAACATAGTCAACAGTTTCTCTAGCATCCGTAGGTAAACCATTTTTCGAAGCAACATTGCTTTCAGTATGAGCACTTTCAGATGTAACCGAAGCATTATTAGCCCCTCCCACATTACTTGGCATACATGCAGTTAATGAAGTAGACCCGATAATCATTAGTGAGCAGATTAATTTATTCAGTTTCATAATGTTTCCCTTGTTTACAATTAAACTCTAGCGATTTGCTATAGGAGTTATTTTATTGGTTTGCCATTTTTTCTGGTATCGTCAAATTTGACTAGGTACTTCACCTTGACGAATACAACCGATAACTAATAGGTTATTTTTAGATTTTGCTGAATTAGTCGCTTAAAATGAAAAATTTGAAGTATAATATAAAGTATTACAAATCATTTGAGGGGGCATATTTATGCAACAATTAACCGCCATTGAAAGACGGGATTATATAAATAATGTCTTGATCCCATGGTTTAAGCCATTAATTGAACAGCCGATATATTCATGTATTTATAATGACAATCTAGAAGTAGTAATTTGTACCCAAAAATCGGCACAGGGCTTAGGCTTCTCACAGTGGGAAGAAGTCGTGGGGCTTGGCTACAAACAATCAAGTGAATTAGCGAGAAAGATTTGTGGCGATAAGTACACCGACGAGAATCAACAGGAAATTATCAAATACGCACAGCTGATACTAGATTTACAGGCAAAAGTCTTTCAGGAACGGCAAGTTGTCACATTTTTTGACTTACTTCCATATAATAGTACATTCCAATCACATATCGTTATTTACACCCCAATTTTTCATCCCAATGGCGAAGTAGTCGCGCTTCAAAGTTTCTCGCATGAATCAAAGTTTTTTGGTTTTCAGGAGCACTTTTTTAAAATGGCAAGTGAACCTCTTGCAAAAGAATATCCGCTACATAAAGATTTGTCAAGACGGGAACAGGAAATAATGTTTTTACTGGCAAACGGACTTTCACAAGAACAAATTGCAAAAACGCTTAGCTTAAGTCGAAGTACTATCGCATCAATAATCGCAAATCAGCTAAGTGAGAAATTTAATATACCGGGAGCAAATACTCAATTATTGAGTAAAATAGCTATTGAGGCGGGTTATTTTCAGTACATTCCAGAATCATTATATCGCCCGTTTGTTGTCTCGCTACTACCAGAATAAGTAACTCTAATAACTGGGATACTAATATTAACTTTTAAGGATAAAACTATGCCATACATTAATCTGCAAATAACCAAAGGTGCGACTAAAGATCAGAAAAAGCAAATTGTTGCCGAATTTAGCCAAACACTGGTTAATGTCTTGGGTAAGAAGCCGGAACATATCCATATAGTGATACAGGAGATCGAGCTAGATGACTGGGGTTATGCCGGGCAGCTAACTAGTGAACTACGGAAAACGGAATAAAGCTATCGACTAATTATATTTGCGCTAAAAGGATTAAGAAACTATGACTAAACAGGTAAAATTTTACACTAAAGATGTTGCTGGGAATATTATCCCAATAGAAACCAACAAAATTTATGCTGAATTTTCAACTGGCGAAACCCTCACTATCGAAGTTCCTAAAGAGCATAAAATTAATGATCTAGTATTACGCAGCTATTATGGCAATGATGAGTTATCTAGTCCTAAACCGGGCGAAAAATGGATAAGCTCACGGATAGTAATTGCACCGGGCGCAACAAATGTAGTCGGTATCTCGGTGGTTACTGAGGAGGTAACCTGTTGTGATGATAAACCGAAATGATAAAGCAAATTTACGAAATGCCATATTCCCACGATCTAGTAAGCAAGTATTATAATTCATAAATTAAATTTTTATGAATTTTATTAAAAAATGCGCTATAAGCAAGTTAGTATGAGTTATAATGAAATAGATAACCAAATATCATGAACATCCACAAGTAATTATTGGTAATATATTATGATTAAGAGAATAAGCTCCATTCTATTTATTTTTTGCATTAACTTTGCTTGGTCTGTAACGATAGAAAGCAATAGCAATAATCAGAAAATAATATCATCAACTCCTAAATTAACGGTGGCGAAAACTAAAATACAACAAGCAACACCAATCCTTAATAGCTACAAATATGACCTCAAATTTACTTTCTTAAATCCAACGCCACCAAATGAAGCAATAAAGACTGATTTATTAAACTTAATTAAATCTGTATTTAATAACGTTTTTTATTTTTGGGGTATTTTCTCATTCCTAACATTAGCTACTTTATATTTTCTACGTGATTGTCAAAGCAGAAAATTGATAGATAAAATCCGGTTAAGTCAGTTAAACAATGAAAAAGCAGGCTTTATATACAAATCACTTCTTGAATCTAAAAATAGTATTGTTTTACTTAACGGTAAATGGGGTGCTGGCAAAACTACTTTTATTAAAGAAAATCTGATTAATTGCCAATTATCCCAGTCAGTCCCTTTTGTATATCTAAACTGTTCTGAATTTGAAAACTATCGTAACCTAGTTGAACATATAATTATAGAAAGCCAACCAAACAGTTTAATAAAATTTTTGTTTAAAATAAATCTTATTTCCCTATTAATAAAACTATCTTCAGTTACCCTGAAAGATTTTATTTGGTCTGGCAGAGTGATAATTTTTGATGATGTTGAACGGATTGTCAAATTAAATAATATCCATGTAGAGGCTATAATCAGCTTAATCTTCTACCTACAGGAACATAAAAAATGTAAAATTATTTTGACAGCGAATGAAGATGAATTAGCTGAGAATAAAGCTTTTGCAAGTCTGAGGGAAAAGATTATTTGTGATACCTATAATATTTCTAAGAAATTTGATGTAATATATCCTGACATAATTCGTGAAATACTAAGTAATGATCAAAATCAAGAAATAGAAGCAATCTTACAAGCAAATGATAAAAATGATAATATTAAAGCAGGAATAAAATTCATTTATGATATTACTTCTAATATCAGAATAATTAAACATCAAATCAATAACATAATCAAAGGACTAAAATGGTGGAATGAAAAATCTTTTGCAGAAGAGTATCGCCCTAAATACGTCAAACATCTCTTTGGTAAAGATGGATATTATACTGAATTATTTTATTTATATATCAAAAACCCTCATTATTTGGATATGCTTGCTAAATTAGGATGCGTATATCTGGAAATAAAAAAATCTAAAAAAATAGAAACTATTCAAAATAACAATTATATTTCACCTTATCCAAAGAATAGTATTCATGATTTAATTGCGCAATTAAATTTTCCTAATTCAAATAATGAGTTACAAGGAAATGAAAAATCTGAAAAACAGGAAGCCTACGTTAATAAATATACACAGGAAAGAATTGATGAATTATTTAATGACATGCTGACCATTTTTGATTTTGGACTAGTTAGTAAAACCCTTATTACTGACAAATTTGGTAATGAAGACTTTCTTTAAAAGACTTTAGCAACAGAATGTTGTACAAAATAGCAGAAGATCAAGATGCAGCACAGCTGTCTTTGAAAGCTGTTACTATTATCAAAGAGCTGTTTGAGTCTAAAGATAAAGGCAATTTACTTGATTTTATTGAGCATTACTTTATACTTGAAGAGGAGCTAAATGATCTTATGATAAATAAAATCATAATAAATGCAAACCAAACAGAGAAAAATAGTAATCAAAACATAACAGAAAAAGACTTCACAGAAAATCTAACAAATTATATAGCCTACTATCAAGATAAATCAAAATTTAAAATTCCACAGAAATCTTGTTTAGGCTATGTAGTACTCAATACTTTAATTTTAAGATATTTAATTAACTCATCACCTTCTGATATTGAATTAATAAAAAAGATGATTAGAGATAGGTTGAAAGATTCATATAAATATGATAACCTCTTAGCTTGGCTCAAAAATAATATAAAAAATAATGAAAAATATTTTGATAATTTATTGAAGCTGTTTGACGAAATTTCTAAAGATTTAAGTGATAATTCAGAATTATTAGAACATTTTTATAATCTTTATTTTAATTTTGCAAAAAAAATTGATTCAGAGATTAACTTTACTCAAAAAGAAAAAATTATTGATAATCTAATTCGTCTTATTGATTTTAATAAGCCGGAAACAGCAGCGTC